>CAZRPR010000001.1:0-6849 GCA_964602125.1 uncultured Candidatus Saccharibacteria bacterium
AACTTTTAATTTTGCATTTTTAACTTTTAATTTCCTTCCTCTATCACCTCGCCACCCAATCCGCTTCCTCTGCCAACTCTGGGGCAATTTCGATGCTCATTATTTCAGCTACTTTCAAATTGAGAGAAAAGAACCACTTTCTCGGTCTTTCAAAGGGAATATCTTTGGGATGAGTGCCGGAAAGCACTTGATGAGCTATCATTGATGTCTGTTTACCTAAATCAAAGTAGTCAACCGCGTAACCGGCCAGAGCACCTTTTTCTACTTCACCTCGAGAAAGAGCAAAATAAGGTACTTTTGTCTCAAGCGATCGACCAGCAATTCTTTCCGCCATCGCACTAACCATTGAATCACCAGGATCCATTATAACATCGTATTTTGAGATATCCAAGTCAACTAGTATTCTTTCTACATCGTCCTTACTCTTTATTTCCTGTGGTATAATTTCCAAACCCATTTTTTTTCCAGCTTCAATAATCCTTTCCGTACAAGGACCGGCCGATTTATCCTCTTTACGAAAGGGGATTAGCACTTTTTTAGCCTCCGGCAACACTTTTCGCATAAATTCTAACCTTTTGGGAGCAATTTCAATATAAGCACAGCTGGTACCCGTAAAATTATTTCCCGACGATTCTTGACTGGCCACAATACCCGCCCCCACCGGATCGGCCACCATAGAAAAAATTACTGGCAAAGTGGAATTATTCTTAGCCGTTGCCTCCTTAACTGCCAGGGCGGAAGGAGAAGTGTTAACGAAAATTAAGTCAGGTTTCAAAGCGACCAATTCCTCTGCGTAAGTCTTTAGTTTTTCCAGATCTCCATTTGCATCCCGATAAATATAGATAATATTTTTTCCCTCCTGATAGCCCAGCTCGGCAAGTCCGGCTCGAAAGCCATCCATATTTTGACTCACAATAGGAGCCATTTGCAGCAGACCAATTCGATACTGTTTTTCCGAATTCAAAACCTCCTCTATTTCTTTTTTCTGCCAAAGAAAAAGACCGGCGACTACCACCAAAGATAGCAAGATTATTACAATAGCGATTAAACTCCTGCGCATTGACACTTGATTAAAGATTATTTTCTTTCATTTTTAGAGCGATTTGGAAAATCACTTCCGTTCCATTGCCTTCTTCACTAATAATTTCAATTTTCCCGCCATGCTTTTCGATAATATTTCTTACTATGAAGAGTCCCAAGCCTGAGCCTTCAGTTTGCATGCGGATAACATTGGATGAACGGAAAAACTTACTGAAAAGACGATCATGGTCAGCTTTAGGTATACCCACTCCGCTATCTTTTATTCTCACCTTGAGAAAATCTTCGGTCAGTTCAAAACCAATTCTAATTTCTCCAAAGTCAGGAGTATATTTAACGGCGTTATCCACAATATTTTGAAGAGCCAATTCTATTTTACTTTTATCTATAGCGATAATCGGCAATTTTATCTTTTTATCCAGAATAATATTTAAGTGTTTTCGAGCAATTACCCCTTCCAGGTTTGAAACTACGTTGTTCACCACTTCTTGAAAATCAGTTTTCTCAAAAACAAAACCGAACCTTCCCTCCTCTATTCGAGAAACGTTAAGTAAGTCATTGACTAGCCCGATCATTCTTTCATTACTGTCATATCCTTTGCGCAAAAAACTTTCCTGCTCTTCTGTAATTTTGCCAACATCTCCTCCCATCACCATACCAATCGCCCATTTAATAGCGGAAAGGGGAGTTCTTAATTGATGAGCCACAATGGAAACAAAATCTGACTTCATGCGATCAACCATTCTTTCTCGAGTCAAATTATAAAATATTTTCATATGCCCATAGCAAACTTTGTCCGGATCCTCTACCGGCCTAGAAATAACCTTATAAGTTAGTTCATTTCTAACACTAGCAGTCAAGGCCGATTCGGAAAGTTTTTGCTCCGGATCTCTTCGGCCAACCACTACTTCTTCCAGGGAAACAAAATTATTCTCATCTCGTTCCACTGTTTTAGTTTCAAATGTAACGGGAATAATGCTCTTGAACGCATCAAAAGAGAAACCGGATTGAGTAAAATTGATTTTCTTACCTAAATCTTTTTCTGAGAGACCAAAAATTTTTCTTGCTGCCGGATTAATGAGAGTTATTTGCCAACCACTATCAACTACTATTACTGGATCAACAAAATTAGCAATAATGGAAGAAGTCTTGCTTTTTTCATCTTCAGCTTTTTCTCTAGCAATTTCTAAAATATACTGGTTATCAACTAATTTCCGATGGGCCTGTCTAAGAGTAAAGATTACCCAAAGTAAAATTATAACAACGAACAGATTGCTCGCAAAAAAGATAATTAACCAAATGTTTATCTCTTTGATTGGTGCCTCAGCTTCTGCCAAATCCTGCTCCACTAAAACCCCCCAGCGTTTCCCCTTTAAGTCTAAAGGGACTGTAATACCAATAACTTCCGATCCTTTTTCATTAATATAGCTTTGACCATTGGCAGAGAATTTCTTGATTTGATCTTCACTCAAGAAGAGATGCCCGTGACTTTCCCAGTTTCTCATCTTTACCCCATCCATGTCTGAAAGAATGGCTTTTACTGGACCAAATTGAGACAAATCAGTTTTTTTCAACACCCTTGAGGTTTCCGGATCGGCAATCAGAATTCCATTTTCATCAAAGACCGAGATTCTGCCCGTTTCACCAATTTTCATTTCCGAGGCAATGTTCCACATCCCTCTCAGAAAATATTTGACCATAATAATTTTTTCCACATTCCCTTGGCCTAAAGCAATAATTGGAGTGGAAATTGTAATGTACGGCTCTAGCTTTTCATTATATTTAATATCACTTATTTGACTTTCCCCTTTTTTAGCTTCCTCAAACTGTGGATCCTTGGAAAAATCTATTAAATCTTCTTCATGGAAAGTCTCGCTGCGAGAAAATCTACTTTCTTCTTTGCCGGAAAGATCGACAATGGAAATCTCCCTTAGATCATAATTTTTTTTCAAAAAAACGGCAATAAAAACCTGTCGGTGGCTTTCATCATCACAAACTGTTTTTAGATTATTGGATAGCTCCTCAACATTTTCTATTTCTCTTAACGCCTCTTCTTTCATCATGCTGGCTACATGGCTAGCTTCTGAAAGTTCGTATTTGACTATATTGGCCCTAAAATTAGTGGAAAAATTCTTCAGCCAAACAAAATTCACCTGCAGATTAGCGAGAAATATTGAACATATGGCCACTATTATTACTGCGTAAAGTAGCTTTATCTTCTCAATTCCCATCTTTTTTCTCAAACGTTTTTCCCCGGTGAGCATTTTGTTTTTTGGATTCAAATTTATTTTTTTAATTTTAACAGATAAATATAAAAAATTGAAAAAACCCAACTATTGAAAAAATTATCCCTTTTTTCTTGCCAATGTTTATTTTTGTGATAGTATACTTTCATATCTTTAGAAAAATTTGGTCGACTAAGGATCTAAGTTTTTATAAATTGCGCAAATGAACCAAAAGTTATTTATTGGCGGTTTGCCATTCAGTTCAACCGAAGCTAGCTTGCAAGATTTTTTCGCCCAAGCTGGTGAAGTGGTTTCAGCCAAAATCATTACTGACCGATACACTGGAAAATCCAGAGGTTTCGGTTTCGTGGAAATGAAGACGGAAGAAGAAGCCCAAAAAGCGGTTGAAATGTTTGACGGCCAAGACTTTGAAGGCAGAAAAATCAAAGTCGATATTGCCAAACCTCAGCCTCAAAAAAGATTCTAAGTAATATAGTCTGAAAAGATTACTACTTCAAAACCCTTCGCCTCAAAGCGAAGGGTTTTTTTGTATGATATAATAGAAGAGCGATTTTTAATTTATAATTCTTGTTTCGATGCTAATCAAAAAAATAATAATCATTACAATTTTGTTTTTTGGAGCTTCTCCTGCTTTCGCCGCTGAAGAATCGGTTAATTTTAAGTTTACAGTCCTCGGTGATTCAGAGAGCATGAAAACGGGTTTTTACCCCGAAATGAGCCAGATGGTCAATCTAGCCAGAAAACAAAATCCTGATTTTGCCATTTTTACAGGAGACATTATGGCTACAGTCAGTAAAAATGTTTTTGTTTATCAAGACTGGATAAACACTTTTAAAAGAATTGTTGACTCTAATTTTAAAAAGACATATATCGCTTTTGGCAAACATGATATGGACTGCGGTTTTCGCTGCGTTAACTTATGGTCTAAAACTCTCTGGGGAAAAACCTGGGGTTTTACCGAACGAGCAAAACTCTATCATTCTTTTAACTATCAAAATACTCATTTCGTCTTGCTCTCCTCCGACTATCCGTTAAAACATAATCTTGACGCCATCCAACTCAATTGGTTGGAGGAGGATTTAAAGAAAAACACTCAACCCAACAAAATAGTAGTAACCCATGTTCCACCCATCACTTTTTTTGAAGAGTCAGCAGAGGAATGTCACGATATGAGTTGCAACAAAGCCTCGCGCGATCGTCTCCTGAATATTTTGCAAACATATAAAGTCGATTTAGTAATATCCGGCCATGAACATAGTTTTCAGCATAAAAACAAACATGATATTGATTTTATTATCAGTGGTAATAGTGGCAACAGTGAAAGATACGGGGTAGGGGAAGAAGACTCTTTTTCGCTAGTCGAAGTGAATGGCACCAATATCACCGTTAAAAAAATAGATAAGAAAGAGAGAGTAGATGAGACTATCAAAGTAAAACCCTAAAATTTACGGTTTGAGTTTGTTTAAAAAATCACTGTCTTTGCTTTCCTCTTCTTTGGGAGTACCATCTTCCAGATTGAGATTGAGATATTCTTCTACGTTATCCAGCTCTCGCTCATCTTGCCTCACTCGATAAAAAAGTCTTACCCAAGCAATTGCGGAAATCAAAACTATAATCAGACCAATCAAACCGCCAATCCAAAGAAGTGAATTGCTGCTTAGTCGGCTTTTAAAGACCGCCCAACCGGAATCCAGAGATTCGCCCGATTGAATTTTCGCTTCACATTGTTTAATATACTCGTCGGTCCCCACTTCAGTTTTAAAATTTTCATTAATTTCTGCTTTGGCTATCGACAAATTTTCTATGGCTTTACCACATTCATTATTTTTTAGCAAACTTATTCCAGAACGAAATTTATTTTCATATTCACCTGCCCTAAATTCCGGAATTTCTTGACCGCCCAAGGCAGATTCTTTAAGTAAGTCAGTAGCAATATTTATCGGCAAAGCGAAAGCAAAACTGTCTCCCTCCTGCTTGAGCCCTTGAGCCGTAATGAAAGTGACCAAACCGACCACTCTGCCGGCATCATCTAAAAGTGGTCCGCCACTGGAGCCACTAGATATTTTGGCATCTGTCTGAAAAATTTTAAAATCCTTCTTTTTTGAATCCTTGGTGGCACTAAGCGTTCCTTCGGTAAATGTAGGCTCTAGATTGTCTTTTGTATTCATGGTAGCCGTCGTCGGATAACCATAAATGTACACTTTTTTACCGACTGAGATGTCCTCCACTTTGCCAAGAGATAGTGCCGGAAGATTGTCTTGCTCTATTTTGATAAGAGCAAAATCTTGATCATCTTTGTAGAAATTATCATTAACACTTACAATCGACGCCGGAAAACTCTTAGCTACCAGGTCCTCAAACTTTTCCTGTTTCAAGGCGGGATTTAATACGGTAATGTTTTTTTCTAAATCAAATTCACTCTTCTCTAAAATAAAATCGGATATTTTTTCGGCAAAGCCTTCAATCTCCTCCTCGCTTCGAGCAATTACGTATTCTTTCAGTTCTTCCTCGCTTAAAGTCGACGCTCCTTTTTCAAGAGCCTCGTATATGAAATCGGCCACAATTAAGTTTTTTACCGACTGATAAGAAACCACATGAGAATTAGTCATAATGTAGCCATCCGCTCGAACAATCACCCCCGAGCCGGAGAAATAATCGTCCACCTGAATTTCGAAAGGGGGCGTTGGGCCACCACCATCTTCTTTCAGCTTCACCGTCATACTCTTAAAATCCACTTCAATTTCCGGAACAATAGCCGCTCCTTTAACCTTCTGGATGATACGCACCACGGAAGACTTGGCCAAATCCGCTATTTCTTTTTGAGTAAGATTGTCGTCTCCGGCAAAAGAAATAGCGGGTAACAGCCAACTCCCGATCAATACTAACCATAACGATAGGATCAAACCGCTTTTTTTACTTATTTTTTTCAATTATTTTTTATTTTAACCAATCAACTAGGAAGTTTTTCTGATTTTTACCCAATTGGTGCTATAGATAATAGCGTGAGTACTATTCCAAATTCCTTTGGCCGTTACTTCGTCACCCACCTTTAAATCAGAAAAGGATTTACTGGTTTTACGATAGGTAAATTTGGTCGTGCTTGAAACTTCGATTACTTGATCTCCTCTTTTCACTGAAGTCAAAACAAAAGTGTTGTTAGTACTATCTATTGATTTAACCGTACCGACGAAAGTGCTCTTCCATTTTTGGATAGAAAGATCTTTGACCTCTCGAGCCCTGATACTATATTCAGCCGTATACCTTCCCTTAATTGTAACTATATCGCCTGTTCTAAATTCACTTAAACCCGCCTTAGCATTATATTTTCTTTTTAATTTTGCCCCGGCGGTTTCCACCTCGTAGTTAACGCTGTCTTTTGATACTGTCAGAATCGTTCCATCAATAGCACTGACCGTCGCCTCTCTTAGTGTAGTTTTGCGACCGACTACCCCGGCAGAAACAGTTAGAGGGAGAACCAGAAAAATTCCCAGTATTCCCAACAGCCAACTTGTTCTTGTTTTCATGTTTTTTTATTTTAAAAATTAAAAACTCTACCAACTTATAA
>CAZRPR010000001.1:6949-21789 GCA_964602125.1 uncultured Candidatus Saccharibacteria bacterium
TTCCTTAAATTTTCCCAATTTACTGTCTTTTTCCGATAAAATCGGATCTTTAATTAGCCAATCAATCTTCAATTCCGGGTCATTCCAGATAATACCGGAATCGTTTTCCGGTGAATAATAATTATCTACCTTATAAACAAACTCGGTGTTTTCTTCTAAGGTACAAAAACCGTGACCAAAACCCCGAGGAACAAAAAGCATTAAGAAATTATCGGCACTTAGCTCGAAGCCTTGCCACTGACCGAAAGTGGGGGAGTCTTGCCGTAAATCCACTATGGCATCAAAAACTTTACCCTTAATTACTCTGACCAATTTTGCTTGGCTGGCCAAACCTTTTTGAAAATGAATACCTCTAAGAACACCTTTTTCCACCGACAAAGAATGATTATCTTGAATAAAATCGGCTCCAATTCCATTTTCCTCAAAAACTTTTTTTGAGTAAGACTCAAGAAAAAAACCCCGATTATCTCGAAAAACCTTCGGTTTTATTAAATAAGCATCTTTTAGATTCGTTTTGATAAACTCCATACTAAGTATTTTACAGGATAAAAATAAAAAATAAAATGGCTAAAATTATTCGGTAGACTCCAAAACCAATAAAGGTATGTTTTTTTACGAAACCGATTAAAAACTTTATTGAAAGCAAGGCCACCCCAAAAGAAACAATAAAACCCCAAAGGAGAAGACCGAAACTGTCCGAATTAAAAACCTCTTGGTTTTTTAAAACATCTAGCACGGTGGCAGCGAGCATAGTTGGAAAGGCTAACAAAAAAGAAAATTCCACTATATTTTTTCGAGAGACGCCCATAGCCATACCGCCAATAATGGTCGCTCCTGAACGAGAAACTCCTGGAATCATGGCCAAAGCCTGGAAAACTCCAATCCAAAAAGCTTTTTTTAGTGTAATTTCTTTTTCGATTTTCTCAGTTTTCAGTCCCCCTTCTTTTTGTTTATAAATATTCTTCCATTCAAATAATATAATGGCGACACCTCCTATTAATAAAGACCAGACGATTAGTTTCTCACTTTCTAAAAAAACTTCTTTAATTATTTTGTAAAAAATAAAACCCAAAATGGCCGTTGGCAGAAAAGCCATCGCCAATCTTTGCATCATCTCAAAATTCACGAACAAAGATTTATAATAGATAACCGCCACCGAGAGTATTGCTCCCAGTTGAATGGCAATCTCAAAAGTTTTTAGGAATTCCGTTTGCTCTAGACCCATTAGATTGCCCATCAAAATCAAGTGCCCAGTTGAAGAAACGGGTAAAAATTCCGTTAAGCCTTCCACTATTCCTAAAATTATTGCGTCCCAGAAATTCATAAATAAATATTAATTAGATTTGCTTACCCTAAAGACCGAATCAGTCCAACATATCTTCCGTTATTCTATCTCGACAGTTTTTCTTGATTTTTGTGTCCACTATCTGATCACAAAATTTGAAATCTCGCTTTTCAATGCCTATATCTTTCAGACAATAATCTTTATTCAGCCCGCTAAGATCGGAACAGTCTCCCGTGGTCGAAGCATTGGCGTTTTTGACTTTCAAACCGCAAACTTCTCGACAATAATCCAATTCCTCCTCCTTAAAGTCGGCACAGCGATTTTCACAGTCTTTGGGACCGATGCTGGTTCTATCTCTGACGGAATTATTGTCATTTGTATTGCTATTTTGATTTAAATTATCCAGACCGTTAACGTTGCCATTTTCGATATTGGAATTATCATTGCCTTTAGTTGGTCCCCCAATTAAACTCGAATTCCGATTATTATTCATTTCCTTTGGTAGATCGGTCGTTTTTTTAAAATAACGATCACCAAAAACTTGATAGGCAAAACCGCCAACGACTACCAATACCAGAACTAAAACAAAGGCAACTATGGGGTTCTTTTTTAGCATCTTGTTAATTAAATTATTAATTTTTTAATTTCAATACACCTTTAGAATGGTAATACCCGAAAAATAATAACGGATAATTTTACCCCAATCCCAATCATTATCTTTGGCTAACTTTAAAGCTCCATTCGCACTCAAACCTACCATGTGATTGCCCTCCGCCTCTAAAGTTTTTGTACTTTTACTGGAGTGTTTGCCGTAAGGATCTTTAACTGACTTGCACCATGGGTAATCGCTTGATCCCCAGCGCTCCTTGAAGCTTCGCGTTTTGCCGTCCGTCCAGGAAGAATAAGGGGTAATAGCGATTTCTTTCTTGTACATCACAATATGTCCTTGCGTTTCCAAAGCGGCCTGTCTAATGCGAGGATAATTTTTCTCCCATTCAAACCCGTAATAGAGCTGATTACCAGGAGTCGCATCCACTCGGAAACCGTCCTTAGCATATTTGGTCGAAAATTTCATTTTCCAGTAACCATAGGTTCGGTAAGAAGTGGTCATCACTTTATTATATTCCATGGGTCCAGTCCCAGTGATTTCACCCATACCCCAAACATAATGTTCCATCGGTAATTTGTTGATGACCCAATACGCATCACCGTCAGCATTTTTCTTTAATTTCATCGTGCCCCTAAACTTGTCATAATTTGAATTGGGACGAGAATAATCAAAAACGATAGTATTAACATCACCATCGGCCGCCTCAAAAGTGATTTCGTCATCTGAAGTCAGAGTAGCGGTGATGGAATTGTCAATCTTGAATTTGTCAGAGCCATCATAATCGACATGCGTCCGCTCCCCCTGGCTAGCTGGCACCTGTGCGATCAGATTACCATTCTTATCCTTGATATTGTAAGCCCTGGCAGAACCATTTTCATCTTCCGCTTTGATTTTAACTGCGTCACCTTTCAGATCGCTTTTACTATATTTCGTCAGGCCAATCGTCACATCCGGTCCGAGAATACCACCACCCAGATCAGCTTCACCCAGGTCACCGTCCGATGAATCAGATTTCCTGCCATTTAAATAATTTAGATAACGATCATGACCATCCTTATACTCGCTAGTGCCATAGTTTTTATAGGCATCATAAGATTTTTTGTTATATTTTTTGTATTGCTTGTATTTCTTATATTTCTTCCCCAATTTACCCGATTTATACCTCAAATATTTTTTGTATAACACTCTTTTTTCGTATTTTTTATACAGTAAATATTTTTGATATAGATCAAAATCATCGCCTCCCGATTCTTCTTCCGAGGAACTGTCTGGCACGTCTTCCGCTCGCACAAAATTAAGACTCGAAATTGTTAATCCCGTTATTATTAAAGTAAAAACCACTAATTGTCCTATTTTTCTTAACATTGACTTTTTATATTTAAAAACAAAAAAACGCTACCTTATCTTTTAACGTGGGAATTATAAACCTTTTTTCAAAATCTTTCAATTTTTATCTTGACCGTTAGCTTTTTTAGTAGTAAAAAGGGGACAATCAAGCTCTTTAAAAGATTTTCCACGTAAAGGAGGTGCCGATGGCAGCTGAGGTGAGAAGTATGTTTCCGAGAGCAATGCTTCGGATCTTTCAAGAGTTTTCCAATTGGGACAATCCGATTATGCTAGATAAAGAAAATCTAGCTTTTTGGACAAAGAAAGTGGAATTTTTTAATAATTCCAACCGACAACGACTCATCCAAGAATGGGTGCAGATCGCCAATCGCAAAGAGATCACTATGGCTATAGAGCTTTTGGATCGCTTCAGCCCTAATCTGGGAAGAGCTTTCGAGGCTTACGTCAGAAGAAACAGAAACCTGTTAACTTAGTTTAAATGGTGTATTTAATACGCCTCTACATTTAAATGACGTATTCAATACGTCTCTACCAATTTCAGGAAAAGGTTTGGGGGTTTGCTTATGAAAAGATTTGGAGGGAACAATAATGGGTCTAAAAAAAGAGGACTGTTCATCTTCGGCCGCAGACATCGACCGAAAAGAGGGCATTTCACTAAAAGAGGAGCTGAAGAAAATTCAGCCCAAAATGAGCATGGAGATGCTAGAAGAAATAGCAGAAGATGAAAATGATTTTTTTCTTCTGCGCTGCACCAAACCGGGCATGGCAAAAAAGATCGAAAAATTAATTTCTTTTAGTGATATGACTATGCCACCGCGTGAAGAATTTTAAACTTAACGTAAAACCACAACACCCAAGCGATTGCCTGGGTGTTTTTTAATAAGATATAAGGAGCAAGGGGAAAGGGGAAAGGGGAAAGAAATTAAAAGTTAAAAATGCAAAATTCAAAATTAAAAGTTAAACTTTGAACTTTTAACTTTCAACTTTTAACTGCCGTAGGCTAACATTCCACCCGCCGGCTGTCTCCCCCATCATAACCGTCGTTCGGATCATTTTTGAATTTTTTAGCACCGCTGGCTTCGAAAATTCTCTTGGCACCGCAATAATCGATTTTGCCACAATCGGGACTGGAGAACTTGCCATTGGACGGATTGATTTCTCCCACTAGATTAATTTGCATAATAGTGCCGTTTGTCTTTGTCATATAAGTTTTGGAGGTGTTAATAAAGCCGCATCGAGTATTATCCCCCATAGTGGCACAACCGGCCGAACTGTATTTATTGCGGATATGCTGACCGCAGCGAGAAACAGAAGTTACTTTTCCACCTTTTAAGTTCGCCTCATCTAAAGCCCTTTCACTCACTCCTGTTTTGTAGCCATCATGCGATCCGTAGGAACAATGGTCAGTCCAACCATTTTTATTATATTTCGTCGGACCTTTAAAAATCTTCCAGCCCCGACCCCACATAGAAGGCCCATTGGGACTACCAGTCGTGCTTTTATCGTAAGTTCTGGCCCCGTATTCCTGTCCGCCCGTCTCCGTGGCCAAACCTCCATTCTTGCCGATTAACTTGCCGTCACGAGCCAAATAATACATACGACTAATATTCTCCACGTGTTTTCGATTCAACGGATCGGCCGGATTAAGCAGGACCACCAAAATCCCATTATACGGAATTTGATCGCCCTTCAGCCCGATACACTCTTTCAATTCTTTAAAGGAAGGTGCGGGATTAAAATTACCCGATCCCTTGTCTGGAGGCAAAGGACCCGGATCCGGATTGTCGTTATTGCCCGTCTTATTATCACCATCCTTGCCGGTATTATCGGTACCACCGTTGCCGGTAGAGGAGCCATCGTTTGAGACATCCCCTCCTTTTTGATATTCTTTATTCAAAAGATCTTCATACCAGTTGGGACTTTGTTTGTTCTTATTATAAGCCTCCTCCGCTTCCTTTCTCTTTTCTTCGTCACTCTTCGCGTTCAGCGATTCCTTGCAGCTTTGGTTTTCTGTCGTATTCCCGCTCATCGCACCGATGCAAAGATTTCTTTTTATCGATGGGCCATTCGGAGTATCAACGCACTCGTCCTTAACCGCACTCGGATAGAGCATCATCCTGTCTCCCTCGCAACGAGAGGATGGACATTTTTTCTCCTCCAAGAAAACGTCTCGGCAGTAGGTTTTGCTTATTTTTTCCCCCCCATCACCACTTTCTGAAGAGTTATCATTGGCTTGGTCCGTATAATTATCGTTTTGATTTTCATTGGTCTCAGTGGCAAAAGCATCTTTAGAACTGGAAACACATCTCTCTCCTGAAAGATAAGTTCCTGTCGGACAATTGCATTCGTAAATGGGATTATAGACCGCTGAGCAGTTTAAATTGCGACCGGAGAAAGTTTCTTTTTCCGCCAAACATTTGTTTTTAAATTCGTTTAATTCTCCTCCCGACTCCAAACATTGATCGATTTCTCCAATCGGATCACCGGAAATATAGGCGTAAAGATTCTTCTGCTCAATTGAAGCCACTGTCCCCATAGTTTTCAAAACATTAACTGTCTTAGCTAGTTGATTTCGATCAGCTTCATTCACGACCTTTCCAGTAATTTCGGCAATATCCTCACCATTTTTAATTAAATAAAAATCATCCACGTCAGTTGTGTTGAGAGAAAGAATCTCCTTAATCTTGCCTTCCTTGTCCATAATAACGTCTCCCACCAAAGGATCGCTGTCTTTTTTTACCGTATAATTGCCTAATTTTTCCGCGTCAAAACCTAAATCTAAATTTTTATACTGCACGATTTCTTGGTCACTTAAGCTTCTATCTCCTAAGACAAATTTTATTTCTCTCTCAGTCGGTAAATTCGTTAAATCTTCTATTAGATTATCAATAGACAATTCTTCAGTTTTTAACTTAATAATTCTATTATCTCCCGAAACTAGCGAATTCACATTATTAGAATAAGCTATCTGACCCGTAAGATCTTCGTCCAAATACGCTCCGTCACTGCTAAAATAATTATCTTCCGCCGGTTTTTCATCTGCCACCAAGGGAATTTCACACTTTATTTTAAGCCGACTGTCTTTATTTTCTGAACCTACCAGAGAAAACGTCCCCAAAACAACCAAAAAAGAAAATAGTGTTAGAGCAAAACCCCAAAGAGAATTTTTTATCCATCGCTTCGCCTTCACCATTTTTTCATCCTCACCATTAGCTGTTAAATAATAAAACCCGCCCAAGACCAAAAATATAGTCGCTACGGCAAAAGAAAGAGTCGTGAGCCAAAGCGAAAAATTATTAATCGTAGACAACCAATGGCAGACGGAACAGTCAAGCCCCCCACAATTTACTATTTGCCCTTCTTCCATTTTTGTTTTTTTAATTTTTTAAGTTTATTATAATTTACAGTATAATAGAATAAAATTATCGTAAAAATTAAAAATAATTCTTTAAACTAAAAAATGGAAAATTTAGTCGCCCTCGCTACAGAACCCCAACTAAGTACCGCCCCGGTCGGTATGGAAGACGCTCAAATGCTAGCCGATAATATGGCTCAACTGCCGCCAGGAGCACAGGAGGGCATCTTTGTCTTTCTTGGCATGTTAGTTCTTGTCTTCCTTATTCTCGCCTTGATTTGTTATGTCTTTTTTGCCATCTGCTTAATGAAAATTGCCAAAAAGACAGCCACCAAGGATGGTTGGTTCGCCTGGGTGCCTTTCTTAAATATAATTTTAATGCTCAAAATTGCTAAAAAACCATCTTGGTGGTTTCTCCTTTTTTTCATCCCACCCATCAACATTGCTATTATGATTGTTGTTTGGATGCAAATTGCCAAAGAAGTTAAAAAACCTGATTGGCTGGGAATTCTTATGCTTGTACCTATCGCTAATTTAATCGTTCCGGGCTATTTGGCTTTTTCGAAAATGGAGGAAAAGAAAGAAACGGTCTAAAAACAATAAACACAAATAGTAATAAAAAAACATGCGCCAAATAAAAAATCCCCTCAAAAACAAAACGTTTTTTATCTCCTCTGTTGTGGGGACTGTCTTACTATTTGCGGGATTGGCCTTCTTGCCTCAAAATATTGAAAAGACCTGGGCTAAATCTAAAAGTCAAAAAGCAAGTAACTATGCCGGACTGGACCCGGTTTATTCGCCCGATAGTAAATATATCACTTACGTTTTTCGCAAAGATGACGGATCTGAAGGCTTTCTTTATCGTAAAAAAAATAAACTCAGCGACAAAGGCCGAGGCAACGCTATCAATTCCTTCAGGTCTTCCTCTCCCGTCTATTCTCCTGATGGAAAATATATATTGTATGTCAATCTAGAGAGGGGTCACAAACTCTATAGAAAGAACGCCGGCGACGATGGAGATGGCGAAGATATTAACGGAGCAAAGTCAGCCGATCCCTGCTACTCTCCCGATGGTCGCTATGTAGTCTACAGTAATCTGGACGAAGAGGGAAAGCTTTATCGCAAAGATTTAAATGAAAATAATAACGATGATGGCGAGCAAATTACGGATGTCAATTCCCAAAATCCGGTTTATTCTCCCGATGGAAATTATATTTATTATCTAAATGTCAATGATAGTAAGATTTATAAAAGAGATGCCAACGATGACGATGACGATGAGGAAGGCGACGCCCTAAAAGATATCACCGCCTATTCTTTTACCATTTCTCACAATGGAGATTACATTACCTACAGCAGTACAACTAAAAAAGGATTACTATACTACCGAAAGACTAGTGGTTCCGGTAAGGGTAAGGCGGCCAACAAATACACTTCCAACGAACCCAGTTATTCACCCGACGGTAGCAAGGTAATTTTTTCCAACGCCGATAAAAAAATGGTCTTGTTCTCAACAAAGATAAAATAGTATTCTTACAGAAATTATTTAAAGATTTTCCTCCCCTCAGTTGAGGGGAGGTGCTGAGGAGTTATACGACGAGGCAGAGGGGTTGTCACAAGTAGCTCAATCTACTTATACTCTTTATAAAAGCAATCCTCACTCTTCTCATAATCACAGAAATACGGATCGTCCTGATCAAAAACAGGCTGTCCGTGTTCTGCAATGTAGCATTCTCTTTGCTTTAAGCTGGCTCGATGCCACCAAACGTTTACGTCTCCTGCCGGATAAGTACATCCGCGAGCAGTCGTAATGAGATTAGAATTAGTGTTTGCTTTTCCCGAATCATCTTCTCCTTTCGAATCGGAAGAATTATTGTTTTTAGAAACGATATCAGAGGAGAGATTGCTATTGTTGTTACTACCAGTAGCAGAGGTGTCGCCACCTGAGACTGAACCGTCTCCTGCTTCTGCTGGACTACTGCCATCGGATTGAATATTCTGATCACCAACTGCTTCGTTTGTATTGGCCTTAGAAAAATTATATTCGTAGTCGGGCAGGGAAGTGCCGGCTTCGTTTTCGTTGTTATTGTCCTTTTCTAGTTTTTTCTTTCGCCATTCCTCCTGCTGCTTTTCCGCTGAAATCGCCTCCGGGTCACGTAGTTCCACTGGGGAAAGCTTAATCCCCAACCAAATCAATAAACCAGCCAAGACCAAGGCTCCGAGAAGTGCCAATGGCACTAACACTCCGGGGGGGATTTTATCTAAAATTTTTGTTTTTTTATTTTCTTCTTTCATAATGATTATAATTTTAAACTCAAAAAACAAAATTTTCGAATTTTTTGCCGATTTAAAAAAAATCAATAAAATAAAAATATATTTATACAAAATTAATTAATTTAAAAAAAACAATGAAAGAAACAATCTTAACGCCTCATTGCGGAGGTCGTGGCCATGTAGCTGTAAAAATTGTAGGAATTGTTGCATTTGCAACAGTGCTTGGATTAGCAGTTGTAAAAGATTCAATTTGGACTCAATCTTATGATTCAGTACAAGTAATCGGGCGAGGACATGTGCCAGTTGTTCCAGATGCAGCCATCGTGAATCTTGGAGTTCTTACTATTCGTGAAGATACGTCTGATTTGGCAATCCAAAAAACCAGCGAAGCGCTTGCGCGCGTTGATGTGGCTCTTGAACAAGCAGGAATTCCAAAGGAAAATCGTCAGATTACTGGATATGTGCTTAATCCTCGATACAAAGAAATTCCAGCAACTCCAGAAGGAGAAATCAAGGCGCCAGAAATTGATGGCTACACTTCTTCACAGCAAATCACAGTGCTAATCCCTGGGATTAAAGACAATTCAAATCGCGTGAGTGAAATTGTTTCAATCGCAACCAAGGCTGGAGCTAATCAAGTTGGCGAAGTGAAAATGGTGGCAACAAATGCGGAAGAGCTCAAACAAAAGGCAAGACTGGATGCACTTTCTGATGCAAGCAAGAAAGCCAAAGACATGGCAAATATTTCTGGTTTAAAATTAAAAAATATTTCAAGCTGGTATGAATCAGTGCTTGCAGCACCTGGATCTCAATATGGACAAGTTAGTAGCAACGAAATGCCGCCAACTCAATCCCCAACACCATCTAGTATCATTATTCTTCAACCAGGACAACTAGAGATAGTTGTGGAGCTTAATGTTAGCTATAAGATCAAGGAATAGTAAAATTGTTATTTCATTAATGCTAATAATTGTCTTGTCTGCTTCAATATGGTATCTGGATCAGGAAGGCTCTCTATCTAGTCGAATGTTTGAAAGTTGTTGGTATAAGCGAGCCACGAAAAACTCGCTACATTCATTGCATAGCACTCCAAATAATAAAATCAGGTCCTTGCGCCTTTTTTTAAGGTTCTTCAGGAAATGTTATGGGTAAAGGTTTAGCTTTCCGCAGTGGAATAAAATTGCAACTCTGTAATTTTGAAAATTTCTAAACCCTCTGGCGTTTGCTTTGATGGATTGAATCTTTGAGTTTAAACCTTCTGTAACTGCGTTTGTAATGTGATGCTTCAGATATGCCATAATTCCTTTAATATGACGCTTGATTGTCCTCGCTACATCTATGATTGACTTGAGTCGTGAATGCGTAGCCCAGTAATACCAACTTTTGAAAAAACTGCTTGCTGATCCGAAATATCGATAATCCCAAAAATGCCTGAATGATTCTTTAATAGCCCAGGCTCGCCCTACTTTCATTTCATCGCTGGCAAGTTCTCGAAATGTTTTTTTAGATTCCTTACTCCAATTATCAGGATTAGTGAGCCATAAATATTTCGTACCTTTTAGTGATTCATCGCCTGATTTCAGCATCATACCGTTTTCTTTTTTTCTGACTGCATCCACTGTTTTTCCGCTGAAATCGCCTCCGGATCACGCAGTTCCACTGGGGAAAGCTTAATCCCCAACCAAATCAATAAACCAGCTAAGGCCAAGGCTCCAAGAAGTGCCAATGGCACCAACACTCCGGGAGGGATTTTGTCTAAAATTTTTGTTTTTTTATTTTCTTCTTTCATAATGTTTATGATTTTAAACTCAAAAAATAAAATTTTCGAATTTTTTGCCGATTTAAAAAAAATCAATAAAATAAAAATATATTTATAAAAAATTAATTAATTTAAAAAAAACAATGAAAGAAAAAATCTTTATCGCGTTGGCGATAGTTTCTTTTTTCCTGTTAGTTCCGGGAGTCAAGGCCGCAACGGGACCAGGAGATGAGTTACCTGCAGCAGGTGATCCCTTTTGGGACGTAATGAGTCAACTTGATCGACCGGACGACTCAACTTGCACCGCCAAAGCTACCGTCATTTTGAATGCAGCTGGTTTGCCTGGTGGAGCGGAAAGAGCAGCCGCCACTTGTGAATCTATTGGCTGGATTCTTACTACCATGGAACCCTCTTTAGAATCCGAGGGGGTTACTACGAACCTATTCACCCAAACTGATTGGCACAATATTACTGGACTTTACTTCGAGGAAGACTCGGGCCGAATTGAATTTACCAACAGTATAGATTTCATGAGCCGAGATTTCATGCTGTTTCTTTCATCTTTAGTTTCTAAATTGGATTTCGAACCTGAAGAAATTGGTTTGGACGCTGATTTAGTAAACGGAATGAGAGATGCAGGAACGGTTATTACTATGTGGAATGTCTCTGAATTCGATGATCCAGAAATTTTGGTTGACGGAGCCACCGACGAAGATGGTGTAGTTTCTGGCATGAGCTATGACCAAGCTACTAATACTATCACCTTTAACGCCGCTCACTTCACCACCTTTAAAGCGGTTGAGAAGGGAAGTGGCGGAGCCACCAGACCGAAGATCAGCAAAGTTGAGTACGAACAATATACTAGCCATGAGGGTAAAATAAAGATTAAGATGACTCTTAAAGGCAAGAACTTCAGCAAAGATGCTACTGTAAAATTAGGTAGACAATCCGCTGACAATGTTAAATACTATAGCAGCAAGAAGATAAAAGTTTACTTCACCCTTTCCGACTTAACCAAGAAGCATAAGACAAGTGAACTCCTGACTTTGAAAGTTAAAAATACAGACGAGCTAGTGAAGAAATTCGACAAGAAGATTAACTTTATGCTGAAATCAGCTAAGCTAACCAAAACTAACTAGAAAATCTAGACAAACAAACAGTGTGCATTAGTACATAAAAGAGGAGCTTCAAAACTCCTCTTTTATATTGTCTAGCAAACTCCTAAAGCTTCCATTCGAATCGCCTGAGGATTTTTCATCACATCGATTATTTTCCCGTTAATTACAAAATTGTCTTCACCGGTCAGATAAATCGGTCGATGTTGACTTTCCGTTGATTGAGGAAAAAGTCCGATATTGTTTTTATCAATACGCATAAAAGTCTTAATAGTTGCCAAACCGTCAATCGTCGCTAGAACTTTATCTCCATTTTGAAAATCTTTATACTCCGCATCAATCAGCACATAATCCCTATCTTCAATTCTTTTACCTCTTATTTCTGACAGATTCATCGAGTTGCCGGAAACTTCAATGGCAAAAATATGTTCCGTAATTTGCTGGGTAAAAAGCTTGCGTGAGATTTTCAAAAAGCCCTCAATATTTTGCTCCGCAAAAAACAGAGGACAACCGGCATTGGCCGTACCCAAAATAGGAATGCTAACAAAATTTTTCTTAGCTTGTTCAATTATTTCAATGCCACGATCGATTTTTGTTTTTTTAATATAACCTTTTTTTTCTAACGATTTCAGATAGTTAAAGACGCTACCGAGGCTTTTTATTTCAATTGAGTGCTTCTTCACCCCTGCCTGAATCTCTCTTACCGTAGGCATTTCTCCCTTTTTCTTCAGCCATTCTTTTAGGGTTTTTAGCACAATTTCTTCTTTTTTGTTGAGGATTTTCATTTTTGTTTACTTGTTCAATAATTATTTATATTTATATTGAACAAGCGAAAATATTTCCTGTCAAATTTTTAAAAATAAAAAAAAACCGCTAGTGAAAATACACCGGCGGTTTTGGATTTTTTTCTTTCTTTCAAAGAGAAGCTGCTTCTAGTCGAGGAGCTTCCTCTGGTTGGAAAGTTGCTTCAGACTCTTCTGCTGGCAGAAAAGCTATTGGCAAAAGTGTTACTAGCTCTTTCTTTTTCCGATCAAAGATGACTCGGAAAAGTTCCTGATTGTGATCCACTAAGCATTCAACGTATCGTCGGTTGCCTTGCTCAGTAAAACGGACAAACAAACCTTCTCCTTTGTGTACTTTGAGGGCCATTTCCCTTAGATCAAACCTGTTCAATTCCTGATCATAACGGGATAAAGCCCTTGCTTTACAATGCCGTCTTCTAGCCTGAGTGTGGGTCAGTAAATTTCCCTTGCTTCTCTTACTCCTTTTCATTTCCTTTCCCTCCTTTTTGAAAACTCTCTCTATCACTCTCCCTGGACAAAGCATCCTTTCTTCTTCAAACATTTTACCTTGTCCCTCTGCTTGATACATTCCCCATAGATTCGCTCATCCGGACAGCACCAACCATCAACACAAAGCTCTGGGTTTTCTTCAATCAATTGACGACGAAAATTTCGCTCAGTCTTTCCTGTCGGATCATCTCCGGGAGTAATGCATTTTTTCGATTGAGTATCATAATACTTTCCTTCAGGACATCCTCCCGCCAACCCAATTGCCGGCAAAGAGCAGCAAATAAGAAATAATAGTACAACAGCCATTTTTTTCAAGTGCCTTCCCTCCTTTCCCCGTATTTTTGGGGACTTACTTTCTAGCAAGTTTATTCTATATTGTAAACACTTCCCGCCACAAATCCGGTACTCCAACAAATTTGAAGATTATAGCCGCCCGTCGGACCGTCCAAATCAAGGACTTCTCCCGCCAAGAAAAGATTTTTAATTTTTTTCGATTGCATAGTCTTCGGGTCAACTTCTTTCAAGCTTACTCCGCCTTTGGTCACTACGGCCGATTGATAATCCCCTAAACTCTTAACGGTCATTCTTATGCCCTTGAGAATCTTGACTAGATTTTTGCGCTCTTCGCGTTGAATTTCAAATAACTTTCGTTGTGAATTCAAACCGGAAAGAAACATAATGAAATCAACCATGCTTTTGGGCACCAAGTCAGGTAAGTAATTTTTAAAGTCCCGATTAGCTTTTTCTTTGAAATCTCGTTGCAAGCGCAAATCCAACTGCTCGAAATCTAAGGCAGGCTTTAAGTCTACTTCCAAAGACACTTTTCCGCCCGTTTCAATCATCTCACCCATATCCCGACTGGCGTTAAGCACGATCGGCCCACTGACTCCTTTGTAAGTAAAAAGCATTTCTCCAAAATATTCTGCTTTTTTCTTGTTATCTTGGAAAATCTTAAATTTAACGTTTTTCAGACTCGTTCCTTCTATTTTTTTCACCCAATCTTCTTCCACTTCGATCGACACCAGAGAAGGGAAGAGCTTTTCCACTTTGTGCCCCATTTTTTCCGCCCAAGTGTAACCGTCTCCCGTTGAACCGGTCGTCGGGTAGGATTTACCGCCGGTACATAAAATATATTTTTTAGCGTAAACCTTCTCTCCGTTTTTCATCTCCAAAAATTGTATTTCCCCATTTTCTACTTTGAAATCGGCCACTTTTTGACCTAATTTGAAATTAACTTTTTTCTCTTTCAGTAGCTTCACCAAAAGGCTAAGCACTTCCTCTGCATCATCAGAAACGGGAAATATTCTCTTGCCTCGTTCCTCTTTCAATTTCAATCCTTTCTTTTCGAAAAAATTAATCACTTTTAATGGTCCGAATTTTTGAGTAGCCGAAAACAGGAATCTGCCATTTTTACCTATTTTTTCAATAAACTCGCGATTCTCATAAACGGCGCAGGTTAGATTGCAACGCCCCTTACCGGTTAACAGCAGTTTTTTACCGAGACTCTTATTTTTCTCAATTAAAATAACCTTCGCCCCTGAATCGGCCGATTGTAAAGCGGCCATTATTCCGGCCGGTCCTCCGCCAACGATGGCGACATCAAATTTTTCTGGACTTTTCTCGATAAAAACCATCGGGATAAAGTTTATAAAGTTAAAATGTTACAAGAGATTAGGTACAAGTTTCAAGAAGTTAGGTACAAGGCACAAGTTGCAAGGGGAAAGAGAAAAATTTTTCCATTAAGGTTTCCTTGTCCCTTGTCCCTTGTCCCTTGTCCCTTGTCCCTTGTCCCTTGTCCCTTGT
>CAZRPR010000001.1:21889-62665 GCA_964602125.1 uncultured Candidatus Saccharibacteria bacterium
CCTTGTCCCTTGTCCCTTGTCCCTTGTCCCTTGTCCCTTGTCCCTTGTCCCTTGTTCCTCTCTACCTCTTCGCTCTCTTCCTATCAATCTCCTTTAAACCTTGTTTACGCAGACGGACGCTCAGGGGCGTAATTTCCATATATTCATCTTCCGCCATAATCTCCAAACCTCGCTCCACCGTCACTTCCATTGGCGGAATCAACGCAATGGCATCATCTGAACCGGAAGCCCGCATATTCGTCAGTTGTTTGCCCTTAATCGGATTAACAGTCATGTCATCTCCCTTAGAAGTGTTTCCAATGACCATACCTTCATAAACTTCCGTACCGGGACTGATATAAAGTACCCCTCGATCTTGCAAATTATATAGAGAAAAACCGAGTGCCTTACCGGGAATCATAGAAATCATCGAGCCCACCACCCGCTTCTTAATCTCGCCCACAAACGGCCGATAGCCAATCACCCTTGAGCACAGTGTCCCTTCTCCTTTAGTATCGACAATAAATTCGTTGCGAAAACCCAAAAGCCCGCGAGTCGGCACTTCAAAAATAATGCGCGTTTCCTTGCCTCTTTTCTCCATCTCCGTCATCAGCCCCTTTCTACGGCTCATCTTCTCAATCACCGTCCCCGTCAACTCCTCCGGCACATCAATCGTCGCCTCCTCAAAAGGTTCCATTTTCACCCCGTCTACCTCTCGAATAATCACTTTAGGCTGAGAAACTTGCAGTTCATAACCTTCTCGTCGCATATTTTCAATCAAAACAGCCACGTGCAGTTCTCCGCGACCAAAAACTTTAAAGGGGTCTGAGTCCAGTTCGATCTTAAGACCCACATTAACTTCTAATTCCTTGGCCAATCTTTCTCTTAATTGCTTTCCTGTCACAAATTTACCTTCTCGACCGGCAAAGGGCGAATTATTCACCAAAAGATTAAGCGAAATAGTCGGTTCGTCCACTTTAATAGCTGGTAGGGCTTCTTGGTCTGCTCTTTCACAAAGCGTATCTCCAATGTCAATATTAGGAAAACCCGCCACCATCACAATATCTCCGGCAAAAGCCTCCGCCGCTTCCTCTCTCTCCAGCCCCTTAAAGGTGAAAAGTTTGGTAATCCTGCTAGTTTCTATTTTACCGTCAGTCTTTTTAAGCGTCAGCGTTGAACCTTGTTTAATCGTACCTTCATGAATTCTACCGACGGCCAAACGACCCAAAAAATTGTCATAACCTAAATTGAAAGGTTGAAACCTAAGTGCCGCTTCTTTATTCGCCGGGGCCGGCTTAACTTTAAGCAAAACCGTATCCAGCAGAGGCGAAAGATCTTTCGTTTCATCGGCCAAACTAATTTTAGCTATACCGGCCTTACCGTTAGCATAAATAGTCGTAAAATCAAGTTGTTCGTCCGTAGCTCCCAAATCAAAAAATAGTTCAAAAACTTTTTCCTGTGCCATTTCCGGCTCCGCGCCCGTCTTGTCAATTTTATTGATAATCACTATAGGATGAAGGCCTAATTCCAATGATTTCTTCAGCACAAAACGTGTTTGAGGCATCGGTCCCTCTTTTGCATCTACTACCAAAAGCACACTGTCAATGGAACGTAAAACTCGCTCCACTTCAGAACCGAAATCGGCGTGACCGGGAGTATCTACTATATTAATTTTAGTACCTCGATAAAAGATAGAAGCGTTTTTGGAATAAATAGTAATGCCTCTTTCTTTCTCCAAGTTATCTGAGTCCATCGAAACACTTTCATCGCTAACCATCCCCGTTTGCCGCATAATAGCGTCAGTTAGGGTAGTCTTGCCGTGGTCAACGTGAGCGATAATAGCAATATTTCTGGTTTCCATAATTTAGTCTTAATAAGCCAATAAAACCTGCTTTGGGGCAGGCGATAATCTTAAACAGATTTACTTCTTTCTTTGTAGCATATAAAAGTGAAAGAGGCAACATTTGTTTTCTTCAAAAAATCCTTTTATAATTTTTTAGTCAAACAGCTTTTTAAATAAAAATAAATTATAAACTAAATCAAATGTTACAAAATCGAAAGAAAGCTCTATTTGTCTCCATGACAGCTCTTTTTCTGCTAACCGCTTTTTCGGTGGAAGCTAAAAACGGCAAACCAACAGTAAGTGTTAAAACCCAAACCGCCACTTCCATTTCTCTAGGCATTACTCAAAAAAAATTAAAGAATAAAAAAACTCATGTTCGAGTTCTCCAAAAGGGAGGGGATGATAATTACACTAAATTATTACTCCACAATAACGGCGCTAATGGTTCTAATACTCTCAATAACGAGTGTAAGACCCCTTTGGCCGGTCGTACAATTGCCAACAATAATGTTGTAATTTCTACCGATCAATTTAAGTTCGGTACTGCCAGCGCCCTATTTAATGGGGTTAGTAGCTACTTGGCCCTAAACGATCATGCCGATTGGAATTTTGGAGGTGGCATTTGGACCGTAGACGCTTGGGTTAGAGTGAACAGTCTCGCCGGAGAAAGAACGGTTTTTTCTCAAAAAACCGATGCTCTGAACAACATTCGCGGTTTCGTTAAAACTGACGGCAGCCTCTCTCTAACTATTGAAAATAATGGCGCCACCACTTCACTCACCTCGGCCACTGGTAAAATTACCGCTAACAACTGGCATCACATCGCTTTTGTGGAAAATGGCAACGATTATTTCTTATTTGTAGACGGCAGCAAGCTAACTTCCTTGGTCAGCTCCGTTCGACCGGCCGACTACACCGGCTTACTCTCTATCGGCTACACCGATATCCTAGACGAAACCGCTCCTTTCTCCGGCTATATGGATGAATTCAGATTGAGCAATGGCGTTGCTCGTTGGACCGACAGTTTCACTTTGGCTACCAAAGCTTTCGGTTACGAGGAAACTTTAAACACTATCTCTAAGACGTTAAATTCCAGTGGAAAAGGTACGGTTACGCTTTCGAATTTATTGCCCAACATGGAATACTCTTTTTCCACCAAAATAAAGAAAAGGACAGAAAACAGCAAAAAATACTCTTCCTACTCAGGAGCCAGGACCGGAAGAACTTCTAACTAGTAATAGATTTATCTCGAGATAGAATCTTATGAAGAAAAAATCAACTTCAAAGTCTAAAGACAAAAAACCAAAGAAGAAAATATCCCAAGCCAAAAAATTGGATAGGGAAGTGCTAACTAAAAAAAGAGGGGAACTAGATAAAAATGAACTTAGCAAAGCGATTAGGAAAAAAAATACTCGAAAGAAAAAGTCTGGAAAAAAAATTAAAGAGCAACCCCAAATTATAGAAGAAAAAAACCCGCAAAAAATATCTTGGATGGGAGGGTTACTTTTTTTCTTAATTTTTATTTCTCTAAGCTTAATTTTTTTTCTCGGTAGCAGTTTTATTGATAGACCGAATATTGCGCCCACTGCTCAAAAGGGGGATTTGGCAGACCCAGAAAGTATCAACAAAGAGAAGTCTCTGCTCGAAATTCCTACGGCCAAAATCATTCCGCCCGAGATTGACTCTTCCTCCTGGAAAGAATACAAAAGCGATTGGTACGGTTTTGGTCTGAACTATCCGCCCAATTGGAAACCGCCTGTCACCTCAAATCCTGTTTACCATAAACCCGATAACCAGAACGATAATCGGGCTGCCGTCAAAGATCCTTGGGAAAAACGCTTTTTCTTCGCTAAACCCGAGGAGGAGAATAATGGATATCTTGGCTTCGACGTTTTTGTATACAACGTTAAGACCATCAAGGAATTAAAAAACACGACAGAGTTTCCTCAAGTCCAGGCCGCCTTTATTGAAAATCAACTTTCCTGCAACTATAATATAGAAGACCATTTGATTGAAAGTGATCTTCTCGAAGCGGAGGAAATTTACGTACCGTTGATGGATTCCTGTCTAAAAAATACTTTTTTCTTTTCTGTTACTCGAGAGGAGTATATTTATAATATTGTGCCTCGAATAAAAGATGATTACATACCTCAAAAAGATATCAAGGAGGAAGTGGTGGCTCAGCTGCCTGATTTTTTTGGTGTCGCTCCCAGCTTTACACTGATCAAGATTAATCAAGTCAAACCCAAACCGAAAATTACCGCCCCTATGCCCGTCTCTTTTGCGGTGGTCAATGGTCGTTTGGTCTGTAACAAAAAAAATGACAAACCGGGAAAAAGTGACAAAACGAAGCACAGGCACCTAGATCTGGAGTGCTGTCTCGATCCGGACGAGTACCCAAACCCTCATTGCACCTACGATCCCGGGAAGTACGGCAAATATTTGAAATAAAGCTTGCATATTATCTTAAAACGTGATAGTCTCGAGAGCGTTGTAAAAATTGTTACTTTGATACGAAGTAAAAAGTATATCAAACTGATTTAGGTTTTTATTATTATTCTCTTTTATTCTCACTTTCCTAAGCCGGTTTTATACTCACCTCGCGAAACCGCAGGCTTTAGGGATTTTTTAATTTTTTGAAAAACCCCGCATTCATTGGGACAATTTTTTAATTAATTTTAAAAAATCTCAAATGTACAACAATCGATCAAATCGACCATCCTCCTTTAGTGGAAGAGGTGGTAGGGGAGGGAACAACTCCGGCCGAAGCTTCGGTCAATTCAGACCTAAATTTTGGGGGAACCGCAGAGGATCTTCCCAGGGAAAAAGCATTGACGTTTCCCGCTTTATTTCTAAGGCCGCTCCTGGGCAAAGAGAGGAAGTTTATGTTCCCGCTAATCGCTTTGTTGATTTCGACATTGACAATCGACTGAAGCAAAACATTCTTCAAAAGGGATATACTGATCCTACCCCAATTCAAGATCAGGTCATTCCTCACATTCTTAACGGCAAGGACTTAGTCGGCTTAGCTGACACCGGCACGGGTAAAACGGCCGCCGTTCTTATTCCTTTGATTGACAAAGTGTTGCGTAACCGCAATGACAAAGTTTTGATTATGACCCCGACTCGAGAGTTGGCGTTGCAAATCGAAAGTGAGTTTATCGCTTTTTCAAAGGGGTTGGGACTTTGGTCAGTAGCCTGTTTTGGTGGATCCAGTTTGGGTCGCCAAATTTCTTTGCTCCGACGCAATCATCACTTCGTTATCGGTACTCCGGGACGATTGAAGGACTTAATTGAACGTCGAGTACTTGATCTTTCCGGCTTTAATAACGTCGTTTTAGATGAAGTAGATCGTATGTTTGACATCGGTTTCGTGAAAGAAATTAAACATTTAATGAGCTTTCTACCGAAAGAGAGACAATCGCTCTTTTTCTCCGCCACCATGTCTCGAAACGTTGAGACCTTGATCGGAGAAGCGGCTAGAAACCCCATCACTGTTTCCGTCAAAAGAACCACTAATGTTTCCAATATTGAGCAGGATATCATTCGTATTAATCGCTTCCAGGACAAAACGGAAGTGCTGTGTGAAATGTTAGCCAAAGATGAATTTAAAAAAGTGTTAATTTTCGGTCGTACCAAGATGGGAGTAGACAGACTTTCTCGTACCCTTTACCAAAAGGGACTTCGCACCGAATCTATTCACGGTGATAAGAATCAACGGGGAAGAGAGAAGGCGCTGAATCTTTTTAAGACTGACCGCATCAATATTCTCGTAGCCACGGACGTAGCCGCTCGAGGATTGGATATTCCTGACGTTTCTCACGTCATCAATTTCGATGTACCTCAAACTTACGACGACTACATCCACCGAATCGGTAGAACCGGCCGCGCCAACAAGAAAGGCCAGGCTTTAACCTTTGTGGAATAGGGACCGCCTGATCTTAGATGATAGAATCAAGATGGAGGAGCAATTCCCCTCTTGAGAGGGGTGCCCGAACGGTAGTGAGGGCGGGGTGTGTCAACAGTGATTATAGTAATTATTTGTTTCACACACCCCGACTTCGTCGCTTCGCTCCTCAGCCACCCCTCTCAAGAGGGGAATTTTGGTATTAAAAAAGACCTCGAACTTAATTGTTCGGGGTCTTTTGTTTTTTATAGGAATTATCTGTAGTGATTTCGTCGATGATGACGATTGCCTGAGCAGGCCCAACAAATCAATCGACAGTTGGATCCTCGGTTTTGACACTCCGCTAAAGCTCGTTTTTTAGCATCATCCATGTTATTAAACCCATGAGAATAACCGGTAGCTCCACTCTCTGCCCTCGCTAAAGCTCCGCAAGAGTCCCTAAACCACGCTTTCCAAACACAATCCGATTCACCACAGTTGGCTTTTGCGGCAGCAATGGCACCATCAGCAGAACCGTGCCCCTGCGAGTAACCACATCTACCCGTTGAGGAAGAATAGGCAATAGCTCCGTACTCTGCTTTTGATTGGCTCACCCCAAGAATGAAAATTACTGTCATTAAGATGGCCAGCATCAACAAGTGAAGTTTTTTCATCTTTGCTACTCCCATCATCTACTTACTCCCTTTTAAAAGAACATTATGGGTCAAAAGACCTGTTTGACTGTTCTACAGGAGAAAAAGAGGAGAGTCAAGAAGGGAAGTTGAAAGTTAAAAGTTAAAAGTTGAAAGTTAAAAGTTTTCGGAAGATTTTCAATTTCTAATTTTGCATTTTTAACTTTTAATTTTGAATTTTTAACTTTGCATTTTTTCACTCTTCTCCCGTATAACTAAACCCCTTATTCAACACTTCCTCCACCTTCACTCGCGTGGTGCCTTGCCCCAGCGGTGCCAACTTTGAGAAGGCCTCTTTGCTTAAATCGATCAATTTACCTGTTCCCGCCTGCGGTCCATAACCTTCAACGCGCACAAAGGCTTGTCTGCCGTTATCACGATTGGTTACTCGTAGCCAAGTCCCGGCCGGAAAATCTCTGGAACTGCAACTTGTTGGGTCCGTACCGTACCAACTGGCAATGCCTGAGTCTGACTTACCTACATTAATCTTCGTACCGAGACTGATTTTTTCCGTTATCGCCTCCTTGACGGTTTTGGAGCTGATTTTAACCTTAGAAACGATTTCACCATTTTCATAACTGATCTTATACACCGTCTCCTTTTCTCCCTTCTCTCCCTTTTGACTTACTTGCTTAATTCCCCAATCAACTTTAGGGTCTTTGGCTGTAATAGTCTTAAAATCAATCGCTTCTTTTTCTGTCACTTCTTCATGTTTAATACGAGTAATGGTTATTTTTAATCCATCTCTAAGACTTTCGGTTTTACTCGGTTTTACTTCATCTAGGTGACTCAGATGAATTTCGTTTTCCAAAATCGCGTCCAACACCGTTGGCAGAAAAGATTGGTTTTTGATAGTTTTTCCGTCCACCGCAATTTCCACACTGGCCGGTCGATCAATCACAATTTTCGTACCAGGAAAGATTGGGGTTTTCCGATCGGGATATATTCTGTCCACTTGATTAATCGCGATTTTCTTCTCAGCCAAAAATTCCTCGACCGTTATCTTATCACTCATTACATACCTTGAAAGTCCGTCCTCATCAATTTCTATTGGCTTGGGAAAATCAAAAACCAACTTTCTTTCTCGTGGAAAAAAAGAATATTTTTGATTAAAAAGCCAACCGAAAAAAATCGCTTCACTAAGCAAAACCAAGCTGGCCAAAATTTTTGTAATTTTCATGATTTCCAAATTAGTCGAGTTATTCTACCATAACTTAAACAAAACAAAAACAGAAGCAACAAGTTGACAGAATTTTATTTATTCTTATAATTTAAGAAATTCTTAATTTAAGAAAATGTTAAATCAAAAATTGCAAGAAGAGGAAAGTGAATTGGTAAAAATAAGAAGAAATTACCAAATTACAATCCCTCAAATTTTTAGAAAAGATGGCAATCTATCCTTAGGTGACTATATCGAAATTAAAGCTAAGAAAAACTGTTTCATTCTCAGACCGGTAAAAATAGTTTATTCGGAAGACGTTGCAGACGACGATATTCGAAGCGGTAGATTAATTGGACCTTTTAAAGACGCTAAGGAAACCATAAAAGCTTTAAAGACCAAATAAGTGAAAATTTATTTTACCAAAAGCTTCTCTCGAGACTATAAAAAATTGAGTAAAGAATTGCAAAAAATTCTTGATAGGAAAATTGGGGTTTTAGTTGAAAATTGGATGCATCCGGGTTTAAGAATCAAAAAAATGCAAGGATATCAGAATGTTTGGGAGGGAAGGATTACTAGAGGATATCGCTTTACTTTTGAATGGCAGGAAGAGAATCTGATTCTGAGGAGAACCGGTAAACATGATATTTTAGACAAACCGATTTAATCTTCAAAATATCACGAAATAATTTCAAAAAATAAAAAATTTGGCTATACTTCTAAGAATGAATAATGGCCAATAAATGAAAATAAAAACCCTACTGCTCTCAATCAAATATATCGCTTTTCACCCCATTCGGTCATGGCGGGTTTTTACGCCGAAAACGAAAAGAAGAATCAAAAAACTAGCATTTGTATTTTTAATAGTGGCCTTGTCTGTGCCGGGCTATTTGTGGTACGAAAAGAAATACGGAAATATTGAAGAGGCGGAGGCCGGCTGGTGGAACGATGCGTGGATGTATAGAAAATCGATTACGGTAAGCAATTCCTCAGGAAGTGCTCTGACTGATTTTCAAGTGAAGATTTTGGATAATAAAGATTTGTCGGCCGACATTACGGCAGGGAAGATTCAAACCGATTTGGACGACTTGAGGTTTACGGACATTAGCGGCACAGTTTTGTCTTACTGGATTGAAGATGCGACCACGACCAGCGTGGATGTTTGGGTAAAAATACCCAGCGTCCCAACGACCGGTGCGACCGCCTATTTTTACTACGGCAACACCCAAGCGACGAGTGAGCAGAACGGGAACAAGGTTTTTGAGTTTTTTGATGATTTCTCGGGAGATTTAAGCAAATGGACAAATGCGTGTTCAGCCACGATAACTTCAGGATACCTAAGTATCCCGAATAATAGTAGTTGTGATGCTGTCCCAATGTATGCAAATAACCTAAACTATTCTGATACCACTGGTTACATTTTCGAGTTGAAAGGAAAATTTTCTTCTGGAGGCAACGGAAGATTACAATTATATCAAAGAAGAAGAAACGCCAATGGATATATGTCCAGATTCTGGATTACGGGTACTTCAACGACTTATTATCAAGAATACACAGGAAGTTATGGAGCGAATAATAATGTCGGAAGCAACAATATGTCAGCAGATACCTGGTATACGCTTAAAGTTCAAGTCAATGGAAGCAATAACACCTATTACGTCAACAATACATCAGTTGGCTCTTATGCAGCATCGGCAAGTCTTTCTCCTTTTTCTGATTTTACAGTTGGCTTGGGAGAATATCTAACGGCAGTGCAATATGACGACGTTCGTGTTCGCAAATACGCCTCCACTGACCCCTCCGCCGGCACACCCGCCACCGAAGAAAAAGGGGGTGGACCGGTTGCATACTGGTCTTTTGATGAAGGCAGGGACACGACGGCTTATGATGCGAGTTCGAATCGTGTTAGTGGCACACTCTATAGTATGTCATCAACGTCTGATCCCAATTCTGGCTGGCAAAATGAAGATAAGTGTATTAGTGGAAAGTGCTTGGGTTTTGATGGAACGAATGATGATGTGGAGTTTGGATTAAATAAAATAGGCCCTTTGATTGATGGAGCCAGTTCTTCCACAGTCAGTATGTGGGTTAAATACTCATCTCTGGCTGGAGCTGCCAACAAGTACGGCAATGTTATTTATGCCAGCAGACAGGCGAGTGCTAATAGTAATATTTGGCTGAATCTAAGAAGTGATGGAGGGAGTGAAGGGAAGCTTTTATTGGGTGGAAGAAGCAAAAGCACTGATAGTTTTCAGGAAGTAACAAGCAGTACAGCTCTTAATCCGAATGTTTGGTATCATGTCGTTGGAATTTTGAATTATGCTTCAAATACAGCGACTATTTATATAAATGGAGCTCAGTCTGTCAGCTCCGGTGTGTCTTTTGGTTCCACAACTTATGTGCACAGTGCTCCAGGTTCTACGTATGACTCAATAGGATCTAATGCCGGGGGAATTGTTTTCAAAGGGTATATCGACGAACCAAAGATCTACCCCTACGCTCGCACCGCAGCCCAAATTGCCAAAGACTACAACGCCGGATTGGCTGGTATGGGTAAATCTAATGAAGGAACCAGTGCCTCAATTGGTGGCAAATCGAACAAATGGATGACGGACGGTTTGGTGGGCCATTGGAAAATGGACGAGGCCAGTTGGAACGGAACGAGTGGAGAAGTGAAAGACGCGAGCGGGAATGCGAATAATGGGACTGGATCTGGGGGAGTTACAACAGGAGCAGGTAAATTCGGGAATGGAGGGAATTTTGATGGGAGTGATGATTACGTGAATGCTGGTAACGGATCAAATTTGAATATTACCAATGCAATGACAATTGGAACATGGGTTAAATTTAATGGTTTAAGCAGCAACTCAGCTATAGTTTCAAAATTCGATTTGAGTGCCGGATCACCCTATAATGGATATGCATTAATAATCGGAGGTGCGGCATCTAACAGAATAGGATTAAATTTAAATGTAAATGGAGCTTATTCTGGTACTTGGGGAAATACCGTGCTAACTACAGGAGTTTGGTATTATCTTGTGGCTACATTCACAAATGGTTCGGTGAAGCTTTATGTTAATGGCGTGGATGATGGTTGCAATGGTACGGGTACTGGTTGCTCACCCACTGGTTCGATCTCTACTAATACCTTAAATCTAAACATAGGTGAAAATCCAAATGGGGGAAATAAAATAAACGGTTCCATCGACGAAACCCGTATTTACAACCGTGCCCTTTCGCCCAAAGAAGTGGCCGATCTTTATAATTACGCGCCCGGACCAGTCGGTTATTGGAACATGGACGACGCGACAGGGACGACAACCAAAGATTTGAGCGGGAATGGGAATAACGGGACATTGGGTGATTCTTCTTATAGACCCAATTGGTCTCAAGGAAAATATGGAGGCGGTTTGAGTTTCGACGGAACAGACGATTATGTTAATGTTGGAGATCCTTCTAGTGGAATTTTAGATATGGGAAATAATGATTTTACGCTTGAAACTTGGTTTAATACAAACAACACTTCCAATCTCCACCAATATTTTATGGCCAAAGGACATCTTGATGGCTATTGCGATCAGGCTGCAAATGCAGGATATGGATTTCGCATTAGTTATGGATATTTGAATTTTAAACTTAATCCAGGGGCTGTCTCATGCGGAAGTGTTTCGGGAACAACATTAATAAGCTCCTTGCCTACAGGTTGGCACCATGGGGCAGTGGTGGTCAACCGTAGTGGAAATGCCTTGATTTATTTGGATGGAAAATTAGATGGATCAGCTAGTATGTCAACTAATCTGGGTAATAGTCTCAACAATTCAAATAATCTTCGTTTAGGCAATTATTATGCCGGTAATTATCTACCTATGAGTGGACTTCTCGATGAAATGAAAATCTACAACTACGCGCGGACGCAAAAGCAAATCGTGGAAGACATGAACGGCGGTCATCCGGCGGGTGGCTCGCCGGTCGGTTCGCAAGTCGGCTATTGGAAGTTTGATGAAGGGCAGGGAACGACAGCCAACAATTCAGGTAATGGCGGATCAACGCTGAACGGGACAATTAATGGCGCGACATGGACGAACGATGGGAAATTTGGAAAGGCGCTTAGTTTTGACGGAAGTAATGATTATGCCAATACCTCTTCCCGTATCATTGACAGCACAAATAGTTTTTCAGTTAGTGGCTGGGTAAAATTTAGTAGTCTGTCAAGTAATTACAGTGTCCCCCTCTGGAATGGAGTCGATAGTACTACGGGTGGATTTGGCCTAGGCTATAGAAAACCAAACTCTAGAGTTATCTATGCGGGCTGGGGTTCTTCTGCCGGAGAAGTGGCTGGACCAATAAGTACGGATAACACATGGTACTATTTATCTTCAGTATATGACGGTAGTAAACATAAATTTTATGTTAACGGTGTCTTACAAGGTTCTGTGAATTTTTCCACTTCAAATTTTGCTAGCGGAACAACCACTTTTGGAAACTTATCTTCCGGTAATGGATATTGGTTTAATGGCCTTATCGACGAAGTAAAAGTCTATAATTACGCACTCACCGATTCCGACATTCAACTCGACTACAACCAAGGAAAATCGATGATTCTGGGAAGCAAGGGGACGGAAAGTGATGGGAAGACACCGTCGAATTCCGCCAGTCGTGCCTACTGCCCTCCGGGAAACGTGGAAGGGAATTGTGCCCCGGGACTAAGCCCCGCCCCGGTAGGTGAATGGAAATTGGATGACGGCACCGGCACCACTGTCACTGACACTTCCGGCAACGCCAACACCGGCACCCTCACCAACGGCCCAACATGGGCGCAGGGAAAAGCGGGAAAGGCGGTGAAATTTGATGGAACGGATGATTTGATCCAATTTTCAACATCAAATTTTCTTACGAACGCAGGTTCGATTTCAGCTTGGGTTAAAAATGATGTTTGGGGAGCCAGTAATACTGACACTGTCATAGACTTGTATGATAGCACTAATCCTGGTGTCAAAAGAGATGTTTTTACAATAAAATATTGGTCCAGCAACTCAAAACTAACTGCGATGATGCTTGATTCTAGCAGTAATTGGTATAGTGCTGGAGCGACTGTTACTTACACCCCTAATCTTTGGTATCATGTTGAAATTGTCAGAAGTGGAACGTCTCTTAAAATATATATTAATGGAGCCGAAGCCGGCTCAGCAACAGTTAGCTCCAATAATTTTTACAATTTTGATAGAATTCGAATAGGACAATCAGCAACCAGCAGTGAAGCTTGGCAAGGCCTCATCGACGACGTAAAGATTTTTTCTTACGCCCGCACCCCTGCCCAAATTGCTTGGGATTACAACCAAGGAAAACCAGTAGGGTGGTGGAAGATGGATGAAGGGCAGGGCGCAACCGTTTACGATCATTCCGGCAACGCCAACAACGGAACGATGACCAACATGGATCCCGCCACCGATTGGGTGGCCGGCAAGAACAACAGCGCCTTGGATTTTGATGGGAGTAATGATTATGTGAGTGTGGCAGATAATAATCTTTGGAATTTTGGGACAAATGATTTTTCCATAAATCTTTGGGCCAAGTGGACGAGCTTAGCTAATATTGAAAGTATATTGGGCCAGTCAACTAGTGGTGGAAATGTGACAAAGTGGAATTTAGTAAAAAGTATGAATACTAGTTTTGGATATGATAATTCTTTACTAACATTTCATGTTTATAATGGAGGTAATTATTTTGCTTCTTGGAATTGGACGGCGAGCACAAACACTTGGTATAATGTGGCAATCGTAAGATCAGGAAACAATTGGAATTTGTATGTTAATGGTATTCAGACTGGCGGAACGCAAACGCAATCTGCCTCAGTTCCTAACATTGCTACAGACTTGAGAATAGGTAGCGACGGAGAAGCCTGGAATTTTTTAAATGGTCAAATCGACGACGTCCGCATCTATAATTACGCGTTGTCAGCGGAACAGGTGAAACAGGTAATGAACGAAGGTGCGGTGAGGTTCAAATAGAAGCTAATCCCCTCTTGAGAGGGGTGGATTCGAGCGAAGCGAGAAGACGGGGTGTGTTATCTATTTAGAATCCAAGTTCTTATTGTTTCTATTACTCCAAACATATTTTTTCTAATTTCACCTTCTGAAAATCTAAGAAAATTTATTCCTAAAGATTCAATTTCTTTTTGTCTTTCTATATCTTTCTTGTTCTTTTCTTCTTCAAAATCATGAGTTACTCCATCAATTTCTATAGCTAATTTTAACTCCTTGGAATAAAAATCAACGATATATTTTTTGATTGGTTTTTGTCTAATAAATCTATAGTTCTCAAGTTTTTTTCCTTTTAGTTCTTTCCATAGCAAAACTTCAGACAAGGTACTTTCCTTTCTTAGTTTCCTAGCTAGTTTTTTTAAGTTTTGATTGTAGAGAATCTTCATTATTATTTTTTAAAGATTAAAACACACCCCGTCTTGCCTTCCCTGCCTACCGGCAGGCAGGCGGCAAGCCACCCCTCTCGAGAGGGGATTAAAACATGCCTTGATAAATTTCTCTTAAAATCTAAATTAAAATAAAAATAGAAAAATATTTTTTAATTGTTTTTGAGAATCAAATTGATGTCTTATAATTAAAAAATGACACACACCCCGTCTTGCCTTCCCTGCCTACCGGCAGGCAGGCGGCAAGCCACCCCTCTCAAGAGGGGATTGACCATAATTCTCAATTTTCAATCCCTAATTTATAATTTTTGTCATGTCTTACGAACAAAAGCATCCCGCCTTCAATCTTGAAATGAATCCTGAGTTGGATTTACTGAAAATCCGAGTCAGGGAAATCATCGATTTCACAGAAAAAAACATTGAGACCGATAGTAGCAACCAAGACCTTGCAAATCTTTTTGAGAGAGAGGAGGAGTGGAGAAACAACTTGATTGAGATAAAAAATCTGCTGGAAAACTCCACGGTCAAGCAAAACATGGTCGACAGTAGCGATTATTCTGATATCGTGGGCAATTTCTACGGTTTTGTCTTTCTCTATTTGCAGACCCTCGCCTCCGGCAAAAAGCTTGAAAACCGAGATGACTTATTAGAGAAAATCAAGACTAAAACAGGCAATTTCCTAATCTACCTTGAAGGATTAAAAGAAGTTGGAGAAAAAGAGGAACCTCTCGCCGCTTAAAAATAAAAAACGCTAACCTTGAAATTCAAAGTTAGCGTTGTTTGGCTGTTCTATCTTCACCCCTGATCTTTTCTTTCGGAAAGAAGTTTTTGTTCTTTTGGGTCTTCCAAAGAAAGTCTCTTGGGAAAAATCGGCCCACGTTCTGAGTCTTTCTTTACGTAAAGATCTTCCGCTAAGTCTACCGTCACCAGATTCAGAAAGACTAAGGAAAAAAAACCGATGAAAAGAGTGGCCAAAAACGCTTTAGGAAAACCGATTTCCCCTATAGCGAAAATCAACGATCCTACAGTACCAACGAGACCGATAGCCACACTGAATTCCAATATTTCCATCGATTCTCGATTAAAGAGATTCATCATCTGAAAGTCTCGATAGAAAATCTCGTCCTGATCAAAGCTCAAGCTTTTAATCAGGTGCTTGACTCTCCTGAAAGTCAATCCGACAGAAAAAAAGATCGGCATCAAAATTCCTGAAACGAAAGCAATCGACTTACCGCCAAAAACTTTCATTAATACAGTTGAAAGCAAGAAAGCGATAATCGCCAGGAAAGCTCCCGGCAAAATCACTGCAAGCGCTTCCAGAAAAACATAAGATTTTTTTCCCATTTCTTCTCCTTTTCCCATATTTCAAGGTGCTTTAATCTGCCCGAGTTCTATAGGAAAACAAAGAAAAAGTCAAGCCTTCTACGGAAATTAGGAATTAAGGGAATTATAAATTTTAAATTATGGATTATGAATTTTTTCTATTAAGGAGAGGTTCTATAATCTACAATCTATAATTTCCGTAATTTCTAAACAACAGAGACGCACCGTAAAACAATGCGTCTCCATTAAAAATCCCGATAATAAAATTTGACTATTCTCCCGATGTGTCTCCACTGTCTACGGTGGTTTCAGTCTCGGAAACAATTTCTTCCGTGTGAACACCTTCCTCCGGAGAGGTTATGGCAGGTTCCTCAGTTACCACTTCGCTAGTAACTTCCGCTACTGGCTCTTCGTCAAAGCTAGTAATTTTTTCCTTTTCCTCCGTCGAAAGATCCTTGGTGGCCGGCTCAACGCCTTCCAAACCGCCGACGTTCATCTCGTCAACCGATTTGATTTCCGCCTCAACGGGTGTTACTGCCGGTGTTTCTCCTCCTTCGGTAGAAATGGGCTCCAGATTTTCATCTTTCTTGCCAAACAATTTGGCAAAGATTTTTTCGAATACCATGTTTTTTGATTATTTAATTAAAGTGTTAAAATAGAAGAGTGAAATTTTAAATACTTGTTCTATTTATAATTACCTAAAGTTTTCGTTTTGGTAAAATAATAGTAAACTGAAAAAACTTTAGACACCACTTTAAAAATATTTTCATTTAAAATAACTAAAAAATTAAACAGCAATTTTTTATGCCAAAAATTAAAGAAATCCGTAAAAGAAACGGAAAGATTGTTCCCTTTAAAAAAGATAAGATAACCAAGGCTATCCTCAAAGCAGGCGGTGCCACTAAGGAATTCGGCTACAACATAGCGGAAGCTCTTACAAATATTGTCGTTTCTCAGCTAGAAGAAAAAGCGGAAAACGGCATCCCCGAAGTGGAAATGATCCAAAATATCATCGAGAAAGTGATCTTCTCCGCCGGCTTCGAAAAAACCTCCCGAGCGTATATCGTCTACCGAGAGCAGCACAAAGAGATGCGCCAATTTAAAAATCTTTTCAAGTTGGAGGGGTTGGTCGATGATTACTTGTCGGAAGATGACTGGCGAGTCAAGGAAAACTCAAACATGGGGTACTCCCTGCAGGGACTGAACAACTACATCTCCGCTGCCGTCACCTCTCGCTACTGGCTGAACAAGATTTACCCCAAAGAAATCCGCATGGCCCACAAGAAAGGGGAGTTGCATATTCACGATTTGGGCATTCTCGCTCCTTACTGTTGCGGCTGGGATTTGAAAGACCTTCTGCTGTCGGGCATTCAGGGAGCGGGAGGCAAGTCTGAAAGCAAACCAGCTAAACATTTGCGAACCGCTTTGGGCCAAATAGTCAATTTCTTCTATTCTTTACAGGGTGAATCGGCGGGGGCGCAAGCTTTTTCCAGTTTTGACACCTATTTAGCCCCCTTCATTCGTTACGATAACCTCGACTACGAACAAGTTAAGCAGGCTTTGCAAGAGTTTATCTTCAACATGAACGTCCCGACCAGAGTGGGTTTCCAGACGCCTTTCACTAATATTACCCTGGATCTTAACCCTTCCGGTTTGATGGCGGAGGAAAATGTGATTGTCGGAGGACAGATTCAAAAGGAGAAATATAAGGATTTTCAGCCGGAGATGGACATTTTCAATCGAGCTTTCGCTGAGGTGATGCTGGAGGGAGATGCTAAGGGTCGCGTTTTTACTTTCCCGATACCAACTTACAATTTAACCAAAGATTTCAATTGGGAAAATCCTGTTTTGAAGCCCATCTTCGAGATGACGGCCAAGTACGGCATTCCCTATTTCTCTAACTTCATTAATTCCGATATGAGTCCGGACGATGCCCGCTCTATGTGTTGTCGACTGCGATTAGATAATCGAGAACTCCGTAAGAGGGGAGGGGGGCTTTTTGGCGCCAACCCGCTGACGGGAAGCATCGGAGTGGTAACCATCAATTTGCCTCGCATAGGTCATGAGGCCAAAAACAAAAAAGAGTTTTTGGAAAAATTGAGCCAATTGATAGAAATCGCAAAAAGCAGTTTGGAAATTAAACGCAAATTTTTGGAAAAATCAACAGACCGAGATTTGTATCCTTATTCTCGCTTCTATTTGAGAGATGTAAAGAGTCGTAACGATAATTATTGGAAGAATCATTTCAATACCATTGGTATTATTGGCATGAATGAGGCCTTGCTCAATCTTTTAGGGAAAAATATTGCCAGCCCCGAAGGAAGGACGTTCGCCTTGGAAGTGATGGATTTTGTCAGGGATAAATTACGCAAGTACCAAGAAGAAACAGGAGAGCTCTACAACTTGGAGGCAACTCCGGCGGAAGGTGTCACGTATCGCTTCGCCAAGAAAGACAAGGAACTTTTCCCTGAGATTATCGTCGCCAACGAAGCCAATGTCAAGGAGGCAGAAGCTCATCCCTACTACACCAATTCCACTCATTTGCCCGTTAACTACACGGCCGACATGTTCGAAGCTTTGGCTCTGCAGGACGATTTGCAAAGTCGCTACACGGGAGGCACTGTTTTTCACGGCTTTTTGGGAGAGAAAATGCCCGATCCAGAATCGGTTAAACAGTTGGTAAGAAAAATCGCCGAAAAATTCACCTTGCCCTATTTCACCATTACACCGACCTTTAGCGTCTGCCCGAAGCATGGCTACTTGGCGGGGGAACATGAATTTTGCCCAAAATGCGATCTTGAGTTAGAATTAAAAAAGAAGCAGGAAAAATCTAAAAGTTAAAATATCTAAAAAATTAAAATCAAAACTATGGAAAAAAATCAAAATGGAGACGTCGAAAACATTGAAGAAAGACAGCATTGTGAAGTTTACTCAAGAGTCGTCGGCTATTTGCGACCTGTGAAACAATGGAACAAAGGTAAACAGGAAGAATTCGGCGAGCGAAAAACGTACGAAGTAGATCAAGGCTGTTGCTCCTAAGATTGTGCGACACTAAGGGCACCCACCAGGGGTGCCCTTACGATTATAAAATAAAAAAATAACCCGTAACCGAAAGCCTATAAAAAACCTAATAAAATATGACGAAAATTTTCGATGATGTTTGGAAAATTATTGTTTACTCTTTAATTTCTCTTACCATCGTCATTAATTTGCTTCATTATTTAGAAAACAATGACTGGTGGAGAATTGAAGAAACCAAAGGCTTGGAAAAAATGCCCAATCGCTCTTTGGTTTTTTATTTTGTCAAAGATGAGAGCAATGACGATAGGGAAGAGCCCAGAGCCGAAATTTTTGTTAAAAATGTTTCTCAGGAGGAACTGAGCGGCTTTCGAGGTTTTTTTCAAAAAATATTTCCCGGCCAATACTTTTTTTTACGCATTAAATACCGAGACGAAACCGCCTACAGTCCGATTTTTTTCATGCAAGACAGAGAAATAAAACGTATTTATTTTAAATTCGATCAAAAAGAAATATCCCTTAAATTTACCGGTGCCAGTTCTAGAAAGTTAAGAACTGAACCGGAATTAAAACTGACCCCAATCAACCAAATGATTAGCAAATTCGGTAAAAATATTTTTAGAAATTAGAAATTATGGATTATAAATTTTTCTACTAAATGAATCTCAACTTTGAACTTTTAACTTTTAACTTTTAACTTTCCCCTTGTCCCTTGTTCCTTGTTCCTTGTCCCCTGTTCCTTGTTCCTTGTTCCTTGTTCCTTGTTCCTTTCCCCTACACTACCAGATTAACAATCTTTCCTGGTACATAAATCCATTTACGGACTATCTTACCGGCCAAATGTTTTTTAATCGAATCCAAAGCCAAAACTATTTTTCGAACTTCCTCCTCACCCAGATTGGGGGGCAGAAGAACCACTTCTCTTTTTTTGCCATTAATCTGGATAGCCACTTCCTTAGTTTCCACTTTAAGCATCTTCGGGTCAGCCACCGGCCAGTCTTCAAGAAAAATACTGTTTTTGCCTCCCAACCCCGCCCAGATTTCTTCCGCCACGTGCGGAGTAAAAGGCGCTAACATTCTTAAAAATATTTCAAAGTCCTTACGACCGATTTTTTCCGTTTTGTTCTTCCATAAATTAACCAAAATCATCATCTGACTAATGGCCGTATTGAAAAACAAATTTTCAATATCCACCGTCACTTTAGCTAAAGTAAAGTGTAGCTTCTTTTTCGCCTCCATATAATTTTTATCTTTTTCGAGCAATTCTTCTTCCTTGTCGTTTCTAACCACTTTTTCTTGTAAGAACCAGACTTTTTCCAAAAAACGCCTTACTCCGGCAATTCCTTGTGTGTCCCACGGTTTCATATCTTCCAACGGCCCCATAAACATTTCATAAAGCCGCAAGCTATCCGCTCCCCATTCCTTGACGATATCGTCCGGACCGATAACATTGCCCTTGCTCTTTGACATTTTATTATGATCGGGCCCCAAAATGATACCTTGATTACGTAATTTTAAAAACGGTTCCGAAAAATCAATATGTCCGGCGTCTTGCAGCGCCTTGGTAAAAAAACGAGAATAGAGCAGATGTAGCACCGCATGTTCCGCCCCGCCTACGTAAAGATCTACAGGCAGAAAGCGACGCAACGCCTCCTGGGTGGCAAATTCCTTGTCATTTCGAGGATCGGCGTAACGATAATAATACCAGCTGGAACAAACAAAAGTGTCCATCGTATCCACTTCTCTCTCTGCCTCCTCTCCGCAAAGCGGACAGCGGGTTTTTCGAAAAGAATCTAGTTTTTTCAAAGGCGATTCGCCTGTCGGTGTGAATTCAACTTTTGGAGGCAACTTGACGGGCAGGTCTTTCTCCGGCACAGGCACTATTCCGCATTTGGGACAGTAAATTATGGGGATTGGTGCCCCCCAATATCTTTGTCTTGAAATCAGCCAGTCCCGTAAACGGTAATTGACTCGAGGCTCCCCAATCTGCTTTTGCCCCAACCAATCGATTATTTTTTCCTTCGCCCGCGAAACCCCCATCCCGTCAAGAAAGGCTGAATTAATCATCACCCCCTCTTTACCGGCGCAACAAATTCTTTCTCTTAGTTTAGTAATAGGCAAAGTCCAAGCCACAAAATCAGGCATAAAGATTTTATTTTTGAATATCTTGAGTAGCATTTTGTGCCGCGGATCAAAGCCTTGTCTTTTCGACAATTTCTTCATCACCCTTTCCAACCGGCCCCTGATTTCCTCTCTCGATTTCGAAGAATCATCCTTGATAACTCTGTCTTTAAAAACAAAAACCAGATACTTTTCCCTAGCAACCTCAGCCCAAAAATCTTTCTTAAGATATTTTTTTAACGTTTTGGTGTAGGCATTAAAATCTTTCTCTCCCGAAATTTCAATAGTTAAACCGTAAGGCTTTTCCCCTTTGGAAAGAAAAAATTCTTCCGTCAGATATTTTTCGGCCAGTAATGCCTGCAATTCCTTCGGTTTATTCACAAAGGAAAGATCAACAAAAGAAACTATTTTTTCTTCAAGCGAAACCACTCTTTTCACTTCTAATCCGTGTTTTAAGGCAAATTCAAAATCTCTTTCATCGTGAGCAGGCACGCCCATAATCGCCCCCGAACCGTAATCTCCCATAATATAATCGGCCGAGTAAATGGGCATCGGCTTTTCCGTCGCCGGATTAACCGCAATCAGGCCTTCAATTAGCACCCCGGTTTTATCTTTATTTAATTCCGTTCTTTGCATTTCATTTTTTTTCTCCGCACTCAGTTGATACGCTTTAATTCTTGATTTATTCAGAGCAAATTCTCCAATCTCTTTAATCGTCTGACCGTCCGGAGCCACCACCAAAAAAGTGGAACCGAAAAGAGTGTCTGGTCGGGTAGTGAAAACTTTAACGGAGGCCACTTGGGGTAAGCCCCTTAGGTAGTTGGCTGTCTCGAAAGTTTTTCCTTGATTCTCCTTTAAATATTTTTTATCTTTACGGTTGACTTGTTTAATTTGAAAGAAGACTTCCGCTCCATCGCTACGGCCAATCCAATTCTTTTGAGTTTCTTTTATGCTTTTTGGCCAATCTAAATTTTCCAAATCATTCAGTAATTTTTCGGCGTAAGCGGTCGTCTTGAAAAACCATTGATCTAATTCTTTCTGCACCACTTCCGTTTCACAACGCTCACATTTACCGCCAACCACTTGCTCATTAGCAATGGTGGTCTGGCACTTAGGACACCAATTAACCTTAGCTTTCTTTTTGTACGCCAAACCCCTTTTGTAAAGAAAAAGGAAAAACCATTGGGTCCATCGATAATAGTCTTCCTTAGAAGTGTCAATTTCTCTTTCCCAATCGTAGCTTAGTCCAAGCGATTTTATCTGTTCTCGATAGCGAGCAATATTTTTAGCCGTAGTCTTGGCCGGATGAATCCCACTTTTTAAAGCAAAGTTTTCTGCCGGTAATCCAAAAGCGTCCCAACCCATCGGATAGAGAACGTTAAAGCCTTGCATTCTTTTGAAACGACTCAGGATGTCCGTAGCTGTGTACGATTCAACGTGACCGACATGTAAACCCTCACCGGAAGGGTAGGGGAACATTGAGAGACAGTAGTATTTTTTCTTTTTACTTTTAATTTCACTGCGGCTGAGAGCCGGATTTTTACTCCATTTTTTTTGCCATTTGGACTCGATCTTGCTAGGATTGTAAATATTCATTGAGTTTTAAAAAGATTAGTTTCAATCAATATTTAGCACCAAGATTAATGTTTGTAAAATTTCCTCTTTCTACTTTGAACTTTGAACTTTTAACTTTTAACTTCCCCCTGGAGTGCTCCTCGCTTCATAAACCCGCAGTCATTGCAGTAAGTAAATTCAGGCGAAAAGGCGATTTGAGCCACCTCAGTCTGACGAAAGCTCTTCTTGACCAATTCAGCAATCCCCTTGGCGGGTGGTCTGGATTCGCCCAACCAAATGTGAGTCAGCGCTCCGGCATCGATCAAGGGGTGGAAATAACCTTCCATTTTGATTCTTTCTAGCGGATCAAAGGGGGCCCCGATATTAATTTGAGTTGAGTTTGTATAATACACTTCGCCTTTTTCTAAGTTACCTTTTACCACACTTCTAGCAGCCTTTTCATACCAATTTAAATCTAATTTAGAGAATCGATAAGCTGTTGTCTCTGCCGGAGTTTGCTCTAAAACCAGTTTCAAGCCATATCTCTCCGAAAGTCTTTCGCAAATCAATTTCAGCTCCGCCGTCACTTTCAAGCCGAATTTTAAAGCCCTCCTTGATTCATGTAATTCCTCACCCAAATGATACTGAACCATTTCGTTAAGCCCCACGATGCCAATCAAATTGGTCACTCGATGCATTCTTAAGTAGGGATGGTCGTCATCCGGCTTCTTAATGGAAAGCAAACCCAAGGGACCATCAATGCCCTTGGCCAAGAGATGCTCAATAAAAATTCGCTTTTCTCGGTGAGCTTTCACCACCAAACTCATTAAGGCTCTGATTTTGGTAAAAAGCACATCATCATTGCCTCCCGCCTTATACGCCAGACGAGGCAAGTTGATAGAAATATTTTGCAAAGCGGAATAGCGCATGCGCCAAGGTTTTTTGGCATCTTCAATATCACTTTTCTCCAGCTTGAAAGACAGTCGACAACACTCAGAAATTTTAGCTTCATTGCGACGATCAAAGACGAAATAGGTGTTACCTTTCTCGGAGGCTACCTGCGAAATAAACTCCAAAAATTCTTCATGTCCAGGAGTGTTAAAAAATTCTTCCGTAATATGAACTAGAGGTTTAGGGAAGAAAAAGGGCCGGCCGGAACCATCTCCCTTGAGATAAACTTCAAACAAAGCCCTAGCAAACGCTTGCGACTCTGTAATATAATCTTTGTAAGTTTTCCCCGTATAAATTCCTCCCGGACCAATAGCGGGCACATCTTGAAAATGCTTCGGCACCTCCCAATAAAGATTAATATCAGAAAAAATCGCCTGACCCCCTCGAGCCACCGCCTGCTGAGAAAATTCATAAATCAACACTTCCGCTAATTGTTTAATATCCCCCTCGCTTCGTCCCACCAGATAAGGAGCTAAGAAAAGATTGACTGCGTCCCAACCGATAGCTCCCGAGAAATGACATTGCAAGGCGGCGGAAAGTTTTATCAGATGAGCAATTAGCACTTCGGCATGTTTAGCCGGTTTGGCTTGGGAAAGGGAAGAAGTTAAATCTAAACCGTATTTCTTGATATATTCCAGGGATTGACCGGAACAGTAAGGCCGATCGATCATGCCCAAATCGTGAAGATGAATATCTCCCCTGGCGTGAGCCTCACTCACTTCCTCGGAAAAAACTCGGAGCAGAGCATATTCTTTTTTAATTCCCTCCGCCAAGGTCAGATTGGTCGCCTCGGGACCGTGAGGCACATTGGCGTTATCTTTGTTGGTTTCGTTTTCAATTATTTGTTCCACGTCATAAATAGGAAAACCTAGTCGACTATATCGCTTATGAGCTTCTTCCAAACCTCTTTCCAGTAGTTTACCTAACACCAACTCTCGAACTAATCGAGAAGTAATATATTTTATCTTGCCTTCAAAAATTTGATCTTCCACTTCTCGGGTAATTTCCATGGCTAATCGGCGACTAATGCCAGACTCTTTAATCAGACTTTCGGCAATTCTTTCCGCCTCCCATTTTTCCACTTCATCCCCGCTAGTTCTCACAAATAAAGCTTTATCCGTCACGTCGGTTTTTAAGTCCAGTTTCAGAGAAGACTGTTTTTGTTCCATTTCAGACAATAAAGAGTTATAAAAAAACCAGTTTTACTGGAATCTCCTTATATAGAAAAATATCACTTTTTTAAAAAAATTCAAAAACTCTTGCTATCCAGAAATCCCTGTAAAATTATTCTGGCCGCTTCTGCGTCGTCCGCTTTTCTAGTTCCAATATTTCGATGGGCTTCGCTGCTGCTCAATCGCTCGTCATAAGAAAAAATCTTTTTATCCGAAAATTCTTTTTTCAGTTTTTGAATAAATTCCTGAGTTTTCTCCGTTCTAATAGAATAAGAGCCGTCCATGCTAATGGGCAAACCGACAATAATACTTTCGATTCTGTATTCTTCAATAATTTTTCTTAAATCTAAAAAAAAATCTTTCCCGTTGGGAACGATTTTTAATCCGACAGCCAAGATGCCCTCGGGAGCAAAAGCCAATCCAATCTTGCTTTCACCGTAATCCAGACCTAAAAAATTCATATTTTTGTTCACAATACTTGACAAATTTTAAATAAATGTTTTAATTCTCTGTTCTTTCAAACATTCGAATTAAAGAAACCCGCACGTCGGGATATAAGAATCTGTAGATAATGAGGTAATGCCTCTGTTTAAAAAACGTTACCTCGGGAGAGTTCCTAGAAAAAGGATATTTTGGTGCCGCTGGAATAATCCTCGGGAACCCTTCCCTCCCATCCAAAAGAGAGGGGAAGATTGTCTACAGCTTCATATACCCTGAACAGGCGGGTTTTTTGTTTTTTAAAAAATCTCAGTGTAATTACTTTTTTAAGATGATTTACTTTTTTAATTTTAGCAAACAATAAAAATTTTATTTTTTACCTGCCAACCCCTTAAGAATTTTTACCAACGCCCAGCCAGCTGTTAACAGAGAAGCTTTCGCGTAAGCACCATAAAAATTTTGTCCTGCTTTAAACCAAAAACGACCTAACCCGTTCCGCCAATATCTCAATCTTTTCAATTCGGGCAGTAGGGCAGTGCTATTTCCGTGCATATGCACCGCCGAAATATCCGCTAAAAAATAACTTCTGCCCCCCTCTTTAGCTAATCGGTAATTCAAATCCGCATCGTTAAAATACAAAAAATAATGTTCGTGATCATCGAAACCTTTAAGTTCTTTCAGCTTGTCTGCTCTAAACAGTAGACAGCTGGCCATTGGCTGATCCACCTCACCACTCTTCGATGGAGAATAGAAAAAACGGTATTTTTTTCCTCCGGTTAAAAAGTCCGCCAGTAAAAAAAGAAAATTTCTCGGAAAAGGTCGACAAGAATACTGTTCTTTGCCATTTTCATATTTTAATTGAGGTGCTACGCAAGCATATTCTCTGTTGTTCTCTAAAAAAATTATCATTTCCAAAATCGCTTCCGTTGAGATAAAGACATCTTGATTCAGAAGAAGTGTGAACTCACCACGACTTTTTTCCAATAAAAAATTGTTTGCCTTAGCAAAACCGGTGTTTTTCCCCTCACCAAAAAATTTCACTTTAGGAAAAATTTCCTTAATTTCCTGCAATTTTTCCTCTTTGAATCCATTGTTAAAAGCTAGAACTTCCCATTCATCCTGAAACAATTCGCCCGCTTCAGAGAACAAGGTTTCGAGGCATTTCTCGAAAATCCTCTCTCCAAAAAAAACAGGAATCAAAATAGACAACTTCTTTGGCTTCTTCATTCTTAATTTTAAGGCCAATTAAAGGGGTTTTTGCCTTCCGCATCAATAATTACCCCGTTTTTTAATTTTTCTCTCTCCGCCGTTCTTCTGGTTAATTCTTCCTTAATTTTTTTCTCCTTTTCCGGACTTAGATTTTCTTTATTAATCTCATTTTTAGGAATTTCTACACTGAAAAAAGAGCTTGATTCAAGGAAATAGGTTAATAAATAGCCGGCCCCCGATAAAAATATAATAAAAACCAAAATTGCCACCAACAAAGTTGTCCGCGGAAGCCAAGCTCTTACCATTTTTAGATTACAGTTGGTAGCCATAATTTGAGATTGCCTTAAAGACTATTACTAATTAAAATTATCGCCTTCATCTCCTCTCCCGCCTCCATCCCCGCTTCACCTGCTATCAAATCGGCCGGCGTCAGTTGCTTTGCCTTACTCAAATTAAGAGTGGCCAAGGCAATAGTTCGATTCGAATTTTCCACGTAGCGAATAAATTTCAAGATATTAAAAAAATTGCCTGAAACCTCCAAGCGAAGCCAAACCTCCTCATTTTTTTTGTCTTCCGTCTTTGGTTCAAGATTTTTTACTCCCACTTTTTTGACTTGAGGTTTTTCTCCCACTCCCGTTTTCAGCTCCACTCCGGTGTAAGAAGCTCCTTCTTCCAACTCTTTGATTAAATCTAAGGTAAGTCCACTATTCATCAAAGTTTTTTCAAAAAGCTCCTTCGTCTGTTTTATTTCCTCCAGGCTCTCCTTGATCTTCTCGAAAGATTCGAGTTGCTTTAAGGTTTCTTCATTATAAGTTTTCTTGTCTTCCAAGGCTATTTTTTCTTGTTTAATGCGTTGGAACAAATACCACGTGCCAAAAGAGGCCACCACCACAAAGGGGATCACCCACAAACAGAACACTCTCAACAGACCGTAAACATTTTTCTTTTGCATTTTTGTTATTTTTTCTTCTTGTTTTTTTACAATATCAGATTTTTTTGTTTTGTGGGATTAAGCAAGGATTTTCATGATAACGTTTTCCCATTTCAATTCATTATTACTAAAATTGTAATCCGCATCTCTTTTAGTAAGTAGTTTAAAATTTTTCTCAACGTCAAAAATCATCAACTCCATCTTGTTTTCTTCTTCTTTTCTTATAAGCAAAGCTATTTTTTTTGAATCTGGAGACCATAATAATTTGGTTTGGGAAATCGTCTCGTGATATTTAGCCGGATATTCTCTTTGGATAGAGAAAACCGTTTCTCCACTCCTATTTCCCACAGTAATACCATAATGATTGGAATAATTATACGCCGCAACCAACCGTCCGCTCGGAGACCATTCATAGCCAACTCCGTACTGTAATCGGCTAGTTGTTTTTCCACTCTCCGTATCAATTAAATAAGCGACCTCGCACTCAGTTCCACAACCTGAATAAACTACGGCTTCTTTTTCATCAAGCCAGTTCCAATCAGAGGTGTGGTAATCGCCTGTATATATTTTTTTACGAATACTTTTCATAGTATCCACAACTAATAATTCTGTTTTATCTTTATAAAATTCGTTTTCTTTTTGAGATTCCGAAGCAAAATATCCTATTCGGATATTCTTTGGAGAAATTTTCAAATGACTTTTTTCCGTCTTATTGTCATCTAAAATAATTTCGTTGTCTTTCTCTTTTTTAATCAATTTATTATTTTTAATAAAGAACTCTATTCTTCTATCCGCTTCTACTATTTCCGCCGTTAAGGATGAAGATTGATTTATGGCAGAGAAAACAACAATAAAAAAAGTAGTTCCCAAACCCAAACAAATTGCTACGAAAAATAAAAATGTTATTTTTGAAAATCCTTCGTTACCCTTTCTTTTGAGCTCATAAAAAAGAGTATTCCCAATTTTTATTTTTAATTCAGCCTCAGGAGTTTTAGTCCAATAAGGAAAATCTATATAATCAGAAAAATAATGGTTAGCTCCATTTGTCGGATCCCTCAATCTATCATTGACTATCTTTCCTGCTATTTCATAGCACTGACGCCAAGAGGCTTCTTGGCTAGCATCTTCAAGCGGATTTTCAACAAAAATCCGATTTTTATCTTCTTTCTTAAAAGCATCAAATTGTTTATCCTGTAAAATTACTTCGTGATAGTTATTAGGCCACCCAATGCCATCGGTCACTCTATTTTTAATAACCCACCCAATAGCAGTTTTTCCTTTAGCTGAGAGGCTCCTGCCTTCTCCAAAAATGGCCCTTGCCAGAATCATTTGGTCGCTGTCGTCCTTGAAGTCTCCGGTCCATAGCGGATTATCCTCAGTAGGTGTTCTTAGGGTCTCCTCTGTTTCGCCTATTTTAATTCTAACTCGGGACAAATGGGGTGTTTTATCAGCCCATAGCTCTATGTAATGCAACTCTTGTGAAAGATTAAGATCTTCAGCAAACTCTTTCTCTTGTCCTTCAAGAATTTTTCCACACCAATACCAATTTCTGTACCACCATGTTTCTTTATTCTTAACTATTTTTCCATCTATAATAAGTTTTATGTCCTCCCCATCTCTTGCTTTTTTATCCGCAGAAGCTATGATTTCTAATCTTTTTAGGGAGATGTTAGCCAAAACAATTGCCATCCATGGTCTGCGATCCCCGTCTTGAGGAGGATTATTTATGTTTGTAGAATAAGAAAATTCCTTTTTTTCAGTTTGAGATATTTTAATATATTCCAAACGAGGGCTCTGGTCAGCAAAAAATTTCAGAAAGTGCTCGCCTTTTTCAAGATTAATTAATATCAAATTGGTTTTAGAAAGTCCCTTCAGCTCACCTCCATTCCAAGAGGCTTCTCCATTATACAACTTCTCTTTTCCATCTAATCTGGAAAAACTAATATTATCAACCTTGACCCAGAGATCATCGTCTTGAGAAAAAAATCTTCCCCCAACAAAGTTCTGCCACCAACTTCGAGCATTGGCGACTATTTCTATGGAGTACAGCCCATCTTCATTAACCTCAAAACGATAATCAAATTCGTTGTCAACTTCGATGTCGAGTTGTTCTTCTTTGATAGTTTTCAAGGGTATATATTAATTTCAAATTATTTTTTCAACTATCCCAGATTTTTTTGTTATTTTTTCTTCTTGTTTTTTTACAATATCAGATTTTTTTGTTTTGTGGGATTATTTTTTTAGGCGACAATAGGAACGTCAATCAAAAAAATAATTTTTAGTCGAAACTAAATGCCAAAATTAATCATCGACATAGAAACGATAGGGGAGAACTTCGATTCCCTTGACGAAACAACCAAAAAGGCTTTGACCCGCTGGGTAAAAAAAGAGAATTTGCCGGAAAAAGATTATCAATCTGCCCTCGAGGAGATAAAAAACGGACTAGGTCTTTCACCTCTAACGGGGCAAATTTGTGCCATCGGTGTGCTGGATTGCGACCAAAACAAAGGAGTGGTTTATTTTCAAGCCCCGGGAGAAAATTTGCCGGAATTTGAAGAAGGTAAATTTAAATTTAAACCGACGGATGAAAAAACCATGCTGGAAAATTTCTGGGAGGGAGCCAAAAATTACGACACCTTTATCACTTTTAACGGTCGGGGTTTTGATGTTCCTTTTATTGTGGCTCGTTCCGCCGTTCATAATGTAAAAATCTCCAAAGATTTAATGAGTAATCGCTACCTCAACGGTCAGCGAGGGCCAGCCCACATTGATTTGCTTGACCAACTAAGCTTCTACGGTGCCGTTCGTAGGAGCAGCCTCCATCTTTGGTGTCGAGCCCTGGGGATCGAAAGCCCCAAGCAAGAAGGAGTGAACGGCGACGACGTAGGCCGACTATTCACCGAGAAAAAATTTATCGATATTGCCAAATACAACACCCGCGACCTCATCGCCACCCAGAAACTGTACGAAAAATGGCGAGACTTTATGGTCTGCTAAAAAATAAAAAAGACCTCAAGTGAATTGTTCACTCAAGGTCTTATGTTTTTGAATTTTATAGTGCCCTAGACACCCAGAGGACCATTAGTCCTAGCCAGAGAATAGCTCCTGCAACTGAAAAAAAATTTCTGCCAAAAACCAGGCTTTGAAAAATATATAGTCCGGCATTGACAATAGTCACGAGACACAAAAGCAGTTGGAAAGCCTTAATTTTTTCGAACTGCGGAGATAGAGTTGCCATTACAATCAAGGTGAAACCTAGAGAAACACCGAGAAAAATTGTTAAATTCAGCTTCTGCTCTCTATTTAATCCGGTTTCTTGAGTCATAATGATTTTTCTCCTATTCCCCAGCTTAGCTAAAGCCGATAGTCTGTTTGGCTTTGCGTAAACTTTCGTATTCATTGATTTCTGAGAGGATATCTTTGGTTGAGACAAGGGTGGGATTTTCTCCATTACCGGTTTGACGAACTTTTTCCTCCAAGGTTCGACGAATAATTTCGGCTAGATCTGCTCCACTCATTCCTTTGGTCAAATTCACTATTGCCGGAACATCAATGCTGTTAAACAAACATCGCTTAGCTATCTTTTCCGCTTTGGCAAAATGAATTTTTAAGATATGCTCTCGACCTTCTTCATCAGGCAAAGGCACTTCCACTAACCGGTCAATGCGCCCGGGACGTTTTATAGCCGGATCAACCGCTTCCAATCGATTAGTTGAGGCAATAACGATTATGTTCTCCGCCGATTCCATGCCATCAAGATTTTGGAGTAGGGTGCTGACAACACGCTGGGTCGCTTCATGGGAAGAGTCTCTTTGAGAGGCAATGGCGTCAATTTCATCAAAAAAGATAATACTCGGTCCACTTTTCTTAGCTAGATCGAAAACCGCTTGCATCTTTTTTTCCGATTCGCCGTACCACTTGGAAGTCATCTCCGAAAGTTTAATGTTGTAAAAATTCGCCTTCGCTTCGGTGGCCAGAGCTTTAGCCATTAAGGTTTTCCCCGTACCGGGAGGACCGAACAGTAAAACTCCCTTGGGCGGTTTAGTGCCCCATTCTCGATAAAGACCGGGGTTTTTCAGAGCAAAGGAAATGCCTTGGATTTCTTTTTTGCCCTTTTTTTGCCCTCCGATGTCTTTAAAGGAAATGCCGTAGTTCTCTCTTTCGATCACATTTTTAGGCTCTTCTCTTTTTGCTTCCCTTAAGATCACTTCCGGAAAAGATTCTCCAGATCTGAAATTTGCCATATCGGGCCTTATGCACAGTTTCATTGTCGGTGGTGCTCTATTATACTTTTCATAAACACCGATTAAAACCGTTTCAATGATGTCGGCAAATCTATTCATATCCTTCTTGAAAGCTTCCTTATTGGAAATGACTTTGGGTGGAGTGGAAATAAAATTAAATTCTTCCGTCTGAGGACCGACCGTAATCTCTATGGCCCCAATCGGATGATTCGTCGCGTGAATAACAAATTCCCAGCCTCCATTTCGATCGAGAATAAAAATAGTTTTATCCACGATGGAAAGGCTGAAGCGTTCAGTAAGCCTCTCTTTGGGAATGGGAAGAATAACATTTTCGAGATCAAAAGGGGATTTACTTCTGTTCTGTGGTAAAATAACGGCTCTCAATTTATATCTTGAGCCATCGCCACTGCCTTGAATAAAAATTTCTTTAGCCGGAAAACTGAGCGGGGCTCGTGTCAAACTATGATCTTTTCGGTAAACACCGCCCTCCATGCCGCGAAATTTTGGATTTGGTCGAGAAAATTGCCTGAAAAGTTTTTCCACTTCTTTAACTACAACTCTGAATCCTTCCAGTCCATGCTTTTTCATCGGAAAACCTCCTACCGAACGGTTAGCTATATGTTTTTGTTAAAGAGCTTTTTCCTTTTTTAGGTGGTAATTAATTATTAATACAAGAATAACGTTGTCAAAAAAAATTGGCGGAGAGGCAGGGATTTGAACCCTGGGTACCTTGCGGTACACCGGTTTTCGAAACCGGCGCCTTAAACCACTCAGCCACCTCTCCAAAATTGGTGGGTGATGCAGGAATCGAACCTGCGACCTTACGAATGTGAATCGTACGCTCCCTGCCTGCCGGCAGGCAGGTAACCAACTGGTGGACTTGAGAGGGCTCGAACCTCTGACCTCGGCGATGTGAACGCCGCGCTCTAACCAACTGAGCTACAAGTCCGATTATTTTTTTTGAGTCGGAACGGCAGGATTCGAACCTGCGGTCTCAGGACCCCCAGCCCTGCGCATTAACCAACTATGCTACGCTCCGAATTTTATTCCTGAGCCGTTAGCCGGACTTGAACCGGCGACCTACTCCTTACCATGGAGTTGCTCTACCAACTGAGCTACAACGGCAAATAAACTTATGCCAAATCCTAGCTTATATTTTTCTCTTTCGCAAAAAAAATAATCTCGTTTAAACTTTTTTGTTTATAAATAAAAAAGGTCCGGGAGCTTATGAGACCAGAATATTGGCTTGACAAAACTGTTCTTGCCCCTAGAATAAAGAGTCGACGAAAAATTCGATAATGTTCTTTAACCAACAAAGACAAGGAGGTCTTGTTCAATGAAAATAAACAGAGTTATTTTTTTAGGGTTTTTTCTTTTTTTCCTTCTGTGCTCACTGTGCTTTGCAGAGGGCGAAGAAGCTGCTTCTCCAACCATAAAAACAGGGGAAGCGGGAACCGGCATAGTCCCCCTCCTGCTGATAGACTATTCCAGAGAAGATCTTCTTAAGAAATTGCCTTTTGAAATTTTGATGGAGACGCAGATCTTGGCAACCTTTGAAAAACATGGTCGGGTTTGTCTTTACAGCTCAGCTCCATCAATCAAAACTATTTTCATGAACACTTTGAAGAGAAGCGAGAGCGATCCTCAAAAAAAGGAGCAGCTCTCCTTCGAAGATTTTCTTATTTTAAGAGTGCAAGGCATCGCCAATGACAAAAATGTCAATGACATGCACTGGTATTTTTTATTTGTCAGAAAATCTTTTCTAACTGATAAAAATATTAGCTTTGACAAAGAATCAAAATGAATCCTCCCCCAAAAGACCCTCGAATAATCGACGGTCTTTTTTCTTTTTTCGATTAGTTTTGCTAAACTGAAACAAAATATTTAAACAAAAAAAATGAACAAAAAAATCGCAGTTATCATTGCTCTTCTCGCCATCGGTCTTTTGATTGTTCTTTTCTACTTAAAACAAAGTAGCCCCAAGACCGAAAGGGAAGTGCCGACCGTTAAACCGCCGGTCGCCGAAGAACAATTGTCTGCTCCAACTAGAAATAAACCCGAAACGCCCAATCCTGCCGAAATCAAAAATCCGGAAAATATGGTTGGTAATGACCGTGACGAACACGGCTGTATCGGCTCCGCCGGCTACTCTTGGTGCGAAGCAAAAGGGAAGTGCCTCCGCCCATGGGAAGAGAAATGCGAATAGAATCTAGCTAATTTTCCAAGATCTATCCATAATTTATAATTCTCAATCTATAATCTCCAATCTCTACATTTTTCCTCTCAAATACCTCTTCCTCTTCTCCTCCGAAAAACGTTCGATGGCGTAGCGGAGCATGGTGCGGGGCATTTGGCGGTAATATTTTTTGAGAAATTTTTCTTCCTCCCCTTCGCTAATTCGCTTGCCCACTTCTCGAAGCATCCAACCGACCGCTTTGTGAATTAGATCATGCTCATCTTTTAAAAGTGTTTTAGCAATGGCGAAAATGTCCTTGCTCTCTCCTTGCCGGATAAACTCAAAAGTGGCCAACACCGCAATGCGTCTCTCCCAAAGATTGTGCGACACTGCTAATTTATATAGCACTTTTCTTTCCAAAGCCTTTTTGCCACTCAAGTATTTACCGACAATATTCGGTGCGGAAAGATCAACCAAATCCCAGTTATTAATTCGCTTGGCGTTTTTTAGATAAAATTTAAAAATTTCTTTTTGTCTTTTTTCATCGGCTTTCTCAAATTGAGCAATAAGCACGAACAGGGAGCACAGTCGATACTCATGAATTTCACTTTGCAAAAGTGTTTCTAAATCTTGGAACGTCAAACTGAAGTACTTCTTCGCCACTTGGCGCTGGATGGGGACTTTAACCCCTAAAAAAATATCGCCTTCACCGTACTGACCTTTGCCAGTCTTAAAAAACCCTTGCAAAACTTGGGCTTGTTTCTTGTCAGCTAGTGTGCATAGCTCTTTTTTTAATTTTAAAATATTTTCCATCTTTGTCGGGGTACTGGGACTCGAACCCAGAACCTCCTGCTCCCAAAGCAGGCGCCCTAACCAATTAGGCCATACCCCGTTTACGAAATTTTAAAGATTGGTTTCCTGCTCCCAAAGCAGGCGCCCCCTGCCTACCGGCAGGCAGGTAACCAATTAGGCCATACCCCGTCAACCGTTTTTAACACAGTAAAAACGATTAGACAATCTTTGCTTTGTTTGCTATAATTTAAACAGAATAATCCTTAAAATAAAACTATGACTGAGAATAAACAAGTTTATAAATGTGAACTTTGCGGAAACATCGTCGAAGTGCTACACACGGGACAAGGAGAGCTGGTCTGCTGTGGCAAACCGATGGTCCTCCAAGTCGAAAAAAGAGAAGAGGAAGGTTTCAATGAAAAGCATCAACCTGTCATTGAGCAGACCGAGACCGGATCAAAAGTCAAGTTAGGATCTATTCCTCACCCCATGGAAGAAGCCCACTACATTGAATGGGTGGAAATAGAGACTGCCGACGGTAAGTTTTGCCGAAAAAATCTAGTGGCTGGAGAAACACCCGAAGTCGATTTCATGGCGAAAGATGTTGTTTCTGCCAGAGCCTACTGTAATGTCCACGGTCTTTGGAAAAAATAATTTTTTAATCCCTTAACATGAAAAAAAGTATTTTAATCATTGCCGTTGGCAAACGTCGAGATGTGGCCGTAGAAATTCAAAAAATCTTAACGGCCGGTGGCTGTTGCATTAAAACCAGACTGGGCATACACGATGGAGTAGGTGATCAGTGCTCCGAAGAAGGCTTAATCATTTTGGAGTTGGTAGGCGAGAGCAAAGACAAAAAAGCTTTAGCTAAAAAATTAGACGCCCTCTACGCGGTTCGCACCAAGCTGGTGGAAATGTAGGGTTTAAAATAAAATTATGCCAAAAGAAAAGTTAGAAAGAAAACTTAACTTGAAATCATCTGCCATGAGCAGCAAAGTGGCTTATCTTGTTATTTTTCTTTCCCTGTTAATATCTCTATTAGCTATTCAGTATTATTTTAGTTTAATAAATTCGGAAGAAAAATTATTATTCTCTAGATTTCCCATTCTTATAGGCCACAGAGCTGAGACTCTCTTGGAAAAAGGAGAAAAAGTGGAAAAAGTTGAAGGCATGAGTGATTCTTTTGTTTTATCATACCCTCAAGGAAAAAAAGTAAATGTATACAAGGAAGAAATTCCAAAAGAAAAAATTATTAACGATGGACAGCTCGAAATAAAAACAGATAAAGAATCTTATTTAAAAGGAGAGCAAGTACATTTCGAGATAAAAGCAAAACCTGAGCTATTCGATGTCGACAATAATTGTTATGTAACCGTTGAGCGTTTCAAAAAATTCATTAAAGGAACTTGGTTTGTTCTTGTAGAACAAAATCACCGCTGTTGTGGGCTTTGTCAACTACAATCTATGGGTGAGGGAAAAAATATCTCAGATTTTTTTAAAAATTCTTATTCAATAACTAAAAATTGGGAACAGCTTGTAGTTCAATGTAACGATTCCTCTGGGGTAGCAGAAGAAATAAAAGTCGAACCGGGTAGATACGCTAAATTCATGGAAATTGATTGTTCTAATGATAAAAGATATTATTACTACAAAGAGTTTTCTATACAATAATCACTAACTTAAAAATCTATGTCTATCAAAAACACTCAGACTGAAAAAAACTTGTTGACCGCCTTTGCCGGTGAGTCGCAGGCCCGTAATCGCTACACTTACTTTGCTGGCGCGGCCAAAAAGGAAGGCTACGAGCAAATTTCCGCTGTTTTCGTCGAAACTGCCGACAATGAAAAGGAGCACGCCAAGAGAATCTTTAAGTTTCTCGAAGGTGGAGAAGTGGAAATTCAAGCTTCTTTCCCGGCAGGTGTTATCGGAGATACCGCTTCCAACTTGAAAGCTTCCGCCGATGGAGAGCACCACGAGCATGAAATTATGTACCCAGAATTTGCCGCCAAAGCCGAGGAGGAGGGACTCCCACAAATTGCCCAGGTCTTTAAAAGCATCGCCGAAGCGGAGGTCGGTCATGAAGAAAGATTTCTTGGACTGCTTAAAAACATAGAAGAAGGAAAAGTCTTCAAAAAAGAGGCTCCCGCCACTTGGAGATGTCGCAACTGCGGATATACTCATGAGGGAACTGAAGCTCCCAATGAATGTCCCGCCTGCGCCCACCCGCAAGCTTATTTTGAAATGATTTGTAAAAACTGGTAAAATTTACCGGCATCGATTGGGCTTTATAAATAATTTTTTAGTCTAAAAGATGATTAGGAAGGGAGGTGATAAAAATGGAAGAAGATAAAAAAAATAAAACCGATTGGCCAGGATGGATTACTTTTGTTTTGGTTATTATTGGAGGTTTGAATTGGGGCTTGATTGGCTTGGTTAATCTCGACCTAGTAGCCACCCTTTTCGGTGAAGGCGCTTTACTTTCCAGAATTGTTTATTCGCTAGTCGGTCTCTCTGCAATTTATTTATTGCTATTACCCCCAAAGATCGGCAAGTAGCAAAGAAATTAGGAATTATAAATTATAAATTATAGACTTGCCTGACGGTTTACCTCCCGTTAGGGATGGTAGCCAGGTTATAGATTATGGACGATTTAAAAACCGTCTAGATTTTTGATTGTTTATTTATGGCTGAAGAAGTAGTTTCTCTTAAAGGCAGGCAGTTTGTCTGCAAAATCAGAAAAAACCGTTTGGCTAAAAGCCTTCGGCTGAGTGTCTCCGCCCGAAACGATATTCGAGTAACTATTCCTTACTATTCAAGTTTTAAAGCTGCCAAAGCTTTTCTCCAAAAAAATATCGCATGGCTGGAAGATCAAATTAAGGAAGACTTGCCTAATTCAGAAGAAAGAAATTTAGAATATAAAAAATTTAAAAAAAACGCTTTAAAAATAATTACTGAAAGAGTGCTAGAAATCAATAAATTCTATCAATTACCCTTCAAGAAAATTTCTATTCGCAATCAAACCTCTCGCTGGGGAAGCTGTTCCTCGAACGGTACCCTGAGTTTTAATTACAAGATCGCTCTCCTCCCTAGAAAATATACTGATTACGTTATTGCCCATGAACTTTGTCACCTAAGAGAAATGAATCATTCAGAAAGATTCTGGAATTTAGTAGCTGAAAAAGTTCCTGATTACAAAGCGATAAGAAAAGAAATAAAAAAAATTGCCCAAATTCAATAAAAAGACTGAATTTCTCTTGACAAATCGTTTATTTACTATAGTCTCTGCACTATTCAAGCTCTTTAAATAAACTAGATTGAGGAGGGTTATAATGGCGAGAAAAAGAATCGTTGACAACGGAAAGATTATCTTCATGAACAAACTTCAAAACGAACCGCCCCTAGGGTTTGAGACTTGTTTGGAAAAGAGCACCAGCTGTGCTCTAAGTGTTGAAAAGGACGAAAAAGGATTTCTAAGACTAACCTTGACCTTTAAGGATAGTGTGAAAAATTTCAATTTTGTCGTCCCCATGGAAAGCGAAGGGAAAGAAAATTTTTCTTTCGAATACGGGATAGTTAGGTTTCCCTCCGGTGAAGGTTTGTACATCGGAGCAAGCGCAAAGAATGGTTTGGCTGAGAAGATTCGAAAGCACACTAAGGTAGCTTTCGATTACAAGGCCGTACAGGGAGAGGTTTGGATAAGGCTAAAATCCAAACATAGCGGAACGAACCTAGCTACCGCTCGCGTTTCCCTCAAAGATCTTTATAAAGTTATCAAGATAAAGAATTGGGAGGAAGACAGATGAGCCAAAAAGAAATTAGCCCCTTTGATATAGATGAATATCTACTCGAAGAGGATCGGAAAGAGGAAAGTGCCGATTGGGAATGGCTTCTGTTCAAAATAGAAAATCACCTTCCAGAAGAAGACGATGAGCAGGCACGAGAAAAGTGGGAAAGATTACTCGAAAGAGAGAGGGTCTGGGGCGCTTCTATTTTGCCTGATTTCGATTTTTTCAATCAATAAATGATTAATTCAAGCGGAAAAACACATTGTTTTTCCGCTTTTTTTTGACAAAAAAATTTTTAAACCGCCTAATCAGAACAGTTTTTGTTCTTCAGCTCTTTAAAGTACCCATTACAAGGAGGGGTCTAAAATGGGAAATATTATTTTTTTGAAGGAAAAGAGGAACGAGAAGGAAAACCGAGTCAGAAGTTTAACGGAATTTTTGGAGGAATTTTCCAAAGAAAAGAAAAAGGCAATTTTCACTCAATTTAAAAACAAGGAAACCTTCACCATCTCTGAATTTAAAAAATTCCTAGAAGTGAGAATTTCTGACAAGATTATTGAGCAGAAAAGACTGGAAAGAGAAACTTTTCTTTGTTCCAATTACGTCGCCAGCCTGCTAGCCAGCATGCTACATCCCGAAAAGATTGAAACTTGGTCGGGAGTGGAACACTTGATTGAATACGAGAAGAAAAAGGACAGTGAAACCCTCAAGAAAGGAGCTGATGTTTGTTTTTTCTTTTACACTTTCTTTCTCGATCAAAATATCCCTCAGCTAAAGCTAAGCGAGGATATCGGTATTCGACTTTATTTTCTACTTCATCGAGTTACCGGTCAAACCATCGCCTTAAGTATGGGAAAAAATTTTCCTTTCATGGGAAAAATCGCTCATTATTCCCTGAAAAATTTCTAATCACCTAAAAGTTCGGATCAATTCCGGACTTTTTTCTTTTAAATTTCTGTGAGACCATCCAATTAGCCCCTTTTCCTTGTCCCTTGTACCTTGTTCCTCCAATAATTTATAACCTGCCTACCGGCAGGCAGGCTTTCCCCTTGTTCCTCCATAATTTATAATCTCTAATTTATAATTTCTAATCTCCGTATCCCATGTTTCAAGTTTTTTCCGATTTCAAGCCGGCCGGCGATCAGCCTCAAGCCATAGCCAGCTTGACCAAAGGAATCAAAAAAAATTTAGATTTTCAAACATTACTCGGTGTTACCGGATCGGGTAAGACTTTTACAGTGGCCAAATTAATTGAAGAAGTACAAAAACCAACACTGGTCATTGCCCACAATAAAACTTTAGCCGCTCAGCTAACTCAAGAATTTCGCACTTTTTTTCCCAAAAACGCCGTTGAATATTTTGTTTCCTATTATGACTACTACCAACCGGAGGCGTATATGCCCGGAACCGACACTTACATTGAAAAAGAGGCTCAAATCAATGAAGAGATAGACCGACTAAGACACTCCGCCACTTCCTCCTTACTCTCTCGAAGAGACGTAATCGTCGTCGCCTCTGTCTCCTGCATTTACGGTTTAGGTTCTCCGGAATTTTATGAAAATATTTCTTTAAGATTTGAAAAGGGAGATACTATTAACCGAGAAGAGGTTATCAAAAAATTAATCGACAATCATTTCGATCGTTCTGATTTACTCAGTCGAGGAAAATTTCGAGTTCGGGGAGAAAATTTTGAGATCGTTCCCACGGGCAGGGAAGTGGTCATTCGCATCAAAGCTAAAAACGGTATTATTACAGACATTTCCGAATACGATCTTTTTTCCCGTGAAGAGTTAGGTTCTCTAGATAAAGCACTCATCTATCCAGCTAAACATTTTGTCGTACCGGAACCAGTAGTAACCGAGGCGTTGAAAGAAATAGAGCAAGAAATGAAGGAACAAGTTAAGTTTTTTAAAAGCCATAAAAAACTGCTGGAAGCGGAAAGAATTCGACGAAGAACCCTTCAAGATTTAGAGATGATAAAAGAAATTGGCTATTGTAACGGCATTGAAAATTATTCTCGCTATCTATCCGGCCGCCAAAAAGGTGAAGCCCCTTACACCTTAATTGATTACTTTCCTAAAGATTTTTTGATGGTTATTGACGAATCACACGTCACTGTACCGCAAATTGGTGGTATGTATGAAGGTGATCGGTCACGCAAAAAAACTTTAATCGAAAATGGTTTTCGTCTGCCCAGCGCTTTGGACAATCGCCCCCTGCATTTTACTGAGTTTGAGGAAAAAATTAATCAGTTGGTTTTTACTTCCGCCACCCCCGGCAAATACGAAAAGCAAAAAACTCAAAAAATAGTTGAACAAATTATTCGACCGACCGGATTGGTTGATCCAGAAATAACAGTCAAGAAGGCGGAGGGGCAAATTAAAGATGTAGTCGAAGAAATTGAATCAAACATCCTCAAAAAAGAACGTGTTTTGGTTACCACTCTCACCAAAAAAATGGCGGAGGATCTTTCCGCTTTTCTGCGAGAGAAAAAAATCAAGTCCAGTTACATTCATTCCGACGTTGATACTTTAGAAAGAATCAATATTTTAAATAAACTTCGCAAGGGGGAATTTGATGTTTTAATCGGCGTAAATTTACTTCGAGAAGGTCTCGACTTACCGGAAGTTTCTCTGGTGGCCATTCTCGACGCTGATAAAGAAGGATTTTTACGCAATGAAACTTCCTTGATCCAAACCATTGGTCGAGCGGCTCGTAATGTCTCCGGTCGAGTCATTCTTTACGCCGACCGAATCACCGGTTCGATGGAGCGCGCCATCCACGAAACTTCACGCCGCCGAAAGAAGCAAATCGCCTACAACCTAAAAAACAATATCACTCCGCAAACCATTCAAAAACAAATTAAATCCATTACTGACGGCGGTAGTATTTTAAGTAAGAATAGGGACTTTACTCGCTTGGCCAGCCTTGAAAACATTGAAAGCTACATCAAGCAACGCGAGACGGAAATGAAGGAAGCGGCTCGTAATTTGGAATTCGAAAAGGCGGCCTTCATCCGCGACGAAATCGGTGAATTGCACAAGTTAAGACACAAAGATTGATTTATAAAACCAAA
>CAZRPR010000001.1:62765-70298 GCA_964602125.1 uncultured Candidatus Saccharibacteria bacterium
ACGAAATCGGTGAATTGCACAAGTTAAGACACAAAGATTGATTTATAAAACCAAACCAATCTGGCTCTTGAGAAATAAAGTATTTTTTTGACAAATACATACAAAGTATGTATAAAGTATATGTTAATATTTAATTTTCAAAAAAATGAATTCTGCTTTGCTCAGTATCAAAATCGATCCCCGCATCAAAAAACAAGCCCAGAAAACGGCCAAGGAGCTGGGATTTAATGTGAGCGGTTTGGTTAATGCTTACCTGCGTCATTTTGTTAAAACCAAGACCGTCTATTTTTCAGCTAACAAAGAAGAGCCGAGCGATTACCTTGTTGGAATGATTGAAGAATCCAGGAGGGAAGTGGAAAGAGGAGAAATCTCGCCTGCTTTTTCCGATGCCAAAAAAGCGATAGAGTGGCTAAATAAATAAAAGCCATGAGAATTAGATTTTCCAAAAAATTTAAGAAAAAGTATAAAAAGTTACCTTCCAAGATTAAATCTTCTTGTGACAAAAAAATAAGTATTTTTATTGAAAATCCAAATAATATTTTTCTCAAAAACCACTCACTAGTCGGAAAATTTCAAGGTCTTCGTAGTATTAGTATTACCGGTGATTGGCGAGCAATTTACGAGGAAAAGCCTGATGGAGAAATAATTTTTCTGGCCATAGGAAGCCACAGCGAATTGTATAAGTAAAAAATTATGCAAAATATAGTTATCAAAGGAGCGCGCGAACACAATTTGAAAAATATCGATTTAACAATTCCGAGAAACAAAATGACTGTTTTTACGGGTCTTAGCGGTTCCGGAAAATCTACCCTCGCTTTCGACACTATTTTCGCCGAGGGGCAAAGGAGATATTTGGAAAGTCTTTCCAGCTACGCTCGCCAATTTTTAGGTCAGATGGAAAAACCTGACGTGGATTACATCGAAGGCTTAAGCCCCGCCATTTCCATCGATCAGAAATCCAGCTCTCACAATCCGCGCTCCACCGTCGGCACGGTTACTGAAATTCACGACTATTTGAGGCTCCTCTACGCCAAGATTGGCATTCCTCATTGTCCCATTTGCGGTCAAGAAATAAAAAAACTTTCCCTAGACGAAATCGTGGAAAGAATTTTTGATTTTGAAAAATCCGGTCAAGTTAAAATCTTATCACCCGTCGTCAGAGATCGAAAAGGGGAGTACTCTTCCTTGATTGAAGAGATGGCGGGCAAGGGCTTTAGTCTTGCCTACGTGGACGGCAAGGAAATCGATCTGACGAAAAAAAGTGAATGGTCCGAGCTCAATTTGGCTCGCTACAAAAAACATCGAATAGATATCCTAATCGACGAACCGGAAATCAAAACGGAAAATTTCTCCCGCATCTTCGAAGCAACCGAATCGGCACTCAAGCTTTCGGAAGGAATAGTAAAAATCGTCGCCGGTAAAAAAGAACTCACCCTAAATCAAAAATTGGCCTGTCCTATTCACGAAACCGATTTTCCGGAAATGGAACCGCGGCTTTTCTCCTTTAATAATCCGTACGGGGCCTGCCCCGAATGTGAGGGTCTCGGCTCCAAAAAAGAAATCGACATCGACCTGGTCATTCCCGATAAAAACAAAACCATTACCGAAGGTGCCTTGCTACCCTGGAGCTACAAAAGAAATAATTATCAAGGCACCATCATTAGTGCTGTCACCAAATATTATCGCATTCCCGAGAATGCTCCCTTCCGCGACCTGTCTGATTACCACAAAAATATTCTGATCAACGGCGAAATCCCCGTCCCCAAAATCCCCGTCAAAATCCATTCAAAAAGCGGCAACGTCTGGAACTTCAACCTAAATTGGAAAGGAGTTTCCGGCTTTCTAAAAGATCGCTACTTCAAGACCGAATCAGAGGCCGTTCGAACAGACATCGAAAAGTATATGTCCGACCGACCCTGCCCCGTCTGCCTCGGCTCCCGTCACCGAAAAGAAGCTCTGCTTGTCACCGTCGGCCGAAAAAATATAGCCGAAATCTCCTCTCTCGATATCGAAAAAGCTCTCGAATTTTTCGATCATTTGTCCCTCAACGCAACCGAAAAAATCATTGCCGACCGCATTCTCAAAGAAATCATCAATCGATTGGGTTTTCTAAAAAATGTCGGCTTGGGCTATCTCAACTTAGGCAGAAGCGCCAACACCCTGGCCGGCGGCGAAACCCAAAGAATCAGATTGGCTTCCCAAATCGGCTCTCAACTCGTCGGCGTACTTTACGTTTTGGACGAACCGTCCATCGGACTTCACGCCAGAGACAACGAGAGACTGCTCCAAACCTTGCTCGACCTTCGCGACCTGGGTAACACCCTAATCGTCATCGAGCACGACGAAGAAACTATGCGTAAATCAGATTTTTTGGTAGATATTGGTCCCGGTGCCGGCAAGCTGGGTGGGGAGGTGGTAGCAGCGGGATTGCTAGAAGATTTTTTAAAAAACCCAAGTTCATTAACGGCAAAGTATCTCAACCAGGAATTAAAAATTGAGATTCCTCCTGCTCGCAGAAAACTTAAAGATAAAAAATTAATTACCATTAAACACGCCGAGGAGCACAATCTGAAAAATTTAACCGTCAGTTTTCCCTTGAACGTTTTTACTTGTGTTACGGGTGTCAGTGGTTCCGGTAAATCTACTTTAGTGGAAGATATTCTCTACAAATCCGCTTCTCAAAAGATTATGCGCTCCTTGGAAAAACCGGGCAAGCATAAAGAAATTATCGGTCTGGAAAATCTGAAAAAAGTCATCATGATTGATCAGTCGCCCATTGGCCGAACGCCCCGATCTAACCCCGCCACTTACACCGGTCTCTTCACCCCCATCCGAAAAATTTTCTCCTTGACTAAAGAGGCGCGTGCCAAAGCGTACTCTCCCGGTCGCTTTTCCTTCAATGTCGCTGGTGGGCGTTGCGAAAATTGTAGAGGGGAAGGTTTTTTGAAAGTGGAAATGCAATTTATGCCGGACGTTTATCTGCCCTGCGACGTCTGTAAAGAACAGCGATATAATAGTGAGACGTTGAAAGTCCATTACAAAGGCAAGAATATCGCCGAAATTTTAGCCATGACCGTCAGCGAGGCCAAAAACTTTTTTGAGAATTTTCGAGAGATTCATGAGCCCCTGAAGGTTTTGGAGGAAGTCGGTTTGGGCTATATTAATTTGGGCCAATCGGCCACCACTCTTTCCGGCGGAGAAGCTCAGAGAATCAAACTGGCTTCGGAATTGAGTCGGCGGGGCAGGGGAGACACTTTGTATATTCTAGACGAGCCGACCACAGGACTACATTTTGAAGATATTAAAAAATTGCTGGCTGTGCTTAATCGATTAGTCGATGCCGGCAACACGGTTATTGTCATTGAACATAATTTAGACGTTGTTAAAACTGCTGACTATATCGTTGATCTCGGACCGGAAGGTGGGGCAGGGGGAGGTAAGATCGTGGCCAGCGGCACCCCCGAAGATATTGCACGACACTCAAGTAGTTTTACGGGGCAATTCCTTTTTGAGACTTTGAACAAAAAATAATCATGCCAACCAAAAGTAAAATAAAAATTAAATTCACTCCTCAGTTCAAAGAAGCTTTTGAGTCGATGGAGCAGACGAAACAAAATATATTTTTGACAGGGAAGGCCGGGACGGGAAAATCAACTTTGCTAAATTATTTCAGAGACCACACTGGAAAAAAAATTGTAGTGCTGGCACCAACGGGGGTGGCCGCCATTAATGTCAAGGGGCAGACCATTCATTCCTTCTTCGGTTTTAAGCCAAATATTACCCTCAACAAGGTGGGGCGAAAATATCGTCAAGATGATCCGAAAAATATTTACTCGAAACTGGACGCTATCGTAATCGACGAGATTTCTATGGTTCGAGCGGATCTCCTGGATTGTATCGATAAATTTATGCGCCTAAACGGACGGGAAGATAAACTGCCTTTCGGTGGCATTCAAATGATTTTTATTGGCGATTTATATCAGTTGCCACCCGTAGTCACAGGGGAAGAAAAAATCTTATTCAAAACCGAGTACGGAAGTCCTTACTTTTTTTCCGCTAAAGTCTTTGCTGATTTTAGAATAAAACTGATCGAATTGGAAAAAATTTATCGGCAAAACGACAGTGATTTTATTAAACTCCTCAATTCAATTCGGAATAATTCCATTCAAGAAGAAGGCTTAAAAAAATTAAACCAAAAACTCAATCCCGAATTTAAAAGCCGGGAAGAAGATTTTTACGTCTATCTGACGACGACCAACGCCATGGCGGAAAATTTTAATCGAGAAAAATTGAGCGAGAAAAAAGGTAAAGAATATTTTTTAAAGGGTGATGTGATCGGTAATTTTGACACCAAGTATATGCCAACTGAACCAAATTTAACTCTCAAGGAAGAAGCTCAGGTAATGCTACTAAATAACGACCTGATGGGTCGATGGGTTAATGGCAGCATTGGTAAAATTATTTCTATCAATAAAGACGATGAAATAATCACGGTCAAACTCAATGAAGGCAAGAAAGTTAAAGTCAAACCGCACACTTGGGAAATCTTCAATTTCGCCTACGATCCAAAAAAGAAAAGAATCAAATCGAAAATTGTCGGTTCCTTTATTCAATACCCCCTAAAGCTCGCTTGGGCCATCACCATTCATAAAAGCCAAGGCAAAACTTTCGATAAAGTGATTATTGATATTGGCAACGGCACTTTCTCTCACGGTCAGATTTACGTCGCCCTTAGTCGATGCACCACTTTTGAAGGTTTAATTCTTAAAAAACCAATCGAGAAAAAACATATTTTAATGGACTACAGAGTGGTTAATTTTATTACCAACTACCGCTACGGATTGGCCGAGGAAGGTTTCCCTTTGGAGAAAAAAATAGAACTGATTAAGCAAGCTATTGTTGACGGCTTCAATCTGGATGTCACTTACCTCAGAGCTAATGACACCAAATCCAAAAGAAAACTCAAACCCAAAATTGTCGGTGAAATGGAATATTTGGGTAAAAAATATATCGGCCTCAAAGCCTTCTGTCTCTTGAGGCAGGAAGAAAGAACCTTTAGAGTCGATCGAATGCTGGAGCTACGAATAGATGATTAGATTCTCCGACTTTATTTTTACGGAATTTAGATCAAATATAAAGAGAAAGGAGGAGTCCGAAATGGAGACTTTAGACGATTTGGCTCTAGCTGTCATTGTTGATTTAGACGAATACATCGCTAACGCAATGTGCGCTTGCCAACAATCAGGCGATAATCCTTATTCAACGTAGCCTTCAAAAAAGACTGATTTTTATCAGTCTTTTTTTAATGTTAGAATAAAACATAAATATAAGAAAAATATTCCGATGCAAAAGAAAATTGCTCAAAAAGTTACCAAGGCCATAGTCGAAACCAAGCATCCGTTATTGGACTTTAGGAATGGGGAAGCTAAAGCAAAAACCGTTTGGATAAAAAAATTTCTAAAACCATATATTTCCGAGAAAGGTCTTGCGGTTGATTTGGGATGTGGCACGGGAAAACAATCCTTTGCCCTTGAAAAACTTAATACTCAGGTAGTTGGTATCGACTGCTCCGAAGAAGCAATCGCTTTGGCCGATAAGATTAAAGGAAGATTAGGTAGCAAATGCTCTTTTGTTGTAGGAGATTACACCAATACCCCTTTTCCAGAAGAAACTTTCAAGCTGGCCGTTTTTCCAAACAATATAATAGAATGTTCCTATGATGAAGCTGAAAAATTGAGTGTCGAAATCAAAAGAATTTTAAAAACTTTCGGTTTCTTAATTATTACCATGGAAGACGGCACTAAAAGATTAGCCGGCGAAAAAAATCCAAAAATTAATTTTAAAAATGGAACTTATACCGGTAAATTAAAAATGCCGAACGGAAAAAGTTATAATTATCCTACCTATTTTTGGACAATTCCCTTTGTAAAATACATATTCAGAAAACAATTTAGATTCATAGAGGAAAAAAACATCGACGGTCGCTGCACAGCCTTAATTTTCCAAAAGAAACCAGCTTCAAACCTCTGATTTTAACTAAATCAAATTCATCAATTTCTCTCACGTCGATAATTTCCATACCGTCTCTTTCCTGATCAATCATTTTTTCCAGCTCCTCACCAGAAATGTTTTTGGTTGACATAATTTTCAATCAATATTTCTAGATTCTCCGACTATCGTACGCCCAATGCAAAAGAGCTTGGCGTTGTTTGGCTCGACAATCAAAATCATGCAGAAAACAATTCTTTTTCACTTGTCCTCGGTGCCGAGCAAAAGCCTTCCATCTTTTAATTTGCCTCGCATCGTCTTCGTGGCGTCTCCCTAAATAATAACGACAATACCACTGGAACCAGCCGCGCGGATCGTCGGGATGAATCCAGCCCTTCTCTTGCCAAACGGAGAGTGGCTGGCTGGCATTAATACCAAAAAAATTCAATTCTGGATCATGTTTCTTCGAACAAAGTTTAGCTTTTTTAAACCACTCAGTCGGAAATTCCGCTCTACAATCGGTCATGTATTTCCCGCCAAAAACACCCAGCTCCAACATTGCCTTCGGCGTTAATTCGGGAAGAAAGTCAGAATGAAAATCACAACCAACCGATGCCGACAGTTCATAGGCATATCTCGATTGCATCTTATCGTTGACTAGAATTTTTTTCATTTACTTGTTATTTATTTCCCAAATTTATTTTTATCCTTGATAAATTATAGACCAATAAAAAATTATCAGGGAGGTGAGCATGAAAGATCAGGCCCCTTGTTCAAGAAAATTGTTGGAGTACCTTAAAGACGGTGAATTCGAAATTAAATTTTGTTGGATTAACAAAAGTACCTTGGCCATTATCGACCCACTAAAGGAAAGAATCTTAATCAACTTGGCTCTCCACTTGGTAGAAACTTACATTCACGAGTATCTTCATCTTCAATACCCGAATATGGACGAAAAGAGTATTTGTCAGAAAACGGAGAAAATGCTTTCTCGAGTTAGTAAACAAGATATTTAAGCAATCGGAGAGAAATTAATTGAGATACTTTTTACCCAAGAAGATCCATGTCTGTGATAGGAGGAAAAAAGATGGCAAAAGCGAAAACCTATTGGTTTGTGGAACCTTTGGACGTTTGGACTAACTCAGTTATTTATTCCGAGGTCAGCACAAACCTGGGGCTGGAAGAAACCCAATACGATTTCCTGGTTGACCGAGACGGTTTAATCGACGAAGTTAATGTTTGGGAAGTACCTCATTCAGTCATCACCAAGCTTTACCACAATAAAAGGGCAATGAATTTGTACTTTCGCGTCTACGCTCGAAAAGGACAAAACGCCCTGCCCAAATTATGGAAATTCGAAGACACCAATTACCGCCGAGAATCAAAAGTGATCAGGAAGAAATAAACAAAAAAACAAGGTCGGAATTTACCGACCTTTTAAATTTTATCTGTTTTTTCTTTACATTTACCATTTTTTGTTTTATTTTGTTTGTACGCTTTAAAAAAGCGAGTTTTTGTTATTTGAGAATTTTCTACCATTCCGCG
>CAZRPR010000001.1:70398-85738 GCA_964602125.1 uncultured Candidatus Saccharibacteria bacterium
TGTACGCTTTAAAAAAGCGAGTTTTTGTTATTTGAGAATTTTCTACCATTCCGCGATAGCTCAGTGGTAGAGCAGGTGGCTGTTAACCACTTGGTCGGGGGTTCGAATCCCTCTCGCGGAGCATCTACTTTAAAACCGCATAACAGTGCGGTTTTTAGATAAAAAAATAAAAAAAGAACATCAACGCTATTCAACAGAAAATTATTTTTGACAAATTAGACTATGCGGTATCGACTGAACGAAAAGCCCAGCAAGTCAGTCGTAATTACAAAACTTTTCTCAGCGAGGTGTTGCCATAAACAACACCTCAAATTATATATAATACTCAAAAAATAATAACGCAGTGCAAAGCGATATAGGCTAAGAACACTTCTTACCACTAATTATCTCGTGATTTCATAGGATTCAATTTCTTTTTTTAAACTCCTTGCTTTGGGGTTTGATTCAAAATGTTTCCTCACCGGTTCGATTATCTCATCCAAATAATCTACTAGATTATTTTTTAAATCAAGCGGATAAATTTTTTCAGACTTATACAATTCCTCCAACTCCTGATAAGATTCTATCAATAAATCACCCCCAAATTTAGCTTCTCTTTTAATTTTAACCGTCTGGTATTTAAGAAAAACAATATGTTTGAAATATTCAAGAATTGGGTTAAAAGTCGTTTCCTTTGGAGGACAGTAAGCCTTGCCAATTTTTCTGCGGATCTCTTCATGAGTATCTGTCATAAAAACAGCCGAGTCTGGTTGTGACTTAGACATTTTTAAGGCGATTGTCTTTTCAATTTTATTTTTCTTCTGACTTAATTTATCGATTGGCGGATTAAGACCGATGAGCATATGGTGGTGAACGGCAATCGGTTTCTCATAGCCTAGATCGGGAGCAATTTGCCTGGCCAGCATATTGACTTTGCGTTGATCCATACCAAGTTGAGCAATATCCGCTTTGAGGTAGAATATATCAGCTGCTTGCATAGCTGGATAGATAATCTGAGCTGCGGTTAAGCTATCAGTTTCGCTCCTACCCATAATTTGAGAGCAACGAATAATTCTTTTTAAAGTGGTCGACTTGGCGATTTTTAGAACGCTAAACCAATATTTTGGATCCTTTACTAAATCCGACGCCCAGATAAACTCGATATTTTTAGTATCTAAACCGCAAGCCTTCCACACTTCAATAAAATATTTACCAACTTGCTGGATTTTTTCCATGTCTCCGCCCATTTTGTTGTTGGCGTATGCATGCCAATCCGCAATCAAGACTTTAAATTTAATTCCCGCTTTCAATAATTTCTGGATGTTTAAAGCCCTCACAAAGCCCTGAGCAATATGGATTTTACCGGAAGGCTCGAAACCATCATAGGCAACCAGCTTTTTACCCTTCTTAATCTTGGCGATTACCTCCTCCAGTCCAACAACTTCTTCTCCAACCTCTTGTATTAATCTAATCTTTTCTTTAATACCCATATCTTCAACTTATTAAAAAATTTATATTATTCCAGCAAACATACTACACTAAAGATACAATAATTTAATAATATTGGGAAGGTATTTACATGCAATTAATTTTCGTCAATGAATGCTTTTAAGCTAGGAGGGATATAAAATTAAACTAATCCCATCAAACAGATTCTAACGTCCCGCCTTCGCCAAGGCTACGGACGGGCAAGCGTCCAGCTTCTGGAGCAAAAAGTTTAAAACTCTCCATTCGGGGAATTTTTTTGTTGAGAATTTAATAATTGATATGATAGAATAGAAGTAGATAATTAAAATTAATTTAATTTTAAAATCTATGAAAAAAGAAATTATCATTTACCAGAACAAATCAGGAGCAATTGAGTTTAAGGGGGACTTCAAGAAAGAAACTTTGTGGGCGAGCCAGGCCCAAATAGCTGGCCTTTTTGGCATTGAACGATCTGTCGTTACAAAACACATTAGTAATATTTTGAAAGATAAAGAACTTAACAAAGATTCAGTATGTGCATATTTTGCACATACTGCCGAGGACGGTAAGACGTATAAAGTTAAATATTATAATCTAGATATCGTTTTAGCAGTTGGCTATCGAACTAATTCAAATTACGCAATCCAATTCCGCCAATGGGCAACTAAAATTTTAAGGCAACATATTTTAAATGGCTACACAATAAACAAAAAAAGGCTCTCAGACGCAAAAGACAAATTCAAAGAGCTACAAGAAACCATCTCCTTTTTACAGGAAAAATCCAAACATAAATTGCTAATTGGACAGGAGCAGGAGTTGTTGAGTCTGCTTGGAAGATATTCAAAGACGCTTACTTTGCTTGAGAAATACGACAAAGAAAAATTATCGCTTACTAAAAAAGGCAAAGGTAAATTCGTACTCAACTATGAAGATTCTTTGAATGTTATTGAAAAAATCAAAAAAGAACTTTCATTAAAGAAAGAAGCGGGTGTGCTGTTTGGTCAAGAATATGATAAAAAATTGCAGGGAATATTAGGTAATATTTATCAGACTTTTAGCAAGAAAGAATTATATTTCAGCCTAGAAGAAAAAGCGGCTCACCTCCTGTATTTCATAATCAAAGACCATCCCTTCGTTGATGGAAACAAACGAATCGGATCTTTTCTATTTGTTTATTTCCTAGACAAGAACAATTATCTTCTCAGAAAAACCGGCGAAAGAAAAATCAACGACAACGCCCTTGTTGCCTTAGCGTTGCTAATTGCCATCAGTGATCCAAAAGACAAGGATAAACTAATAAAAATTGTAACCAATCTTTTACAGTAAAATATTTTTTTAGATTCGAGCTTGTTCCAGCCAGCGAAGCAAACAAAAAATCTCACTAAATGGTGAGATTTTTTTATATTGACATTTTTTTCATTTGTTTCAACAAACTACCACCGGCTTAACGCCGGTGGTAGTTTGTTGAAAATTATTTTTTAGATAAATTTTAAATTCCTTGAAAATTGATTTATTTATTGTCGTTACCGCTCTCTTCTTCTGCTTGGTCAGGAATTATTTCTTTATCAGAGGGTGAATCTTGATCGTTTTGGACTGTCGATTCGTTGTCGTTTTTATCATTTACTTCATCCACTTCACTTTCAGAGAACCCTTTAGTACTCATTTGGGCAATCCAATTGAATTTTATCTCCTCCTTAGCTTCTTCTAAAAGCTTTATCTTGAAACCTTTTGAATTTATTTCTTCAACTGCGTAAGCGGTGTTTTGGCCAACAGGGGAGGCTATTACTATTGGGTCTTCAGCGAAAGCTTTTGCGAAATTTACCTCCACGGAGCCTTCTCCTTTTTTGATTTTCACCGCTCCCGCTTCATTTCCGGAAATTACATGGCCACTTTCCTCAATACCACCCTCAAATTTCACATTTCCCTTAAAAGTTGCATCGGAAAGAAAAGTTACAGCTTTTTCGAAAGTTGCTTTGACACTGAATAAAACTTCTTTCAAAAAAGAAATGACGTTCTCTGAAACTTGAAACGTGGAATCTAAATCGTCAGGTTCGGATGAGGTGGTGTCTGAAACACTTTTGTTGTCATCAACATTAATGTTCTGAACGGAATCAGCGGCTTTTGCCTCCAAATCAGTGATTTTCATCTCTAATTCTTTAATTTTTTTCTCGTTTTCTTTTTGAACCGTTTCTTGCTGGTCGTTGTTTTCCAGTTGAGTATTGTCGTTCACTTCTAGTTGTTTTGTCTTACTGTTCAGCTCCGCCACATAGATTGCTTGAGTTTCCGCCGTTTCCCACAAATAGCTGGTCAAAGCTCCCAGCGAAAAATTGCCCTCTTTTTGCCAATCGTCTCGACCGGGAATAGTTGGGAGATGATGGTTTGTTCGAGTATATTCTTCCATTTGATCAATGCTCATGATGGTATAATTTTGGTGCGTGAGGGCATCTTCAGGTTTTAAAACCCCATCATAATACTGGTCAAAAACATAGTCTGGAATAGAGTAATTTTCAAGAAAGATACCTTGCGCATAAACACCTTGAGCGTTGATTGTTCCAGCTCCTTGATTACCGCCCGAAGGAGAACCAACCACCAAGCCCCCGTTGATTTTCACAAGCTGGTTATCTATCACATCATCAAACACTCCATAAATCAAAGCTTTGCTTCTGGCGTCTGATTCAGAGGATCGTTTAGTGTTATCAATAAATAATTTGTTACTTCCAGTCTCATAATATCCTGCTTGATGGCCTAATAAAACATTCCCGGATCCGGTTAAATTGCTGTATCCTGATTGGTAACCAATAAATTCGTTATTTGAACCAGTCGTATTGCTGTAGCCTGATTGATGGCCTCCAAAAAAGTTGTTGGCGCCAATTGTGTTTGAATACCCCGCTTGATGGCCCAAAGCCATATTAGAATCTCCAGTTAAATTATTTTTAAGAGATTCAAATCCTATACCCAAATTGTAATTTCCCGTTGTATTGTTTAAAAGGGAGGAAGATTGAAGGGCGGTGTTATATTGACCTGAAACATTCGCCTGCAAAGCCTGATAGCCGATCCCGACATTATACCAGCCCGTAGTGTTTGAGCTTAGCGCATTACGTCCAAAAGCTTGGTTAGCCACTCCGGAAGTGTTGTTTTTCAAAGCGGAAGACCCAAAAGCGTTATTGTAATAGCCGGTTGTGTTATACATCATGGCGGATTTTCCAACGGCTGTGTTTTCACCAATATTTGTCAATTGAGATTTTCCAGCATCTTTACCAATATAAGTGTTGTCAAAGGAAGTGGTTGACGATCTAATCTCTAGATTGACCGAGTCATCGCTGTTCCGGAGAGAAAGTAAGGCCTGCGAGAAATTAACTTTTTTCACAATGACATCGTCGATCGATCCGTCAAAGTTGGTCAGAGGGGTGAATTTCAAATTTCCACTTGAGACTGCGGTAATGTACTGGATGGAAGTGGAATTAGAAGAAACAGCCGTCCCGGTTCCCCCTCCTATCGACGGAACAACTTGACCACCGGTTGAATTTTTAACCGTAAAAGTTACTTGATAAACTTCCCCGGAAACGGCAGAAACATCCTCTTGCAAGTCTTCCGTATTCCCAACAGTGTGATCGGCTTCCAAATTAACGGCATCAAAAGCCCAACCCGTTCCAAAGGTCCAATTAGCGTTAGTGGCAAAATTTCCATTGACTGCTTTGTTTGTCGAATCAACAGTCGCCTCTGAATTTGTCCCTTTTATTTCTAACTTTGAAGTTGGTGCAGTGACACCAATCCCCACTCCTCCTGATCCACTCGGAAGAAGAATAATGTTTTGATTTGTACCCCCAGATGAAAAAACCAATTCTCCCGTTCCGCTTATTGATCCATTAGTGGAACCCGTTCCCCCATTTGAAACGGCGATAGTGCTTCCATTCCAAATTCCGGAGGTAATTGTTCCAACAGTTCCGATGTCTGTTCCGACAAGCATATCGCTGGTAACACCCTTACTTGCTATCGAGAAAGCATTACCAACACTCAAATTCATTCCGCTACCGGCAGTGTAAAGAGTGTCTTTGTCAATAAAACTAGTAGAAATATCAGTTGTTCCATTTCTTGCTATAGTTATTGTTTTTGTAATATCCCCCGTTACGGCAACACTTAATGAATGATAATCTGTTTGCGGAAGACAATAAAATTTTTGACCATTCCACATCAGTTGGCTATTTTCTGGACATTCTAACGGAGGAGAGGAGGAGGAAGATGAGGGGGTGGCGGAAGCGACAAAAACAGCAGAACTACCAACAACTTTAGCTTTTTTCTTTTTTTTAGCTATTTTCTTTTTTTTAGAAATCGAGGCCAAAAGGGTCTCTCCACTTGCATTTTGAAAAGAAACAGGTTTTGCTTTGTTATTTTTTTCTTGCGAATTTATCCCCACAATATCATAAGCAATAAAACCCAACACAAAAACCAATCCTATAGAGAAAAAGACCGAAAATTTCAAAATTTCTCCCTTTTCTTTTCTTAAATTCCAAAGCTCAAACATCTTATTTTTCATTAACATTTTTATTTTTGTTTGCATTAACTTTATTTTTTTTAATTTTAACGATAAAAAACAAAATTGAGAAATTTTTGAATTAATAAGTCTGAATAAGTTCAGATACATTTGAAAAACATTATATGTTTTGAAATATTGCGCTCTGAAAAAATGAGCGCTTTTTTTAATTGTTCCAGATACTTTATATTTAACAAAGTGTTGCAATTATTTCTTGAACTCGGAAATTTTAGGATTCTGCTTCCTGAAAAAACATGTTATCTTGTATAAAATAATCTAAAATTTTATTGCCACAAGAAACAAAAATGAAAAATAAAAAACAGCTCTTAAAGATCTTAACTGTCTGTATTTTTGCACTATTTTGGGCTTTCTTTATTTTCTTCCAGCCGCAAAATACATGGGCTCAGACCGACAGTATCGAGCATTCTTATCATCTTTTGGGAAGTCAGTACGCAGTTTCAGCTTATGAACTAATCGACGTAGATACTGATGGGGATATGGATCTGGTGGCGACGGCTTGGGCGGCGGGGACGGCCTTAGTTTGGTTTGAGAATAATGGAAGTGGAACTTTTACTTCACATGATATATACACTCCTTATACCGGATCTTTCATGTTTCTTGACGCCGGAGATATTGACGATGATGGAGATGTCGACGTTGTTGTTTCCAGTCGTGACGGCGATTTGGTTTATCTTTTTGTTAACAACGGCAGTGAAAGCTTTACTCGCTCTACGATTCTTTCTTCAACCGACAATCCCAATCGAGTAAGAATCCGCGACATTGACAATGATGGAGATAAAGATGTTCTTGTGGCTTGGGGAACTTGGACCGGATCAGTCTGGAACGGCGGCATTAAATGGCTGGACAATAACGGCAGTGAATCGTTTACTTCTCGAATAATTGATAGCAGCTGCGAGGGCTGCATAACGGCTGACGCCGGAGACATCGACGGAGATGGGGATCTGGATGTTGTTGGAGGAATGGAAATTACTTCTATTTCAAAATATACCAATAATGGCGCCTCTCCGCCTTCTTTTACGGAAACTTTGATAGGGGGAGGTACGGTTTACCCCAATGATGTTCAGATTGAAGATCTCGACGGAGACGGAGATAAAGATATAGCTGCAATGGCTACTACCAGACTTTATTGGATGGAGAATAATGGAACCGGAACTTTCACCGTTCACACTATAGCCAATGACATCGCCAGCACCGGTCTTTATGTCGAAGTAAAAGATGTTGACGGCGACGGCGATAAAGATCTTCTTACCGCCTCTGGTGGTGACGGAGCTTCTTGGTGGAGAAATAATGGCGATATGACTTTTGTAGAAAAGCCAATTACTCCAGCTATTTCTACTTCAACTCGTTGTGCAAGCAGCGGGGATGTTGACGGAGACAGTGACATAGATTTAATCAGTCTTTGGAGTTCAAGCAGCACCATCGGCTGGTTCGAGCTAAAAAGTGACGTAAGCGATCCTACTGTTTTTTCCCTTTCTCCGGCCGATAATGCCACCGGCGTTACGACCACTTCCAATTTAGTAATTAATTTCTCCGAACCGGTAACTGTGCAGAGTGGAAATATTTTAATCAAAAAAACTTCCGACAATTCGATCCTTGAAACTATTAATGTTACTTCAGCTAAAGTGACAGGGTCCGGAACTTCTCATATTACAATCAACCCTGACGGATCCTTCGAGCAGGGAGTCGGCTACTATGTCCAGATCGACGCAACTGCCTTTGACGATGAAGTGGGTCGCGGTTATGCAGGAATTTCAGACACAATAACTTGGAATTTCACAGCCGTAGACAGCACTCCTCCTGCTCTTCAAAGTTTAAACCCTCTGGACAATGCCTCCTACGTACCGGTTTCAAGTAATCTGACTCTTACTTTCAACGAGAATGTCGCTAAGGGGTCGGGAACAATTTATCTAAAAAAAACCAGCGATAATACAACAGTCGAATCATACTCCGTTTCTTCAAGCGCTCGGGTCTCAGTCAGCGGAACAAATTTCGTCATCGATCCAACAAACAATTTACTTGAGAATACCGGATACTACGTCACTGTTTGCAGCGGATGTATCAAAGATGTTTCCAATAACTCCTACACCGGCTTTACCGGCACCACCGATTGGAATTTTACTTCCGGCGATCTAATTGCACCCACAATCAGCTCCGCTTCTTCGGACAAGGCGGCCGGCACTTATAAAGCAGGCGAGATAATCGACATCGATGTCACTTTTTCCAAAGCCGTCACTTCCACTGACAATGTAACCGTCACTCTGGAAACTGGCGATACTGATCGGACCTGTACTTTTGCCATCACCAACTCTTCAACCGGCACCTGCAGCTATACGGTACAGGAAGGCGACATTTCTTCAGATCTTAATGCAACAATTTCCGGAACCATCAAAGATCAGTCGGATAATTCCTTATCGAACTATACTCCGGCCACCACTCTCGCGGCCAACGAAGCTCTAATAATTGACGCGACCACTCCTTTCGGCGGTTCTATTTCTTACTTCGACGGTTTTACCAACTCAACTTCAGTGGCTTTAACGACCTCCGACGGTTCCGACACCGGCACAGGGCTTGACAATTCTTCAAGGACTTTAAAAAGAAGAGTGGCCACTCTTTCCAATGGAGATTGCGGAAGTTATGGAAGTTTTTCTGTAATTACTCCCAGCGGGACTTATCCTAATTTCGCCGACACAACAGTCTCTTCGGGAAATTGCTATCAATATCAATACCTGGTTTCCGACATAGCAACAAATCAAGCCGCCTATACCGGCAGTGATACTATCAAAGTGGATACCTCTAGTCCGACAATCACCAGCGTCTCATCAACCCCGTCCTCCAATTCTTCAACTGTCAGTTGGACCACCGATGAAGATTCTTCTTCTCGAGCGGAATACGGCCTGACAACCGCCTACGGAAATGCAACCAACGAAACCGACACCACAACCCGAGTAGCAAGTCATTCCGTAACAATTAATAATTTGCAATCCTGCGCCAGATATTATTTTCGAGTAAAATCTAAGGATGCCGCCGGTAATGAAGGCGTCTCCTCTCAGTCAACATTTAACACCACTGGATGTGAAACTTCTTCCATTAAAACCGGCAGCGATGCAAACATCAACACTTCGGGAGGATCGGTTTCCGTAAATACCGAAACGGGAAGTGCTGGACTCAACGCACCCAATAATTTCTACACGGAAAATGTGAGTATTCAGCTGAATAAATTGGATAATTCTTCCGCTCCGACCGCTCCGACCGATCATTCTTTATTGGAGGACAATTTTTTCAATCTTTTAGCCGTAACCGAAAGCGGTGCGATCGTAGATAATTTTAATCAACCAATAACTTTCACGGTCGCTTACGACGCCGGAACCGAAACAATTTATCAAGAAAACACTCTGGATGTTTACAAATATTCAAACGGCTCTTGGAACAAAAAAAACTGCACTTTGGACACGAACGCCAATACGCTCTCCTGCATGTTGAATAATTTCTCCACCTACGCTGTTTTCGGGAAATTAGCCTCGGAGGAAGACGATGACAACTCTGGCTACACGCCGATTGTCGCGATCGGTAAAAATAAAATCTTCGATCTTTCGGAAAATGAATCTGTATCTTTGAAATCAAAAAAGATTGTTTTTCGCGGTAAACTTGATTCACTAAACAGCGGTGACTTGGTCAGAATTTTTAAAGACGGCAAAATTATCGGGGACAGAAAAATCAACAAAAAAAAGAAATGGCGTTTTCAAACCAAACAAACGAAAAACACCGAAGAAGTCTACCAATTTCGTTATTTCAAAAAAGGCACAGAGGAGGAAATTGCCGCAACTTCGGAATATAATCTTATTATAGACGGGGATAGCCCGAGAATCACTAACCTTTCCAAGTCTGTGACCGTTAAGCGCGGGGAATATATTACCTGGAAAGCCTCTGACGACGATCAGATAAAATACCATCAAGTCACTTTTCAAGGCAAAAAATATAATCTCAGTGAGTCTAGATTCAAAGTTCCTCAAAAAGCTCGTCGAGGCGTTTCTCGATTCACCGTTAAATCTTTCGACCGCGCAGAAAACAGTATGACTAAAAAAATAATGACAAGGATAAAGTAGCACTTAATCCTAATAACTTATAATTATTTTAAAAAAAATGAAAAAGAAAAAAACAGTGAGTAGTTCTGACACCGTAAAGTTGACTGCCATTGGTGTGGGTCTTGCCGGTTTGGCGGCCACAGCTTATTTTTTCCTTGGACCAAAAGGAAAAAAACACCAGAAGCATATCAAGGCTTGGGCCATTAAGATGAAGGGTGACGTTGTTGAAAAACTCGAAAAAGCTCGTGAAATAAGTGAGCCCACCTATCACAAAATCATTGATTCCGTAGCCGTAGAATACGAGAAAGGAAAAAAAGCCAATCAGGAAGAAATAAAAGAATTAGCTCAAGATTTGAAAAAACACTGGAATACCATCAGTAAGTCGGCACAATCTGCAAAACGCGACGTGGTAAAGAATGTAAAAAAAGTAGCAAAAAAGATAAAACAGTAACCAAAGTCTTTTCCTCTCACTTCTCGTTTACAAATTATACAATTGTGATACGGTTATACGTAAAGAGATCTTTTAACGCAAAGCAAAAGGAGGGCGAAGATGAAGAGTTCATTACACATTGAGAGGTTGGGACTGTGCGGATTGTGCAAAAAATGGTTACCTCTAAAGAAAAGATGGTTACCTGAGCACAGGGGACTGGATGGCAAAAAATGTCCCAATTCTGAATATAGCTACACTGACTTGAAATACCACATAGGGGATTTCGAAGGTGCAGTTGTTATGGCAAAGTTGATCGCAAATGATCATGGCAGATGCTTAGAGAGTGGTGAAAGACATTCTGTGGACTGTGGAGACGGAGACCGTTGTGCTAAAATACGACTTTGGCGAGCAAAATCCCTAGCCGAGTACATTCTGGCAAACAAAGACTAGGCCCAACTAAAATTCAATCCAAGCCCTGAGATAACATCAACGGGCTTTTTTATTTGTTGCGGCTCATATTTTTTTAAGTAGAAAATAGCGCGTTAAAAGAAACAAAAATTTACCGTATTAGCAATAAGAAACATGGAACTTTGCGTGATTAATTAACAAATATAAAAAAGGACCAGAAAAAATCTGATCCTTTAATGATTTAAATTTCAAGAAATTATTTGGATTCTATTTTACATCCTCCAAATAGTATCCCGTCCCTACCACCCAACCAAACGGTTTGAATAGCAGACTAAAGCTTCTTTTTTGCAGGGGCTCTTTTCCTCCCATTTTAGGAAAGAAATATTCTGTAAATCCCCCGCCTTTTTTCAAAGCACTCTTCTTGATCTCTTCAACGTAGAAAACACCGAGCATCTTAGCTTTCGCCCGATTCTTTCCTTCAATTTTTCGATTGACAGGAAGAACCACATTGACACCCTTCAAAGTGTCAGCAAAAAAATACCCGTCCCTTTTGTCACCGTATCGCAATCCTCTGAGAAGATCTGCGCCTAACTTTTTAGCTTGACGCAAGGTGATCTCGCCCTTTTTATGTTTCAGATAGACCCCCTGAAGAAGGCTACAAGCCGTTTGAACCTGCGCCTTAATGAGAAGATCCTGAGGTTGCAGTTGCTCTATCTTTTCCGCCGCCAGAGTAAAAACTGGCACCAAAATTAAACAAAACACCGCCACTAAAACTTTCTTAAACATTTTTTCCTCTCCTTCTCCTGAAATCGGTTTTACGATAAAAAGTGTAGCCTTGAGTTACTACGAAAATTTTATTAAAGATCTATTCTCTCATTTGACTCTCCTTTTTTGACCAATGAGGAATTGAACAATGAATAGTTACATATTTATATAATATGTAAAGAGAAAAAGCGGTAAAAAATTAAAATTAGTACAGTGGAATAAGATAAGCAATTAAATTTAATCAAAAAAAAGTTTAGTCTGCATCCCATACAATCCCTTGACCGAACCAAAATAAAATTCTAATAATAACCAGTTCCGAAAGCAAAAGCACCTTAAAATTAACTATTGGCATTTTGATGTCAAAATTTTTTTCTAAAGGAGAAAGAAGATGCAAAAAAGGACAGTAAAGTGGGTTATGTTTATTGCCGTTGGTTTTTTTGTTTTGATCGCCATCGAATTTACTTGCTTATCACTTTTTTTCGATGATTACCGTGAATATTTAATGGGGAAAATAGAACTTATGGAAAATGGCCAGTGGGCCCAATTTCATCAAAGAGGAGAAGGGGATAAAATTTTCCCATTTAAATTTACCGGGAGTCTTGATATCACCCAATTCAAGCCGGACGCACTCTATGTTTTGGAATTTAAGCAACCTCTTTACAAGAAACTTTTTGGTCTGGGATTTAGAGAAACCGATCCATACATTTCCCTTCGTGAAGTGAACCCGAGAAAATTTCATTCAATTTTTTTGGGTAGCCACAGTTCGGCCGGAGAAAAGGTACTTACCGGTAAAATATTGAAGGTGGAATATTGGCGGTACTATATGATGGACACTTATACTCTTTGGCTCAAAACTGAAGAGGGAATAATTTCGCTAGCTCTACCTGACCACTCAACATATCTTGATGCAGCAAGAGGAATGGGGAAAGAAAAGTCCATTAAGGTAATTGAAAAGAAGTTTTTTATGAATCGCTATGTCTCAGAGATAATCGCTGACGACGAAAAATGAGAATTCTTTAAAAAATGGGGGTGCCAAATGCTTATAGCGGAAAGAATGGATTCCGATTTTCTAAACATTATCTCTTTATGCTTTTTAGTAATCGTCTTTGTGGGATATTTCGTTTTTCGCTATATCTCTGAAGTTAATTCTATTAAGGAGGAAAGAAAAAGATATAGAGAAAACCTTAAAAAGCTTATCGAGGAATCAAAGATTCGTAGCGAAGAACTGGAAAAATTAAAGCAGGAAATTTTTGTCAGAAAAGAGCAATTTTCCAGAACAAAACCTGATCAAAGGATGTTACTATGAAAAAGGAGAAATGGAAACGATGGGAAACTTTGGGCATGGCCATGCTCTTCTTGGGCTACGGTATTGTCGGAACATCCTCTGTCGTTCTACTGAATAGTAGTAATAATATTACCCGACAGCTCGGATCTTTCCTGACTTTGATTTTAGGAATATTAATCGTTATTTTTGGTTACTATTCCTTTGGGGATTTTTTTAACAAAAATTCCAAAGCTTCCAAATCTGCCTCGATCGGATTTTTCGATCCCTAAAACAACCGCCTGTTTGTTATTAATTTATCAAGCAGGCTTTTTTATTAACCAAGATTAAGTTATGTATAAAAATGATTTTTATGCTATAATCCAAAAATGAATTTATTAAAAAAATCTTTTCCATTATTTTTATTCGGATTTTTGGTTGCAGGATTTTTTATATTCACGTCTTTTTCGTTACCGGAAGCCAAAGCCAAGAAATTAAATAAGCCTCAAACGGCTCCAATGAGCGAAAAATTTCAGAGATACCTCGATTTAAAAAAGGCCGGCAAACTCAAAATGGAAGATTCAGAAAAGCATCCCCTGGGTCTAATTCCTTCTCCCGTGGAAACAGGTAAAGCTTCAAAAGAAGAAATCTCTCGACTGGCCAAGCTTTCAATTAATCGACAAGGATTCCCATCCAGTTACGATTTAAGAAGTTTAGGCAAAGTGTCTTCCGTTAAAGATCAGGGTAATTGTGGATCTTGCTGGGCTTTCGCCACTATGGCCGCTTTGGAATCCAACTGGCTCGTCACGGGAGAATCGGAATCTAATTTATCCGAAAATAATTTAAAAGAATGTCACGGTTTCGAATGGGCTGCTTGCGATGGAGGCAATGGGGAATTATCCAGTGCTTATCTGAGTCAAAACAATGGACCGATTTCAGAAACAAATGATCCCTATAGTGATAGCGAGGAAAGTTGTCAAAGCAATTTAACCCCCATGGCCTATATGCCCAATGCTATATATTTACCCAATAATACCGACGTTATCAAGCAATATCTCTCAGATTACGGGGCTCTGTACACTTCAATGCGCTGGGAAACGGCTTCCTTCAATTCAGGTAATAATACTTACTATTACGGTGGTTCAGGAGACGGTAATCATGCTATTGCTTTGGTTGGTTGGGACGACAGTAAGCCAACAGCCGGAGGAACAGGAGCCTGGATTATCAAGAATAGTTGGGACGATGATTGGGGAGAAAACGGTTTTTTCTATATTTCCTATAACGATACTCGTGTTAATGAAGAAGTCGTCGCTTGGATTTCAAAACTTAGCTACAATGAAACCAAGACAATTTATATGTACGATGAGATGGGAATGATCGATAATACCGGATGGAACAATGGTACAGACTATGGACTGACTAAATTCATTGCCGAGGATAATCAAAAAATAAATAAAGTCGGAGCATGGATGACAAGTGACGTTGGAACTGTTAGTTTTGAGATTTATGATGATTTCAATGGTACAACTCTCTCAAATTTATTGGGGTCATTGTCCAGTCAATCAGTTAATTATGCCGGTTACTACACTTTCGATCTGCCTTCAGCAGTGCCAATAGAAAACGGTGATGATTTCTACGTTAAAGCTTCTTTCACTACTCCGGGATACAACAACCCGATTCCCATTGAGAGATTCTACGATGAATACGCTGACCCCACTATCGAAACAGGAAAAAACTGGTTTAGCGATACTGGCAACAACAATGACTGGGAAGCAATCGGCACCGGAACCTCTCATGAATACGATTTAGGCATTCGAGTCTATGCAACTGATATTGTCGCCAATCTAGCCATTTCACCCGCTGGAGGTAATTATGCTTCCGACCAGTCAGTTTCTCTTGCCACTACTACCAGCGGGGCTACTATTTATTATACGACAGATGGCTCGACGCCAACTACCGACTCCAATGTTTATTCGTCTCCGATTTCCATTACAAGAAACACTACTCTAAAAGCCATCGCTATAAAATCCGGCATGAATGACAGCGGAGTAATGAGCGAAACTTATACGATAAACGTGAACACTCCCACCGCCTCTCCCGGAGGGGGAACTTATACTGCCGATCAATCAGTCACTCTTGCAAGCGGAACAAGCGGAGCCACTATTTATTATACGACAGATGGGGGAACGCCAACTACCGGCTCCAATGTTTATTCGTCTCCGATTTCCATTACAAGAAACACTACCCTGAAAGCCATCGCCATGAAGTCAGGCATGAATGACAGCGGAGTAATAAGTGAAACTTATACGATAAACGTGACCACCGACACTCCGACCGTTGACTACAGCACCAACAAGAAAATCAGAAAAAGAGTCCATTACACTTTCAAAAACACT
>CAZRPR010000001.1:85838-90301 GCA_964602125.1 uncultured Candidatus Saccharibacteria bacterium
CTACAGCACCAACAAGAAAATCAGAAAAAGAGTCCATTACACTTTCAAAAACACTACTCTCACTCAGAAGAAATATGTCTCCGTGAGAATCGGAGGTAAGAAAGTAAAAATCTTAAGGTTAGGCAGGAGCGGCAATGATTCAATTGTACTGGTCGAATTAAAATATGGAAGATGGGGGCAGGGAAACTATACCCTGACCATGAATTACAAAAATAAAGTCCGCGTCGCTTACAGAACAAAAAAGGGTAAGACCAAATATCGTTACACCTGGGACAGAGGTAGCGCCACTCAAGAAAACGCCTTAACTATTCAATAGCTGCTTTAGATTCTCCTCCGCTTGGCTCAGATTAGCCTGGTATTTTTCGATAATATTTTTCGGGGCTTTCGCCAGAAACTTTTTGTCTTTCAAACAATTTTTCAAACTGCTAATATATTTTTCCAGTTTTTCGCTCTCTTTAGCAACGCGTAATTTTTCCTTCTCCAAATCAACCACTCCCTCAAGAGGAATATAGAGGTTGATGCCAGCAACGGTTCTTTGAATGGCTTTTGCCATCTTTTTACCGACAAAAACTATTTCTAAATCGCTCACTCCCGTCTTCAAAAATTTAATCAATTCACTCTCCGCCTTTAAAATCTCCGCCAGTTTTAGATTTTTTTCGCTAGATTTACCCAAATCAATAATCACTTTGATTTTCCGCCCGGGCTCGATGCCGTTCTCAATTCGAGCGTTTCGAATGGCTTTTATTATTTCTTGAATCAATTCAAAATCTTTTAACCTCGCTTTATTTTTTGATCCCCCAATTCGATATCGCTCCTCGCTCGGCCACTCCTCAACCATAATCAAATTTCTATTTTTCCCAGGCAAAAGCTTCCAAACTGCCTCCGTCACGAAGGGCATAAAAGGGTGCCACAGTTTTAATAAATCCGTCATGATAAGCCCTAATATTTTTTCTTTCTCCGAAGTCTTTTCAATTTTACTCACCTCGAGATACCAATCGGCAAAATCATTCCACGTAAAATTCCGCAACTTCTCTCCCGCTTGAGAAAGCCTGAGCTGGCGAATATCCTCACTAAACGATTTTATTAGTTGGGCGGTTTTTGCCAAAATCCAACTATCGGCCAAGGTGATTTTCGTTTTGTCGATCTCCACTGGGCTTAGTTTTCCGTCCATTCTTTCAATAACGTATCGACTAATATTCCAAATTTTATTAGTAAAATTTCTAAAGCCGGCAATTTTTTTCTCATCTAATCGACTGTCATTACCGGGAGTGGTTTTGATAACCAAAGCCAGCCGAACAGCATCAGTCCCATATTTTTTCGTCATATCCAAGGGGTCGATGACATTACCAAGGCTTTTACTCATTTTGCGACCCTGACCGTCTTTAACTAAACCGTGAAGATAAATTGATTTAAAGGGAATCTCTCCCTCCAAAGCGTAGCGCGACATAAGGATCATTCGAGCTACCCAAAAAAACAAAATATCGTAACCCGTTTCAATGACTGAGGTGGGATGAAATTTTTTAAAATCTTCACTTTTTTTGGGCCAACCCAAAACAGAAAAGGTCCAAAGACCGGAAGAAAACCAAGTATCCAAAGTGTCAGGGTCTTGCTCCCAGCCGTCTCCCTTGGGCGGTTTCACGCCGACAAATATTTTTGATTTTTTATACCAAACAGGAATGCGATGACCGTACCATATCTGACGGCTGATGCACCAATCTCTCAAATTATCAATCCAGTGAAAATAAGTTTTCTCAAAATTTTTGGGAATAATTTCAATCATCTTGTCGCTGATCGCCTCTTGCATTAAAGTTTTTAGCGTCACTTTTTTGCCCTTCTGCAAAAACTTTTTATTCACGTCCACAAACCATTGTTTCTTTATTTGAGGCTCGATCGCTTTTCCTCCCCGACTATTAACGGCCACTTCGTGAGTATAGTTTTCATCTTTTTTGACCATCAAGCCCAGTTTTTCAAATTTCTCAGCAATTTTTCGTCTGGCTTTTTCCGAGTCCATGCTAGCGAATTCTTCCGCAATAGGCAACAATTTACCGTCAAAATCTATTATCTGCTCTTTTTTGAGTTTATGTCGCTCGGCAATTTCGAAATCAACAGTGCTGTGCCAAGGGGTAATGGTCATCACTCCCGTTCCAAAATCCATATCAATGGCCTCATCTTTAATAATGGTAGCGGTGACGGGTCCGTTAATCCACGCCAATTTTATTTTTTGACCGTGAATATACTTTTTGTAACGCTTATCTTCCGGATGCATGACTACATATTTGTCACCGAATTTCGTTTCCGGTCGAGCCGTAGTAATGGTAAAGGGACCATACTTTAAATAATAGAGAGTAGCCCCCGCCGTCTTTCTTTCAATCTCATCATCCGAAACCGTAGTTTGCATTTTTGCGTCCCAATTAACAATGCGATGCCCTCGATAAATAATGCCGTCGTCATACATTCTTTTAAAAACCGTATAGACCGCCTCCGTTCTTGCTTGATCCAACGTGTAAGCCTCACGATTCCAATCAACGGAAACTCCCATCTTTTTCATTTGATACACAATCGTATCGTGACTAGATTTCGCAAAAGCTTCCACTTTTTTAAGGAATTTTTTCCGCCCTAAATCATGGCGAGTCAGTTTTTCTTGTTCGTACAGAATTCTTTCGACTTTTTCCTGGGTGGCAATAGCCGCGTGGTCAGTCCCGGGAATCCAAACGGTTTCATCTCCCAGCATACGATGAAAACGAACTAGAATATCTTGAATGGCTAACATCGTAGCATGACCTAAATGCAAAGTGCCCGTAACGTTCGGGGGAGGGAGGACAATAGAAAATTTTTGATTATCTTTTTTAACAATGCCGTCCTCATCACACTTTTCGGGCGAAAAGTAGCCTGATCGTTCCCAAGTTTTATATATTTTATCCTCAAATTTTTTCGGTTCGTAAGCTTTTTCCATTGACAAAATTGCTAAATTAAAAAGACGCTTCTACTCATTAATTTGCTTAATATGTATCCTTTTGTCAAAAAAGCTACTCTTCCGCAAAAGAAAAATGATTGCTATATTATTTCTATGCTTAAATTTTACAATACCCTTAGTGGTAAGAAAGAAAAATTCGTCCCCGTTAAGAAGAATAAAGTCGGCATGTACAGTTGCGGCCCGACTGTTTATGACGTCGCTCACGTGGGCAACTTAAGCAGTTTTGTTTTTGTTGACCTGCTTAAACGTTGGTTGAAATATCGAGGTTACAAAGTGACCCATATTATGAATCTCACCGATGTGGAAGATAAGATTATTCGTAATTCCTCAAAAACTCTTGAGGGTCTTAAAGAATACACGGAAAAATATATAAAACTTTTCTTTGAAGATCTTGACCGCCTAAACGTAGAACCGGCCGATATTTATCCGAAAGCCACGGAACACATCAAGGAAATGGCTAAGTTAACCCAAACTTTACTTAAGAAGGGTTATGCTTATCACAAAGATAATTCCGTTTATTTTCGCATCAGCGCCTTTCCCAGCTACGGCAAATTTTCCAACTTGGATTTGAAAAATATCAAAACAGGAGCCCGCGTTGATTCCGATGAATACGCCAAAGAAAGTGCTCGAGACTTTGTTCTTTGGAAGGGTTGGAAAAAGAAAGAAGATGGAGAAATTTTTTGGGAAACGGAAGTGGGGAAGGGAAGACCGGGTTGGCACATTGAATGTTCCGCCATGAGCATGAAATATTTGGGAGAGACTATCGATATTCACACGGGAGGAGTGGATTTAATTTTCCCCCATCATCAAAATGAAATCGCTCAAAGTGAGGCAGCCACCGGCAAAAAATTTGTTAAGTATTGGCTCCATCGAGAATTTCTTAATATCGACGGTAGCAAGATGTCAAAATCGGCCGGTACCGGTCTGTCGTTAACTGATGTCGCCCCCGACCCCCTAGACATTGACGCTTTTCGTTATTTAATCGTCACTTCACACTATCGTTCTCCTCTGAATTTAACGCAAAAATCTATTGCGTCAGCCAGAAACACTTTAGTAAAAGTGAGAAATCTTTATCAAAGACTTGAAGAAGTCTCTACTCTCGGCAAAAATCAAATTACCAAAGATATCAAGACCGCTCGGGCGGAATTTACCAAAGCGATGGATGATGATTTAGGCTCGCCCAAAGCTATGGCTGCTCTTTTTAAATTCATTGCGATTCTAGAGAAAAAAATTAAAAACGGATCATTGACTAAATCTTCTGCCGAGGAGGCTCGTCTATTCATTGAGGAAATCGACACCGTTCTCGGCGTCTTAATTGATAAAAAAACCGATCGAGCTTTAACTGAAGAAGAGTTGGGTTTAATAGCCAAAAGAGAAGAGGCCAGAAAAAATAAAGACTGGAGCAAATCCGACGAGTTGAGAAATATTTTATTGGAAAAGGGAGTCCAAATTGAAGACACTGCCAAAGGCACCCGATATTATTTTATTT
>CAZRPR010000002.1:0-21161 GCA_964602125.1 uncultured Candidatus Saccharibacteria bacterium
AATATATTGCTCGTCTCAATACAAATGGCACATTAGACACTAGCTTTGACCCCGGTACAGGAGCTGATCAGGAAATTTCGAGTCTCGCTATCCAAGGCTTCCGGATACGTTAAAATTTTCAAACCTCTTTTCTCCGCTTCTTTAATTTCCGGATTAGTTGCCGGCAAAAAAGCGGTGGAGTGAATTAAAACTTCGGCCGATTTGGGCAGATTCCCCACTCGAAAACCCTCCTTAAATTTAATGCCTAGTTTCTTTAGGATTTCATCTGTAAAAAACTTTTCCTCCGTGTCAGAACCGGTAATCTTTTTGCCTTTGCGTAGCAAATATTCCGCCAGAGCCGTCATGCCCGAGCCTTTGATGCCAACTAGATGAAAGTGATTTTTATTTTCGAAAGACATTTCAGAAATTAGGAGTTAGGAATTAGGAACTTTATTAATCTAGCTTGTCCAGTTTTTTCTCGATTTTTTCCAATTTTTCCAATTTCTCATCAATCTTTTCCTCGATTTTTTCCAGGTCCTCAATCTTATCCTCGATTTCTTCCTCTACTTTCTCCAACGCTTCTAAGTTTTTCGATCCGTCTAGTTTTGCAATTTTATCCTCAATTCTATCCACTCGAGCATCATCTTTCTTGTCATCTTCTTGGATAGCCTCAATTTCCTTTTCGATTTCCGCATCATCATGGGTCGATCGTCGGGAAAAAATCACCAACCCCAAAGAGAATCCCAAAATCACCATAGCAATTAACGCAAAAACTGACGGATTCACACTTTTTAATCCTTGAATATTCTTTGCCCAAACAGTATCCACTGATTGATTGTTAGCAATCATTTCTTCACATTTTTCAATGTAGGGGCTAATGTTTTTTGCTACGTTGAATTGCTCATTAGCACTTTTAACCGTATTTAATATGGAAAGAGACTCCTTACATTTTAAATCACGAAAAAGATTTATTCCGCTTTTGAATTGATTATTATATTGACCCAAATCAAATTTTAACCCCCCTCCAGAAATATCGAATTTCTGTATACCCTCCTGAACTACGTTAATCGGTATAGCAAAGGCAAAATTATCGCCCTCGTCTTTTCTATCTCTCTGGGTCTGGTAGGTCACCATCCCAATAACTTTTCCATTACTATTTATCAACGGGCTACCACTAGAACCTTCCGATATCTTAGCATCGGTCTGAATGATTTTAAAAGACAAATTATCCGAATCTTTTATGGCACTGATTACTCCTTGGGTAAAAGTTGCCTCTAAAAGATTATTATCATTTAACTCCGCCGTGGTAGGAAAACCAAAAATACCAATAGTTTGTCCTCCTTGAACGGATGAAGTGTCAGCAAAGGGAAGAGCAGGAAGATTAACTTGATCAATTTTTATAAGAGCAACATCAAAACCGTCTTTGCTAAAATTTTCATTAGCACTTATAATTTTAGCAGGAAAACCCTCTTTAATTAATTCGGCCACTCCATTCTTTGAAGATGAAGGGTTAAGAACCACAAGCTCTTTTCGAAAATTAAATTCGCTATTTTCAATCAAATAATCTTTGATTTTATCTACATATTCCTTGTTTTCCATTTCTCCCTCTGATCCCGAACGAAGATTAGCAGAGGGTGTCTCGCTAATTTTTTCTGTCGCAACTCCTATAATCGCTTTGAGTTTGGCATCTCGATCTAGGGCCACGTGTGAGTTAGTCAGTACATAGCCATCTTGGCTAACAATGAATCCACTTCCCGTCATATATTCGTCCACCGCTATCGTTTTATTATTTCCTTCGCTTGGAGAAATAGTTAGTTTATCTAAATCAAGCTTAAATGGTTTGATTACAGCCTCTCCCGTCACGTGTTGGACAATCCGCACCACTCCGGGACGAGTCAAGTTAACTAAGTCTTCCTGATTTAGTGCTTGCTCCTCCGCTCCTTTAATTCCAATTGGAGCTAGAGTTAAAATAAATAAAAATAGAAATGAAACACGAAAAAATACTTTAAAAATTCTGTAGTTTCTCATTTTTTAAATTTTTAATTTTATATAAAACAGCATAACACAAAAAAAGAACTCCCCAAAGGGAGTTCTTTTTGAATTTCAAAACATTAATAACAAGGAGGAGTGCTAGCTACGGAATAAACCTTTTATCCAATGCCAGATTCTAGAAAGCCATGATTGACCTCCAGCATTATTATCCGAATCTTCACCTTGTAAATTGATATTAGTGTTAGTATTGTCTAGAGAACCGCCGGTTACACCTAGTTGGGATTTATTCACATTTCCGTTAAGCTCTCCGCCAACAGTATTTTCTTCTTGATTCAGAGCGTCAGAAATTTGACCGTCTCCATTGTCTCCACCATTTCCACCGTTCTCACCAGTTCCTGTTCCCTCTCCAGCGCTACCCGCTGTCAAAGAAGGAGCTGTTCCTCCGCCACTACCCGTGGTTCCGCCGCCACCATTACCGCCACCGCTTCCTCCACTAGCGGGGTTGGTAGCAGTGGTAATTCTAATTGATACAGTCTTTGTTTCTCCAATATTCCCAGCATCATCAACTGTTATTACTTTATAATAATATCTTTTTCCATGTTGCACGTTAAAATCCGTATAGTTTTTGTCGGTTGGATTATTAATGCTCACAAGAGTTCTACTGTCGGCGACAAAAGTTTTACTTTTACCTTGATAAACATACACTTGACTAATATCTTGATCGTTAACATTCCAAGTTAACGTCACTCTATTCGGAGTCCGATGATATTTAGCATCTAAATTATCCACTTTATTAGGCATCCGTGTATCAACCTTTGCATTTTTAAGACCCACGGCACTGACGTTTGAGGCCTTATCAACACTTCTGTAATAAATTTTCCAAGTTCCGTCATCCAGAGTTATCGGATTACTGTAGCTCAACCATTCACCGGAAGTTTCATTTAATTGGTATTCTATTTTATCAACATTAAAGTTATCGTTAGCAACAAGAGTTACTTGCGGTTTCTTTATATACCAACCGTTTGATCCGTCTGGATTAGTAGGATCAATTGATAAAGTTATTTCAGGAATAGTTTTGTCATTGACAATAATGAGCTTGTAAGAATTCTCTTGATTTCCCGCTACGTCAACAGCGTGGGAAGTAATAGTATAGGTATCATCAGTCAAAGTAGTAGGAGAAGTTAGGCCATCATAATTCCAATTACCTCCCGAGTAAACAGCGTCAATCAGGAGTTCCGTTTCACTAGTCACAAAGCTCGTACCATTCCAATATTGATCAGTGCCCTTCTTAATAGAAATTTTAACGCCATTCATACCACTACCACCTATTTCGTCTGAAGCAGTTCCAGAAATCGATCCTGTCCAAGTGTTAATGCTAATAGTACTGCCGGAGCCAGAATTGGCTGGGGAGGTGATCTGACTTTCTGGTTTAATAGTTTCAATCTTAACAGTATTCGCAGCTGTCTTCACCGTTTCTGTGTTTCCAGCATTATCTACGGAAAAGTATTTAATAGTATAAACCCCATCAGCACTCAATGTAACCGAATTTCCGGTTGCCGATGAAGTTGTTGGCTCACTGCCGTCCGTGTTGTAGTAAGTTGTTTTGCAACCACTGCCCACGCTTCCGTCGTCACAAGTGAGAGTAATTGTTACATCTGAATTATGCCAGTTTACATCCGTATTGTCGGTCGTTACCGGCACGGTTTTATCAATATCCGCTCCGTTTGAAATAGCTGTAGCCGTGTTGCAGTTTCCAGCTTTATCACAAATATTCGGCATAACCGAACATGTTTGACCTACGCCCTCCGTGGTTATACTACAGGTTGGAGCAACGTATCCGTCCGCCATGTTAGTGTCATTGTAATTGAATGTTGAAGTCTGATCGCTTGTGTACCAACCGGAAAAAGTTGTTTGAGAGGAAAGAGCTGGAACAATAGTATCCACTGTTACTTTCCATGGATCACTCCAAGCACTTGTATTATTAGCCGCGTCAATCGCTCGAACGTGCCAATAATAAACATTATCGGGCGTTCCTGGACTATAAACTTCCGGAGAAGTTAAACTTCCATGAAATCCGGATCGACTTACGAAAGCTCCACCATTACCATTAGTAGAGGCTGAATAAGAGAACTCCCATTCATAGACTACCGGGCTGCTCAAATCACTAACTGAATCCCATGAAAAAGTAAAGTCATGTGTATTAAGATAGCTATCATTTCCAGGCAAATTGTTTTGAGGCACAGCCGGTGCGGTTATATCCCGAACCGTCACATTAAATGTAGTTGTTGCTGTATTAGACGCCGAATCAGTCGCGCTGCAAGTTACGGTAGTAGCTCCAAATGGGAATGTCGATCCAGATGATGGCGTGCAACTGACTGTCACAGCACCATCAATAGCATCATTAGCAGTTGGATTTATGTAAGTAACGTCTGCTCCACTGGCGCTAGTAGCTTCCGTTGTTATATCCGCTGGAACTCCAGAGATAACAGGCGCAGTCATATCAACCGTAAATTTAACTGAAGAACTCCATAGACTATAATTACCCACTGCATCTTTTGCTCTTACTCTAATATAATAAGTGCCATCCGAAAGTGGATTTGTAAGAGTCCAAGTAGTTGTGGTAACAGACCAATCTTTTTCAGGGGAACCGAATCCACTATTATTATCAATTTGATATTGATAAGTATCGGTACTTGCTAATCCAGAACCAGGAGTTGGGTCTACAGATGAATCCCACGTGAACGTTTGTGTGGCAGAATTAATATAGCCATTCGCAACTGGCGATGTAATAACGGGTTTAGAAGGCTTAGTTTTGTCTATATTCCCCACCGTCGCCGTTGCCGTTCCATTATTATTAGCTGCGTCTTTGAATTCAAAAGTGAATGTTCCGTTGGCAGTAAATGTATGCGTATTGCCACCAGCACTTGTAATAGTCACTGACTCACTCGGATTAAGCGTAGCTACGACAGAACCGTTCGTCCAGCTGGTCGGATTATATGAAATAGTTGCCGTTGGAGCAGTATTATCAACCGTTGTGTCAGACGATTGAACCGTCCCGCTTAAGTTATCAGCATTATCTTTTGCCTGGACGCTAAAAGCAAAATTTCCATCACCGTAAGTCAAAACATCTTGCGTTAAGCTAGTATTCGTAGTTGTACCATTTAAGATGCTTGAACCTCCCTTAAGCAAATTCCAAATATAATTGCTAATCCCAGAAATAGCTCCATTAGACGCTAACCAACTCCAAGTAATATTAGTTTGGTTAGTCGGACTGGTAACATTCGCAACTGGCGTTCCCGGATCAGTCGGCACGGTGTTGTCAATTACAAAATGAAGACCGATAACATCTCTGTATTGAGTAACGGCTGTGTCATTTCCTCGTGCTGCATTGTCATATTCACCGTACATCACATAATATCCGCCTTCAGGAAGTGACGAAACGCAACCCGTTAAGCTCTTACCGGTGATCGTGTCAGTTGTTCCAGTTAAACTGTTGGTATTGGCCGGCTGACGAAAGCTACAGTAAGCATTATTCCATCCAAAGGTGCCATCCGGGTTAGCTTGAAATATAGAGAATGTTTCATACTTTAAACCGGAAGAGGGGGCACTGTCAGTTACTGTTGAGTCAAAAGTTAGTTCGCTCAAATTTTTCGCGTAAGCTATTCCGGAAACTTCCGTTCCGTTCCTATAATATTTATGAGTGGCATTAGGTGCAACCGTATCAATAATCAATTCACTATTTGAAGAATCAGTACCTATGTTTCCAGCAACATCAGTTGCCCTTGCTTCGACATTGTAAGTTCCGTCTGATAGTGCTGGAGTGATTGTGTTATCCGCTAATTCCCAATTGCCATCGCCTTTGTTGGTAGCAACAAAGCTACTACCATTGACAGTAATTGAGATTGTAGCAGCATTGTCGTTAACCGTACCGGTTAATTTGGGCGTTTTATCGTTAGTAATAAAATTATTTACAGTGATTGTCGGTGCGGTGCGATCAATATTAAAATAAAAATCTCCTCCGTTTGCCTTATTTCCAACCTCATCCCAACCCCTGACACCTAAAACAAAAGAACCCTCAGGATAACTCGAAATATTAATGTTGTGACTGGTATTTTCATTTTTAGAATCATAAGATCCATCTGCCGCACTCGCTTCCGTCCAACTAGCAAATACGGTTGTTTTGGTTGAATCCCATATTGCATATTTCACAAAATCAATAGGAGAGGTGGCATCAATAATGCTACCTGTCAATTGAATACTGGTCTCTGTTGCATTTAAGTTTGTATCTGAAATTCCATAACCGGTCATAACTGGAGCGGTAGTATCCACTATTGGCACAATCGGGGTTAAATGTTCTAAGGTGGCGGTGATTATATTGCTATCTTTATTAATTGAAACTGTTGACGGATCATATCCAGTTGTTGCTGATGTATCTAGCTTATAATCGTACCAAATGCCATTTTTTTGATAATAAATCGAAGAAAAATGATTCTCATCGAGATAATTAGGATCTGTAGTTGGACTATCAACATAATGAATTGTAATTGTGATCGGAAAATTTGTTATTCCAGAAGCATCGACATTATAATAAAAATTACCTACTCCAAGAATCGTACCTCCACCAGGAACATCACTCGGATCATCATACTTTGCTACAAACATGGTTCCCGATCCCTCCACGTCATTAATAGTAAGATTCTCAACGGTAACATCCTGCTCGGTGCCAGTAAGAGTAACTCCCACACTATCGCCATCCTCATAAATTTCTGATGACGAAGAGCAATTCGCATTCAAACACCAAGGTGAAAAAGTCACATTAGTACTCACTTTACCCCCCACACCCGTACCCACAACTCCTGGTCCGCTCTGATCCCCCCACCAGTTATTGGTGGCATTCATATCCGAAGTTAAGGTCGATGCATCGATCCCTGTTGTATTGCCAACAATAGAGTTATCATTTACAAAAACAGTAAGTGGTTGGGTTGATGTAACTACTTTTTCCACATCTATTCCTCGAACAAAACCACTAATGCTGTTTCCTTTTTGAAGAAAAACATAGGATTCGTTTTTATCAGATGCAAATAAATACTGATTAGCAATATAAATTCCAGTTCCGTCGCCCTGAGTAGTGCGGGTACTACCTGTTCCTGTAATGGTATTACCTTCTAATACTAATGGCTTAGCTACTGTTCCCATACCAAAAATCATTACACCCATTCCATATCCAGATGAATTTATATGATTATTGCTAACCAAAAAGCCATTTGCATAAGACCATCCTAAAAGCATTCCTACGGACTGCGAACCACCATCAACTGCCCAAGATGCACCAGATGTCATGGAGATTGTATTGTTATCAATGACAGAACTCGAATTCGCAAGTCGCGTATAGATTCCCACAGTTCCCCCAAGACCTTCTGAACCAATGTCATTTATGATGTTATCTTTGATTTCAACTGCCCTGCCAGCCCCATCACTATTATTAAATTGAATTGCCCTTGGTTGCCCCCAGTAGACCCCAGAGCCTTGATCACCCCAAACACCAGGAAAATTCCCAATCTCACTTATATTATTACCATTTACTTTTATTAATCCAGCTGGTGTTGTGGTATCTAGAGCCTGTACAATTCCCTGAAAACAATGTTTGACAGTATTATTGATTACCTGACTTTGGCCAGCTACATACATACAATGATTAAAAGCAATATTTTCGACATTTGAATTTTCAATAAGCGTTCCCGATACTGTCGTAGGAAAGACAGAAATACCTCGTCTATAAGTATACTTAATATTTACGTTATCTATATGAAGATTGTTCCATACACCACCTCCCGACTGGCTAGCATCCAATGTAACAATACCTGCACGAAAGTTATTCTTGCCTACCGTAAGGTCAGAATTTCCTCTGCCATTAATAGTAAGCTTTTTAACGGTCACATTATTTGCTTTAATTATCAATCCATTCTGTGCGTTAGTCCCAAACGCGGAATCGACGTTTCCATCTTCGGCGGAAGGTAAGACAACCACATCATCCCTAGTTGCACCAACACCTTGGATAGTTATTTCTTTGTTAACTAAAATATTTGATTCCTTATATGTTCCTGCTGCCACATTGATTGTGTCTCCGCTAGAAGCCGCATCAATTGCAGCTTGGATTGTATTAAAACATTTATCTGTTCCGACGATGCCTACCCCAGCTCCAGTACAATCAGCACTTACTGGGTTTGGTGTAACAACCACAAAAATTGTAAAGTGATCCAGGCTCGCACTGACTGAGCCGGTGTCTGTTTTTGTTAGATCAGCGGAAGCAACATCGGTTTTTTCGAGATCTGATACATTTTCAGCAAACTTAATTTCTACATTTTTTTCATCAGCTGGTTTTGGCAAAGTTAAGTCGTATTTGAAGGTTCCATCTACCATATCAGAAGTGATATCGTAAGCTTTGTTGGAAAGAGCGTGCATGGAAGCCACTTGCTCTTCAGTAAGGGTAATTTCTTCAATAGAAAGTTTTCCGGGATTAGCTGGTAGTTGAGTGAAAGTGACGGTTACTTGTTCATTTTGAGGAGCTTTATAGGCTACACCAATCTCAACTGGCCCGATAATTTTAGTGTTTTCATTTTTACCCTCTTCCCATTGCATTTCCGAGACTGAAACATTTTGATTAAGGTTAGTCGTTACAGTATCAGAAGAGGAACTGACCTCAGAATTTACATTGCTAGAGTTAGTGTTAAGATTAGTGTTGGCGTTAATGTTGTTATTGTCGAAATCGTTATCGATATTTTTTGTTTTAGAATCAAACAAATTCTCATTTGAAGGTATCTCTACTGATTGTAATTTTTCAATTTCTTCCTCTTCTATCTCTGATTTTTCCTCTGCTGGCGATTCTTCCTCTTCTAAAACTTCTTCTGTCTCTGGAGCTTCTTCTGCTTCCGAAGTCTTCTCAGCCGATGTTTCCTCTTTTTCTTCTGTTTTCTCTACTTCTTCTTTTTCCTCTATTTTTTCTTCGGTGTCAGAGTCTGCTTCTTCGGTTTTCTTTAGCTCTTCAGAGTCAGAAGATGACTTTTCAGAAACGGGAGATTCGGCTGAATCCGAAACCTCATCCGCCTTAACCGTCATCAGCTCAGCAGTCAGCAGGTTTATGCTACACATATAGAAAACCATTATCGGCAGCATAACGGCAGACAAAATCTTTCTTAAGCTTCTTCTTCTTTTATTTGTCAATTTTAGGCGGAGTCCTTTTTCGATCTTAATCATTACTGTTGTTTAATAAAAAATAAAAATATTTACTGTTTACATTGATAAAGAACGAAACTGTTCAGTTTTTTAAACTAACTACGAATTTTCCTGCTATAGACTAAATTACGTAATTTAAGCATGACCATAGAAAGACGTCAAATTTTCAATTTCTAATTTCTAATTTTTAAACAATTTATAATGTTACAATGACTCAATTTTCAAAAATAAACATTGGGGAATGTATTTTTTGAAAAATTTAGACATTGATCATTGTTTAGAAATTGAAAATTGAAAATTACATCACTCCTACTCTTTCTTCTTCCCCACGTCAATAATAAATGACCGTAAGCTTTTGCGGCCGATAATCACAGGATAGCGAAGATGTTTGCGTTTCACGATAGTAGCCTTGGTAGCAATGGAAGTTTGGTCAAGAATAATTCGCGTTTCAATAACGGGACGAATACTAATACCATTAGAAGAATAGATAGGTTTAACGTTTTTAATCAAACCACCTGATTTCTCAATAATTTCCTCCATGTGTTCCTCTCGAATTCTTTTAATGGCCTCAAATTGGTATTCTATAGTTTGATCAGGAAAAATTTGAGAACCGTGATAGTAAGGAAAATACTCCTTAAAAACCGCCAGGGCTTCTCCGTAACCCAGTTCAATGGCCAGATCTTCATCAATAGAAACATAATAAGCTCCCGTGTCCAATTTGGCATCAACCATCATTTCTCCTCTGGGACCATAAATTTTTATTTTCTTGAAAATGCCTAGGCTACAGCAGAAATGGAGGTACATTTACCGAAATTACTAGCATCTGTTCTGCTGATAATCAAGTCACAGGAGACGCTCTGGCAACAGACGGAGATTGCAAGAAAGATGTTGGGGATGATTTAATAATTTGGACAAAACATTTCACAACATTCGCGGCTTATTTACAAAATGATATAGTCGCCACCCCCACCGCTTCCCCCTCTAGAGGAACCTACACCTCAAATCAAACAGTAACCCTTTCGTCCGCAACTAGCGGAGCAACGATTCATTACACCACCGACGGATCAACTCCAACATCTTCTTCTGCTACATATTCCTCCGCATTAACAATCTCCGGCACCACCACTTTGAAAGCCATTGCGATTAAATCCGGAATGACTGATAGCTCTGTAATGAGTGAGACGTACACAATCAATATTCCACCACAAACCGTTGCCACTCCAACCGCCTCCCCCTCTGGAGGAACCTACACCTCGAATCAATCAGTAACTCTCTCAACTTCAACCAGTGGAGCAACAATCCATTACACTACCAATGGCTCGACCCCAACATCTTCGTCTACCGTATACTCTTCCGCCTTAACAATCTCCAGCACTACAACTCTGAAAGCCATTGCTACTAAATCAGGAATGACTGACAGTGCTGTGATGAGCGAGTTGTACACAATTAATATTCCGCAAACTGTCGCCACCCCCTCCGCTTCCCCCTCTGGAGGAACCTACACTTCAAATCAAACAGTAACCCTTTCGTCCGCAACTAGCGGAGCAACGATCCATTACACAACTGATGGATCAATCCCAACCTCTTCTTCCAATACATATTCTTCAGCATTAACAATCTCGGCGAGCATTACCTTAAAGGCGATTGCGATTAAATCAGGAATGGCTGACAGTGCTGTTATGAGCGAAGCATATACAATTAATATTCCACAAACCGTTGCCACCCCCACCGCTTCCCCAGCCGGAGGAAGCTACACTTCAAATCAATCAGTAACTCTCGGAACTGCAACTGGCGGAGCAACAATCTATTACACCACCGACGGATCAGATCCGAATGCTTCCTCCTCTGCATATTCTTCTCCATTATCAATTGCAAACACCACCATTCTGAAAGCGATTGCCATGAAATCAGGAATGCTTGACAGTAGCGTGATGAATGAATCATATACCATTAAAGTAACCACTAATATTCCCAATCTTCCTTACAGCATAAGCAAAAAGGCTAAAAAAAGAATAAGTTACATTTTTACGAATCTATCTCTTACTCAAAAGAAATATGTAACAATGAGGTTCAGTGGGAGAAAAGTAAAAGTTGTGGGACTGCGAAGAAGTGGTGCTGATTCAATTGTTACGGTTGAATTAAAGTATGCAAAGTGGGGGCGAGGTAGCTATAATTTGGCTATGAGCTATAAGAATCAAACTAAAGTAGCTTACAAAACAAAGAAGGGTAAGACGAAATATAAAAAAGGCTGGGAGAGAGGAAGTGTAGGTCAGGATGGGATTTTATTGATACAGTAAGGAAAAGAAACTAATAAAGATATCTAGATAAGAAATAACAGTGCATTTTTATCATTAAGCCTCAAACCAAAAATAAGATTATGAAAAAAGGAATTAAAAAATGGCAGGGAGTGATTCTAGTTTTGACGATTCTTGTTTCGTTTGGGATTTTTAATCGTGCGCTGGCTGCTAACAGCGGAGCAAATGGTCTGGTATATACAACTGCCATTCAATCCGACGGCAAGATTATTATCGGAGGAGATTTTACTACATATAACGATACAAATAGAAATAGAATTGCCCGCCTTAACTCCGACGGGAAAATCGATACGACGTTTAACCCTGGTACAGGTGCAAACGCTATGATTTATACTATTGCCATTCAATCCGACGGCAAAATTTTAATTGGTGGCGACTTCACTACCTATAATGGGACACCAGTAAATCGTATTGTTCGCCTCAACGTTGATGGAACACTAGATACCACTTTTAATCCAGGTGTAGGCTCAAACGGACGTGTTGCTATCGTGGACATCCAAACAGACGGAAAAATCATCGTTGGTGGAAATTTCTCGACTTATAATGACATGGATATTCACAGCATAGTGCGTCTAAATGTGGATGGAACACTTGATGAGACTTTTAATGTATCCGGAAAAAATATAACTGGTGGTGTTCAGGCCGCCTCCGTCCAACCTGATGGAAAAATCATCATTGGTGGAGAATTTTACTTCTATAATGACATAACTAATAAGCGTATTGCCCGTCTTAATTCCGATGGGACGATTGATTCTGCATTTAATTCTGACAACAATACGAGTGGGCCTATATATACGATAGGCATCCAATCGGACGGCAAAGTTATTATGGGTGGAACATCTGATTCGTACGATCAAACACTAATCCGTCTCAATACTAACGGAATTATTGATAGCACCTTTAGCTCCGGGTTGGGGTCAAAGAATAATGGTGTTTATAGTTTAGCTATTCAGCCTGACGGAAAAATCATCATTGCGGGATGTATTACCGATTATAGTAGTAAGACCTTGAATAATATCACCCGCCTTAATTCTGATGGCACTCTTGATGCGACATTTCTGCCTGGGTCGGGTGCTAATGCGAACATTTATTCTGCAATAGTCCAACCCAATGGAAAAGTCATTATTGGTGGATATTTCACAAATTATGATGGTATGGCAGCGAATCGTATCGCTCGTCTCAATTCAGATGGAACGCTTGATACGAGTTTTAATCCTGCGTTAGTAACCGGTATTACAGTAAAAACACCGCCCACAAAAACTGTATATACAGAAGGCTATGCTTTGGCACTATATGGTTTGGTTGTAACTTTAACTAAATCAGATGGAAGTACACAAGATGTTAATTGGACTGATTTTTTAGCTAATAATATAACGACAAATAAGGCAAATGGTGATAATCTGTCACTGGAAGACACGGAAATTATAATTACGGCGAATGGTTATACAATCAGTCAAGCAATTACGGTTAATACTAGTAATTCCAATGATTGGCATGCTTATCAGCCACCGCAATCTCCAGATTGTATTCCAATGATAATGTTCCCTAGTGACGATGGAACTCGCAAGAAAAATCTAGTAGTTATTACTCATGGATGGAACGGTAGTGCTGACGACCTCTGGGTAAAGAATATGCAAACGAGTATATTTGGAAAAACAGATCCCACAGAAACATCAGTAAGAAGATTCGATTGGAAAGAAGATGCGGCAACAGGAATATGGGATGCATGGCAGGCTTATGTTAATGCTTTTGATCAGGGAGAATGTCTCGCAAAACAAATTATTGCGCTTCAACCAATGCCGGAAAATATTCACTTGATCGCACACAGCGCTGGTTCAAATGTGATTCAGACTGCGGCGTATGAAATTGCAAAGCACTTCAATTTTTCTAAGGGATCAGATACGCCTTTTTTACACCTTACTTTTCTCGATCCATTTGCTCCGGCAGAAGAAAATCAAATGTATGGTAGTCTGTATGGTCTCGATGGGTATGCAGAACAATACGTCGATACTCGACTTGTCGGACCAGATCCATCAAAAGATTCTACGGATGTCTGGCTTCCATATGTTACAAACTTCGATGTGACGGCTCTTGATCATCAGAATCCAGAGCCCCATTTTTGGCCCATTGATGTATATAATGACTCTATTCAACAAGAATCGTTATATGGAATGGGTTTTCTTTTTTCAAAAGAAACAAAGAGTACAACAAAATTGACACCTCGTGACTTAAGTGGTGAATGGTGCACCGTAACAGATATTTCAAAACCTTATGCATCGTGTTCAAAAAATAATACAGAAGAAAAAGTAAATCACGGTAATGATTGGATAGAAGCAATTGCAAATTTATCCACGCTTGGGGTTGGTGTGGTCGAGAAAGTGACCGTTGATGTAGACAATGCAATAATAAATACAATATTGACATCGGCAACTGGAACGGTGAGTATATTTGAAGATGTGTTACATTTAATTACAGGGTCTCCAAGCTGGGTCGAGTTTGATATAACTGCTAAGGAATCGGTAAATACAATCGAATTCAATTCGCTTTTCCCATCACAAACGGGCGAGGGAGTATTTGCTGTATTTGTAGATGGGAAAAGAGTCTTCTCTGAACATACGTACTCGACTGATGGTGACCAAGTGAATCATAAACAGATCGAATTGCCCGAAATACTTACAGAAGGATCACACACTATAATATTTCGTCTTGATCCACTATCCGAAGAAGAGCATAGTGAAATTTCTATTTCGAATGTCCATTTTAGTACAAAAGTTATTACGAGAACTGAAGTACAAAATAGCACAATCGCCACAATTACTTCTGGAACTTACACCGTAGGTGACAACACAATCACTAACGTTCCTTATGGAACATCAAAAACGACTTTCTTGGCTGCTTTGACAAAAAGTCAAACTGATCAAACTTGGAATGATAGTGGTATAGCTAACCCAGTTACCACGGGCAATACTTTGATAGTTACAGCTCAGGACAGAACAACTCAAAAAACTTATACTGTTACCGTCAATGCAGCTCCCATAGTTGCCACCCCTATCGCTTCCCCCTCTAGAGGAACCTACACCTCAAATCAAACAGTAACCCTTTCGTCCACAACTAGCGGAGCAACGATCCATTACACAACTGATGGATCAATCCCAACCTCTTCTTCCAATACATATTCTTCAGCATTAACAATCTCGGCGAGCATTACCTTAAAGGCGATTGCGATTAAATCAGGAATGGCTGACAGTGCTGTTATGAGCGAAGCATATACAATTAATATTCCACAAACTGTCGCCACCCCCACCGCTTCCCCAGCTGGAGGAAGCTACACTTCAAACCAATCGGTTGCTCTTTTAACAGGAACTGGAGGAGCAACAATCTATTACACCACCGACGGATCAGATCCGAATGCTTCTTCCTCTGCATATTCCTCTCCGTTATCAATTGCAAACACCACCACTCTGAAAGCGATTGCCATGAAATCAGGAATGATTGATAGTAGCGTGATGAATGAATTGTATACTATTAAAGTAACCACCAACACACCCAATCTTCCTTACAGCATAAGCAAAAAAGCTAAAAAAAGAATAAGTTACACTTTCAAAAACTTATCCCTTACAAACAAGAAATACGTTACAATGATCCTCGGTGGAAGGAAAGTGAAAGTTGTAGGATTAGGAAGAAGCGGTGCTGATTCAGTCGTAACTGTGGAACTGAAATATGCAAAATGGCCAAGAGGAAGCTATAATCTTGTCATGAGATACAAAAATCAAACTAAAGTAGCCTATACAAAGAAAGGAAAAACAAAATACAAAAAAGGTTGGCAGACTGGAAGCGTCAGCCAGGATGGGGTGTTGGTGATACAGTAGATTCTAATCTGGCAAATCTTAATACATCTGCCGGATGAGACAGAAAACCCTCCCCACTGTCTCATTGTGTCTCATACTGTCTCATGCCCCATCTGATGCTAAAATCCCCTTAAAATCGCGACCCAACCTCCTCAAATTCTAGTTCTCGACCAAACCCTAAAAACGCCCTATAATCCTCATATAGTTCGGGTACTTAACTCGAGTTGCCCGCCAATAATATTAAAAAAATATGACCACATATAAACACACTCAAATTGGATACATGATGCTGGTTGTTGCACTGGCCGTGCTGATTCTTTTCGCGTGGGTTTACATTACAGGCTTAGCCGAACCCAAATCAGTTGACTCCGGCAATAATTTTGCCAGTAATGTTACAATGGCATTGATTCTCTTTATTATCACATCATTTGCGACGCTGACAACTTCAATTGATGAAAACCGCCTTATGATTAAATTTGGCTATGGAATTTTTTCCAGGGTGTTTCCACTTAATCAGATAGCTTCAGTTCGATCAGTAAAGAATCGCTGGTACTATGGATGGGGAGTGAAGGTCCGATTCTGGCCGTATATGTGGATTTACAATGTTTCCGGTTTTGACGCAGTTGAAATAATTATGAAAAACGAGAAAGTTTATCGTATAGGGACGGATACTCCCAGCGAACTGGAAACCGCAATCAAAAAAGCTATAAATACCTAATTAACAAAAGAATATTACGGCTACGTTTTTTATATCGGTAAAAAAATATGAAAAATTCCCAAAACACCAATGAACTACAAATCATCCCCGGCGTGGGGAAGTCCATTGCCGAGGATTTGCGAAATATTGGCATCCAAACGGTGGCGGATTTGAAAGGTAAAGATCCGGAAAAACTGTATGCAATGTCAAATCATTTTGAGGGTGCTGTTCAGGACCGATGTTTGCTCTATGTTTATCGCGAAGCGGTCTATTTTTCCGAGAATAAAAATCCCGATCCGGAAAAATTAAAATGGTGGAATTGGAAAGATAAGTAATATTTTATGTAATAAAAATATAACCAGAAAATAGGTAAAAAATAAAGCCGCACCGACATCTCCGCATTTCCCATTGACCCAAAAAAATAATTATGATGTACTGCCACTCAATAAAGCTTATTTAGGCTTTAAAAGTTCTTTAAGAAAAAAGGAGAATCGAGATGGATTTTTTAGCAAAGGAATTTATAGCCTTTTTAGTGGTTGTTTTAATCGCTTTATCTGTTTTTGTAAATTTCCTTTTTATCAACATTCCCAGAGAGAGGGAAAAAGCCAAGAAATTCTCCTTTCTCTATTTTCTTTTCTTTTTTTGCTTGACTCTTGCCACTTCTTGGCTAGGCGTTGCTGCCAAAACCGCCGATTTTTACAAGAATCTCTCCAAAGAAGTTGACCTGAGAAATGTTACAGTGATGGGAAAAAGCACTTTCACCACTCAGATCCGTCTATTCTATGAGGACGGCTCAATCAAGAAAATAGAGCTCGTTCCCAATACCACTCGCAAAGAAAAAAACGGACAGTAAGGAGTCTCTCTAATGGAAGAAGAAACTGAACAAAATTTTATCTGTCGGGTCTGTGGACACGACAAATTTGAGGCAACTTGGGAAAGCAACGGCATCATGGGTCCGGGGGGAAGAGCTTGGCCAGTTTATATCTTCTGTAGAAATTGTTTCGCTATGTTCAAGAAAGTAGAAAATCGTTTCACCGAAGAACCGAAAAATCACTGAAATTTATTGTAACGGGAACTCGAATAAATCGAATTCCCGTTTTTCTTTTCTAAAAGAAAATTCGCTCTGGACAGAAAGGTTGTTTAGCCGTACGATTGGCCCAAGTTGAAAGAAATCGACTTTTAAAAAGCCCCTTAAAAAATAGGAGTCAAAGGAAATCAAAATGGAAATCTTGAAAAAGATGAAGAAGAAAAAGGAGCAGGAAATAGCGGATACCAAAGAATGGCTCGCCTCTTTTCTGCAAAGACTGGAAAAGATTGAGCTGATAAAAGATCTCAAAGAATTAGAAAATTTTCATCAACTCAAATTTAGAATTAACGATTCCGCCATTCCGGAATCCCACTGTTTTTTCTTTATCTCTCTGGAAAGAGATCTTTTTCAGGAGGACGAAGATGAAGAGTCGGAGGAAGTTTTCTTCAAAGAAATCTCTCTGTGGAACTGTATTAATTTTGGCTTAAAAAACCAGCCCAGAATGGGATATTCTTGTCTTTTCCAGGACTCTACCGTCCGGGAAGCTTTGAAAGAAGATTTCTACGGAAGATTTGCTTTAGAGGTTTTCATTTGGCTAAAGGAAAAAGAAGAAAGAGAGGGAGAGCTTTTCATCCGTCAGATTCCAAAAATCGCTTCCTTTATTCATGAGTTTGCCAGAAAAAGTTTGATGGTGGACAACACACTTCGCCTATCAAAAGAGGAGTATGATTCGACATTGGAAAGCATGGGTATCTCTTCTCAAGAGATAGACGGCATAGTCAAAAAGACTCGCAAAATCCGATTCAAAATGATTATGGCGAGTTTGCTTCACAGCCTAAGATTGACTCCACCTCAAAAATATTCTTGTTTCTGGACGGGAGATAGAAGAATTATCCGTTTTCTATCTTTTCTAAAAAAATCCGGATTAACCTTTGATGATTTAGGAAAGGGAGTAGCTAAAGAATTAGTTTCTCTCTATTTCAACCCACGCGGACAGCTTTTTTCAATTGCCACTTGGGGTAAACCAGAAAAATAATTATACAGCACCCACGATTTTGTTTTAAAAAATCGTGGGTTTTTTTATTTTGGTTTATACAATTTAATAACAGTTAAAATAATTTCTTTATGATTAAAAATATTTATCTAAAAAATAAGTTGAAACAATTACCGACTTCGCCGGGTGTCTATTTTTTTTACGATGAAAAAAATAAGCTGATTTACATTGGCAAGGCTACTTCACTTAAAGATCGAGTGGGATCATATTTTACCGGTTCACATGACAACAAAACTGAGAAATTGGTTTCGGAAATTGTAAAAATCAAAATTAAAAAAACCCAATCCGTATTTGAAGCTCTAATTTTGGAATCAAATTTAATTAAAAAAAACCAGCCAAAATATAATATTAAAGCCAAAGACGATAAAAGTTTTTCCTATTTTTTGATTACTAAAAAAGACGAATTTCCAAGAATAATTATTGTCAGAGAAACGGATTTAAAAAAATATTCGGGGGCGAAAATTTACGGACCGTACACCTCAAAACGACAGATGGAGCTGGCTTTAAGGATTATTCGAAAGATCTTTCCTTTCCATTCGATCAAAGAATTTTCCGAAAAAAAATGTTTTGATTTTCAACTCGGTCTTTGTCCGGGACCTTACGCCGGTAAAATTTCTCGCCAAGATTATCTGAAAAATATCCGTCGAATCGAATTGATTTTTCAAGGCAAAAAGTCTTCTCTGGTTACAAAGATAAAAAAAGAGATGACCGAGTTGGCCAAAAAACAACTGTACGAAAAAGCCAGGGAGTTACGAGATAAAATTTTCGCCTTGGAACACATTCGGGACGTTGCCTTGATTGGTCAAGATGAATTTAAGGAGAATCTGCAAGCTGGAGATTTTCAAAATATAGAAGGCTATGATATTTCTAATCTTTCGGGCGATTACGCTGTCGGTTCTATGGTTTCTTTCCTTGATGGCCGAGCCGAAAAGAAAAATTATCGCCGATTCAAAATCAAACTGGTTGAAAAAATTGACGACGTTGGCATGATGAAAGAAGTCCTCGCCCGAAGATTAAAAAGAGCCGAGTGGCCAACACCCGATTTAATAATTCTAGACGGTGGCAAGGGACATCTGAACATGGCCGTGGCATTACTAAAAAAACTAAAACTGAAAATTCCGATTTTAGCCGTTGCTAAAGGCCCCACCAGAAAAAAACTGGATTTATATAGCAGCGAGAAAACTATTTTAGTGAGAATACCGCATCAAAAAATTATTGAGCAAGTCCGAGATGAAGCTCACCGTTTTGCTATTAGCTACCATAAGAAACTTAGAAAAAAAGAGTGGCTCAAAAAATAGAAAAATTTTTCTTTTCCAAATAATTCTTTTGGATTAGAATTCAGAAGAATTAAAAAATGATTTATTCCCTATGCTTTTTCGACTCTATCCATTTCTAGCTACCGTACTCTATCTTGGCTTAATCGTTTTTTCTCTTATTTTCTTCGATCACTCTTTCGTTTGGTGGGTTCTAGGTGTTGGCGTCTTTATGACTTACTTTTTCATCAAGAAATCCATCGGAAAATTTACCGGCACCCTTCTGCCGATTTTTCTCATCATCGGAAGCCTGCCTTTTCTTTCTTTAATGAGCACCTTGGTCATCAGATCAATTTCCATTGGCATTTTGGCCATTGCTCTTTATTTCTACCTGTTAGCCAAGGGCCGTTTACATGAAAATGCTTTTGACAAAATAGCTGTCGCTATTCTCAATGGCATTAATTTCTTGGTTTTCTTTATTTGGGCTAACCTGCTTTTTGCCAGTTTTATTAATTTCTCCGAACAAGTCTATCCGGTTTGGGTAATGATTATTCTTTCTGCCCTCCTGTCTTTTATTATCGCTCGAGACACTTTAGAGGCTAATCTGGCTCTAGAAATCAAGAGTCGCAAGCTGGAAAAAAATGACCTAAACTTAGCAGGTGTCTTAATCGCTCTTATGACCAGTCAAATCACTTGGGGACTAGCTTTTTATCCCTTTCGCTATCGCTCCAGCGCTATGATTTTATTGGCCGTTTTTTATATTTTCTTTACCGCTACTCAATTTTTTCTCGTTAAAGAAGATAAAAAAAGAAAACTGGCCAAAGATATTATTGTTGGGCTGATAGCTATCTTGCTTGTGCTTATCACTTCCAAATGGAAATATTATTAAAAAATTTGTAATCAATTATCATGGAAAACAATCCTTTGCTGGAAAAAAAACGACATTCTCTTGCTCACATTCTAGCTTTAGCCGTTTTAAGAATTTATGGTCGAGACGCTAAGTTCGGTATTGGACCTGCTGCTCAAAACGGATTTTTTTATGATATCGAATTTAAAGAGCCTTTCAATTTTGAAGAATTGAAACCCCTAGAAAAAGAAATGAAAAAAATCGTCGGTCAAAAATTGGACTTTGTAAAAAAAGAACTGATTTGGGCTGAAGCTTACGCTCTTTTTAAAGAGAAGAAACAAGGCTACAAGCTGAAAATTTTGGATAAGTTAATTGAAGAGGAGGCGGAAAAATTAGGTAAGAAGATTGATGCCCTCAAAAAAAGTTTTAAAGTTTCGACTTTTACCTTGGGTGATTTTCAAGATCTTTGCTCCGGACCACATCTTAAAAACAGTGGGGAAGTGGCCATGGGCAGTTTTCAATTGGAGCAAATCGCAGGGGCTTACTGGCAGGGAGATGCCGAAAATGCCATGCTTACTCGAATTTCCGGCTTGGCCTTTGAGACGAAAGACGCCTTGGCGAAATATCTCGCCTTGCGCGAAGAGGCCAAGAAGAGAGACCACCGTAAGTTAGGCAAAGAATTGGATTTGTTTTGCTTTTCTGATTTAGTGGGACCGGGACTGCCTCTTTTTACCCCCAAAGGAACAGTTATCAAGGAGGAGTTGCAGAAGGAAGTGGAAAAAATTTGTCGCCAACACGGTTTTCAAAAAGTATCTACGCCTCATTTGACCAAGATTGATCTTTACGCTCTTTCCGGTCATAAACAAAAATTCGAGGAGGAACTTTTTCACGTTAAATCGCATCACAAAGCGAATTA
>CAZRPR010000002.1:21261-43588 GCA_964602125.1 uncultured Candidatus Saccharibacteria bacterium
AACAAAAATTCGAGGAGGAACTTTTTCACGTTAAATCGCATCACAAAGCGAATTACGTGATGAAACCCGTCCAGTGCCCTCACCAAACCCAGATTTACGCTTCAAGGCCCAGATCTTATCGAGATTTGCCTATTCGCTATATGGAATCGGAGAAGCAATATCGTGATGAAAAACCGGGAGAGATTAGCGGTCTGACGCGAGTTATCGCCATTACTGTTGAAGATGGCCATTCTTTCTGTCGAGTAGATCAAGTCAAAACGGAGATAAAAGAAATGGTGGAGATTATTCGAGATTTCTACAGTAAAATCGGACTTTGGGAGAATCATTGGGTTTCTCTTTCCGTTCGCGACCCCAAGCATCCGGAAAAATATATTGGAGAGAAAGAAGACTGGGATCAGTGTGAAAAAATCTTGGCGGAGATATCTGACGAAATGGGGCTAGACGCTAAGAGAAGGGAAGGGGAAGCCGCTCTGTACGGGCCTAAGTTGGACTTTATGTTTTGTGACGCTTTAGGCAAAGAAATTCAAATTCCGACTGTTCAAATAGATTTTGCTACTCCAAAACGATTTGGCTTGGTTTACACGGATGAAAAGGGAGAAAAAATCAATCCCGTCATGGTTCATCGGGCGATTTTAGGTTCCTATGAGAGATTTATCGCTCTTTTGATTGAGCATTTCGCCGGCAATTTCCCGCTTTGGCTTGCTCCCGTTCAAGTGAAAGTGCTTTCTGTCAGCGAAAAACATGCTCCTCTTTGCGAAAAAATAGCTGAAAGACTAAGAGTGGAAGACATTCGTTTTGAATTAGATTTAGAAAACGAAACTGTCGGCGCCAAAATCCGTAAAGGCATCACCGAAAAAGTCCCCTATTTGATTGTCATTGGAGACAAAGAAGCCGAAAGCGGAAATTTAGCCGTACGCGACCGAGCCACTGGCAAAAACGAGGTACTCTCTCCGGAGGTTTTTTTGAAGAAAATTAAAGAGATTAGAAATGATAGATTATAAATTGTAGATTTTAGAGGTTAGAAATTTTAAATTATAAATTTTTAGATTATTATAAAAACAGGTTTTTTGAAAAGCTTGTTTTTATTTTTATAAAGATATCCTTATGGCCAAGAAGAACAAAAAAGCATTACGTTATATTTTCGTGACGGGTGGAGTGATGTCGGGAGTGGGGAAGGGAATCGCTTCCTCTTCCATCGCCGCTATTCTACAAGCCAGAGGCTACAAAGTCACTTCCATGAAAATCGATCCTTACGTTAACGTTGACGCAGGGACTATGAATCCAACGGAGCATGGAGAAGTTTTTGTCTTGCGCGACGGCATGGAGTGTGACCAAGATATGGGTAACTATGAAAGATTTTTAGGCTCTAGTCTTTCCGAAGTGAACTATATGACTACGGGCAGTGTCTACCAGTCTGTCATTGAGAAAGAAAGAAGTATGCACTACAAAGGGAAATGCGTTGAAGTGGTACCCCATATTCCTTACGAGATTATTCATCGTATCAAAAAAGCCGGTCAGCAAAACAAAGCAGACATCGTCATTATCGAAGTGGGCGGAACAGTCGGAGAGTATCAAAACGTTCTTTTCTTGGAGGCGGGTCGTATTTTAAAACTCGATTCTCCCGGTCACGTTATTTTTGCCATGGTCAGTTTTCTCCCCATTCCCAGCAAGGTAGGCGAAATGAAAACCAAGCCTACTCAATACGCCGTCAGAACTCTCAACTCGGCCGGTATTCAACCTGACATTGTAATCGCTCGTTCTTCTGTACCTCTAGACAACAAACGCAAGGAAAAAATTTCAATTTTTTGTAACGTCAAGAAAAAAGATGTCATTTCAGCTCCTGACGTTGATTCCATTTATGAAGTGCCGTTGAATTTTGAGAAGGAAGGCTTAAGCTTAAATATCCTCCAAAAACTTGGACTGAAGATGAAAAAGAACGATTTCAAAAAGTGGGAGCAACTCAATAAAACCATTAGAGAGAAGCGCCAACCGGTAAAAATCGGCATAGTGGGAAAATATTTTTCGACGGGCAGCTTTATTTTGAGTGATGTTTATATTTCCGTTATTGAATCATTAAAACACGCTTCCTACAAAGCGGGAGTTAATCTTAATCTTGAGTGGATAGACTCGGAACAATTTGAAAAAAATCCCGAAGAACTTAAAAAACTTAAAGATTTCGAAGGTCTAGTCGTGCCGGGAGGTTTTGGTAGTCGAGGTATTGAGGGCATTATTGCGGCCATTCAATTTGCCCGCGAAAATAAAATCCCGTATCTCGGTCTTTGCTACGGTATGCAGTTAGCCGTTATTGAATTCGCCCGCCATTGTGCCGGTTTAAAAAAAGCTCACACCACCGAAGTCAATCCAAAAACCCCATATCCGGTCATTGATATTTTACCAGAACAGAAGAAAGTGCTTAATCAAAATCGCTACGGTGGTACTATGCGTTTGGGCAGTTATCCGGCCAGACTCAAAAAAGACACCTTAGCTTACGACGCTTACGGCACCGCTCAAATAGTTGAAAGACACCGCCACCGCTACGAAGTCAACCCTAAGTATATTGATCAACTGGAAAAAGCAGGCTTGATTTTCTCCGGCATTTCGCCCGATCGCAAATTGATGGAAATAGCAGAACTGCCAACTTCCGTCCATCCTTATTTTATCGCCTCTCAATTTCATCCCGAATTTCAATCTACTCCATTTAATCCTCACCCTTTATTTTTAGGACTAATTGAAAAGGCCAAGAAAATAAATAAATAAAATTCGATGCCTCTTTACAAGTACCAAGCTCGAGACGAAAATGGCAAAAAAACCGAAGGTTTGATCCAAGCGGAAAGCAAGTCCGAATTGGCTCATTCTCTGAAAAACCAGGGGATGCTTTTGGTTTTCGCTTTAAACGTCAAAGAGGGTAAGGAAAAAGACTGGAAAGGCATTAAGATTTTCAAAAAAGTCTCCCTGACTGACAAGATGATGTTTATTAAACATCTTTCCGTCATGATTCGAGCGGGGCTTAACCTGCCTCGAGCCATTGAAATTCTAGCCATGCAGACTGAATCACCCTACTTCAAGGAGGTGTTAGAAAATATTAAAGAAAGTCTTAAGGGTGGAAAAAACTTGGCTGACAGTATGCAAAAATATCCCAAAGTGTTTTCTCCACTTTTCTACAGTTCTGTTAGGATTGGAGAGTTAGGAGGTAATTTGGATGAGGTTTTAGACTTGCTGTCAATCCAGCTCCAAAAAGAGTATGAACTCAAGTCCAAAGTCCGTGGAGCCATGATCTACCCTTCCGTTATCGTTACGGTCATGGTTCTGGTGGCCATCTTAATGATGATTTTTGTGGTGCCCAACTTAATGAAAATTTTTACCGAAATGAATATTGAATTGCCCCTATCAACTCGAATGATAGTCGCCATGAGTAGCCTGTTAAGCCATAATGTTTTTCTCTCTCTCGGGATTACTTTTGCCATCCCCGTAGGAGTGCTTCTTTTCAAAAGAAGTCCTGTCGGCAAAAGATTTTTTGATTTCGTCTTTCTCAAAATTCCCGCCATCTCCGGCATCGTTAAGAAAATCAATACCGCCCGATTTGCCAGAACTCTCAGTTCTCTGCTAAAAAGTGGAGTGGCCATCGTAAACGCTCTAGATATTATTGCCGACTCTCTGGATAACCATTACTTTAAACAAGCCCTAAAAAAAACTTCAGAGAATGTTCAGAAGGGAACCCCTCTCAACCAATCCATTGGCGACTATCCCAACTTATTTCCCCCTATGGTTATCCAAATGATAAAAGTGGGGGAGGAGACAGGTAGCTCAGAGCAAATTTTAGCCCAACTGGCCGATTTTTACGAAAAGGAAATAGATGAAATTACCAAGAATTTAAGTTCCATTATTGAGCCGGCCTTGCTCCTGGTCATCGGTGGTTCAGTCGGATTCTTTGCTATTTCCATCATTCAACCGATGTACATGGTCATGGATTATGTCTAGCAGGGAAATTAAAAATAACCATTTTACCAATGAAAATAGCCATCGACGCCCGCTTCTACAATCCCGAAAATCGCGGATTATCCTGCTACACCCGACATTTGGTTCACGGGTTGGAAAAACTTGATCGCAAAAATGAATATTTCATTTTACTGCGAGATAAAGATTATGCGACACTCGACTTCAGTGCTCCCAATTTCACAAAAATCAGAGCGGAAGCCCATTGGTACACCGTCAAAGAACAATTCGCTCTTCCATATCTCCTCAAAAAAATAAAGCCCGATTTAACCCATTTTCCTCACTTCAACGTGCCCCTAGCCTTCAAGGGGAAGTTTCTGACTACCATTCACGATTTGATTTTGCTCAAATATCCGACTCAGAGAGCGACTACTCTAGATCGCTTTTCCTATTTTCTAAAAGAAAAGGGTTACCTGCTAACCATCGGTCACGCCATCAAAAAATCAGAACGAGTCATCGCCGTTTCCAACGGCACCGCCAACGATATTTTTGAAAGTTTCCCCGGCCTCAGCAAGGAAAAAGTCGCCTTGATCAGAGAGGGAGCGGGGGATAGTAATCAGCAAACTATCCAAAAATACAATCGCTATCCCAAAGCTGAACAAAAGGCTCATTTGGCCAAAAAATTTAAAGTCAAAATGCCATTCATTTTTTACTTGGGGGGTGCCTACCCGCATAAAAATTTGGAGCGTTTAATCTTAGCTTTTAGCAAAATTCGATCGAAAAGATTTTGTCTGGTGCTAAGCGGAGGCAACGACTATTTCTTCAAACGACTGAAAAAATTCGTGGAGAAGAAAAAAATAAAAAAAGTCTTTTTCCCCGGATTTTTAAAAAGCCAAAAAGATTTGGAATTTTTCTACAACCAAGCTGAATTTTGTATTTTTCCTTCGCTCTACGAAGGTTTCGGCCTGCCTCCATTAGAAGCTCTAAAAAGAAACAAAACCGTCCTTTGTAGCCGAAATACTGTTTTTCCCGAAATTCTAGGTGAAAGTGCCTTTTATTTTGACGGTCTTTCCGTTGCCGACATTACCAAAAATATAGATTTAGCTCTCAAGAAAAAATTACCTAAAAAAATAACTGATTTAGAAAAAAAAGCTACTCTGGAAAAATATTCTTGGCACAAGATGTGTCAAGAAATTCTCGATGTCTACGAAAACATCAATTGCTAAAAAATCACCATAATCTATAATTTATAATCTATAATTTCTAATTTCCAATTTTCAAATTTCAAATTGTGCCTTTTTGTTTTTCTCCTCTATAATTTAAAGAAGTTTCAGCTTGTTTTATAAAGAAAATAAAAATAATTTCCTATGTCTCCGGACAATATTTCAAAACAAAAAGCTCGGCTCGAGATAACCAAAAAACAAGTTGCTAAAAGCAACTATTTTTCCAATCATCCTTTAGCCTATATGCCCAAAGCCAAGGGAAAGGAACAAGCTTTTAAGGACCAAATGGCCTCAAAAAAAATCGGCTCTTTAGATCTCTCAAACAACAGGAAAGCTGTCAGCAAGGACAGTCCTCTCGGTTTTGATTTTAAAAATAATCGCTCTGAATTCAAAATTGAACCGGACAGAAACGCCGCTTCTCTCTTCTTTTCTAAGATGCCCCCTTCTTCTTCGGGAAAAAAGGGTCGCCATATTGCCGACTTGATTGTTCCTAAAAACCCCTGTTTTCTAAAAAATCACTTTCAAAAAAGAATGTCAGAAGGAGGAGTAGAAAGATTGTGTGAAAAAAAGGACGATTCCTATCTCGGCTACAAGGGAACGGCCAAACTGAAAGTTCAGGTCAGTAAGAACAGAAAAAACTTGATGGATTTAAAGATGGAAAGAAATGACCTCCAAAAACGCTTAGATCAAGAAGCGAAAGATTGGCCCGATTATTCAAAGGAAGATATTTTTAGTCAAGAGGCCTTAAGAGAGAATTCTCCTCAAAACTCCGCTTATTTTTTAAGAATCGAAGACGAAGAAAAAGAATCATCGGGCAAAAATCTCTTTTGGCAAGAAATCGAAAAAACCCAGCAAGAAAGAGAAAGCATTATCGAAAAAGAGGAAACGAAAATCTTCAGTGAACCCAGCAACGTCGGAACCACCGTCAAGCTTTCCTTTGCCCAAACCCCTCAAAAAATTATTCCCAACGAAAATGCAGAAACCCTCGTAGAGACGGGTTTTAAACCCGTCTTAGATGGTTTTAAACCCGTCTCGGGAGGTTTTAAGCCTGTCTCCTTCAACGAATTCGAGACCGAGGAAGAAGAGGAACCGATAAGAAATGTTGAAAGCCTGCCTACCGGACAGGCAGGTGGAAAGTTAAAAGTGGAAAGAATGAATGTAGAGACAACTAATTTGAGTATCTCTCGAGAAATAGAGGATAGAAATAATTATTCATTTTCCTCCCCTCAGATGAGGGGAGGCCTGCCTGCCGGTAGGCAGGTGCCTGAGAAGTTCGACGACGAGGCGGAGGGGTTGACAACAAATGAATCTTATAAGGGTATGCGACACACCCCAAACACTACCCCTTACGATGAAAACGTCGTCGACCTTTCAAAATTCAGCAATGACAGTTTCAAAAACCGGCAGGGAATATCCTTACCCATCCAACAGCAGTCTCCCTCTGAAGAAGTCCCCACATCGACTGGAAATACTTTTTTGCCCGACTATGAACCCCTAAAAAATTATTCTTATTTTGAAAACAACAACGAGCTGGTCATAAAAAGAGAAAACCCCTTCGCCTTTCTTTCAAAAATAAAAAAGAGTAATTTATTCAATAATCTAAAAAAAATCGGTTTGGGAAAAACGGAAGTTTTGGATCTGGAATGGAAAAACGGACGTAGCTATTTAGCCCCCCAAAAAGCTGAAAATGACTTCGATTTTAGAAATACCTGGCTAGGTCACTTCCTTACTCGCAAAGAAGAGAAAACCGTTTTAAGCCACTTCAAAAAATCAAAAAGGCATTTCAAAAATAATTTTTTTACCTTTAGAAAAGCCAATTCTCGTAATTCTTTGAAGGTCTTGGCTTTCGGCGTTATCCTCTCACTCAGTATTCCTCTGGGAGTTTATGTTCAGAAAGTTATCGAAGCTAAAAACAAAATAGAATCTTCCGGCCAAAAAGCTTTCGAGGAAGTAAAATCGGCTAAATCGGCCATGTTATCAATTAAGCCGGAAGAGGCGAGTCAAGATTTTCAATCCGCCTATTCCAATTTCGTGGTTGCCAGTAACTCCTTGGATGAAGTGGGCGGCGGACTACTGTCTATTATTAAAGTTTTGCCGGGTGGCTCAAAAATAAAGACGGGGGAAAACGTGATTGAGGCCGGAAAACACCTGACCATCGCCGGCCAAATCATGTCAGAAGCTTTTGATCTGTTTCTCGGCGATCAAGGAGCCCTCAAAAAGAAATTTATCACCACTAACAGTTTTTCCGACTTAAAAGAAGTTACGCATCAAGACGGTTTAGGAGAAAGGAAGGAAAAAGCAGTATCAATGACCGAAGCACTCTCTCTCTTTCAAGTAAAATTAGACAAAGCAAAAGAAGAACTTCTTTTTGCCGGCACTTCTCTCGATCGAGTAAATATCACCGACCTACCACAGGACAAACAAGCTATATTCACGGAGCTAAAAGAAAAAATGCCAGTAGCTATTCAAAGTATGAATCTTTTCTCCGAATATTCTCACACCATCTTAAAAGTCTTGGGTGGAGAAAGACCGAAACAGTATTTATTTTTGTTTGAAAACAACGATGAAGTCAGAGCTACTGGAGGTTTCATCGGCACTTACGGACTCCTAAAGATTGATCAGGGTAATATTTCCCAAATGCTAATTGACGGTATTTACAACCCGGACGGGCAGTTAAAAGAACGCATAATCCCACCTAAACCAATTCAAAAAATGAGTGCCACTTGGTCTATGCACGACGCTAATTGGTGGCCGGATTTTCCTAAAAGTGCTGAAAAAATTTCTTGGTTTTATGAAAAGACGGGCGGACCACCAGTCGATGGAGTTATTGCCTTTACTCCTAAAATTTTAGAAGATTTTCTAAAAATAATTGGCCCTATCAACCACGAGAAGTACGATACGATTGTTGACGCTTCAAACTTTGTAGAAATTACCCAACAAAAAGTAGAAAAAGAATACGATAAAGAACTGAATCGACCTAAACAATTTTTAGCCGATTTAGCACCTTTGATTTTGGAAAAAGTCTTTGCCGCTCCACCGGAAAAATGGCTTGACATTATGCAAGTCTTTGGCAAAAGCCTAGAAGAAAGATATATTATGATTTATTTTTTTGATCCGGATCAACAGAAACTGATTGTCGATTTGGGTTGGTCTGGCGAGATGCTCGAAACCCCTAAAGACTATCTCTCCGTTGTCAACACCAACATCAGTGGTCTGAAAACCGATAAGATGATTGATCAGAAAATCGATCACGCCGTCGAGATTAAACCGGACGGCTCCATTGTTGATACGGTCAGCATTACCCGTCACCACCGAGGAGGTAAGGAAAAGTATGAATGGTATAACGCCGTCAATTCGAATTACTCTCGGGTTTATGTCCCCAAGGGAAGTGAGCTTTTGCAAGCGGAAGGCTACACCCGGGAAGTCAACTCTCCTCCTCTAGACTATGAAAAGCTGGGCTTTGTTCCGGACGAGGATGTTTTAAACGAAGAGAAATCAACCAAAGTCGATCCGGCTTCTGGTACCTTGGTTTATGAGGATTCAGCTAAGACTGTTTTTGCTAACTGGACTTATGTTTCTCCGGGAGAGACTTTAACGTTAAAATATGTTTATCTTCTGCCTTTTAAAATTAATTTTGACGACTTAAAAAAACCGGCAGACACTTACAGCCTACTGATTCAGAAGCAAGCTGGAGAGGAGAATTCCCAAGTCAGTTCATCGGTTAATGGTTTGGAAAACTTTGACGAAGTTTTTTCTTATTCAGAAAAAATAAATTTTCCCGAATGGAAAATTGAAGAAAAATTTGAAAAAGATCTTTTCGCCGGCGTTGTCATTACGGAAAAAGGCAAGGCGGAAAAATTTAAAAAATAATCATTAATCTCGGAGAATTTATATGTTCAATCGCATTTCTCATTTGGAAAAATTTTGTCGTTCTCTGACGCGAGCCGCCTTTGTGGTCGCTTTTTTCACTTTATTGGCCAGTATCCTAGGAATGCTCCGAGACCGCTTTTTGGCTGGCACTTTCGGTGCCGGTCAAGAACTCGACATTTATTATGCTTCATTCCGTATCCCAGATTTCTTTTACAATACCATCTTAGTAGGCTTGACCTCCTCCGCCTTTCTGCCGGTTCTAACGGGCTACCTGAAAAGATCAGAAAAGAAAGCACAAACTTGCTCGCTGGAAAAGAAATTATGCTTCCCAAAAGAAGCGGAAGAATTTATTCGCAGTCTCGTTTCTTTGCTTTTTATTGTTCTTTTTTTTCTCGCCATTGGAGTCTTTATTCTCGCCCCTTTTCTGATTGAATGGCTCACTCCGGGCTTCAGCGTCGAGCAAAAAATGGAAACCGTAAAGCTGACTCGTATTCTCATTCTCTCCCCTATTTTCTTAAGTTTTTCCGGCATCTTAGGCAACCTGCTTAATCTCCGCAATATGTTCGTTTTCTACTCCTTGGCTCCGATTTTTTACAATCTTGGCTCCATCATCTCCATTTTTCTTTTCGTCCCTTATTTTGGCTTGGTCGGACTAGCTTGGGGCATAGTGCTGGGAGCTTTCGGTCATTTCATGATCCAATTCATTCCTGCTCGTCGTTTCGGATTTACTTTTAGCTTTGTTTTTAATCCAAGACATCCGGGAATAGTCAAGGTTTGGAAAATGATGTTGCCCAGAAGCCTTCACTTGGCTCTCTTGCAAACGAATTTGATTGTAACGACTCTTTTTGCTTCTATTTTACCCATCGGCTCGCTTTCAGTTTTTAATTTCGCCAACAATCTACAAAGTCTGCCCCTGGGCATTTTTGGTGCTTCTTATGCTATTGCCGCTTTTCCTACTTTAGCCCTGCTGGTTTCCAAGAATAATCGCACTGAGTTTACCCGTCAATTCACTGAAACCATGTGCCAAATACTCTTCTTTATCGTACCACTTTCCATTATTATGATTATTTTGCGAGCCCAAATCGTTCGTCTAATCCTCGGTAGCGGCAAATTCGACTGGGAAGATACCATTTTAACCTTGAATGTCCTGGGGATTTTAACTTTAAGCTTGTTCGCCCAAAGTTTAAACCTGCTTTTTGTTAGAGCTTTTTTTGCACTTCGAGACACTGTCACCCCCCTAAAATCAGGCTTTATTGCAGTTTTTTTTAATGTCGGTTTAGGCTTTTTGGCGATTAAGTACTGGGATCGTCTTTCGCCCATCTTGGAAAGAGAGACCCGGCTTTCCGGCTTAGGCGGAACGGTGGTAGGATTAGCTCTGGCCTATTCAATCTCTCAAGTCGCCATGTTTATTTTTCTACTAGTCGGCCTGCAAGATTATTTAAAGAAAATGGCCATTATGGTTATTCAAAAATCTTTAGCCAAAATCGCCCTTGCCTCACTCCTAATGGGAGCGGTGCTTCAAACGGTAAAATTCTTCTGGGGACAGTACATTCCCTTGGAAAGTTTTTGGGCCGTGGCCGGACAAATTTTTGTCTCTGGAATTTTCGCCCTTTTCAGTTACGTATTTTTCTGTAAACTTTTAAAGTGTAAGGAATTAGAAAATTTAATCAATGAAATCCCAAAATTCAAATCGTGCCCCAAAAACGATCAACTCTAAAAAAGAAATTCCCTGGTTTGAAAAAATCGATTTCTGGAGCTTGATCAAAAAATCTCTTCACCTAATAAATAAGAATAGAAAAAAACTTATTTTGCTAGGTTTATATTTGCTTTTGACGGGTGGTCAAGCCATCACCGTCAACACTTCTTTCTTTCAAAATGCATATCCAGCCACGGAGGAGAATAAAGACAAGGCCACCGTCGAGGAGAAGGGAATAGCCGGAGCTGAAAATACTTGGGAGGAAATTTTAAAAGATATCGAAAGCCAAGAGGACCTAAAAACAGAATTTCGTAGTTTTTTTGAGGATGAGAAAAAAGTTTCTCTTTTCTTGGGATTTTTTATTGTCATTATTCTACTGATTATAGTTATGGCTTTAATCACCTTCTTTTTTAACAGTCATTTTCATCTTTTATACCTTAAGACTCTCGCTTCACTTGAGGAAAGACCCCTTGTCGATCAAAAGATGGTGCGAGAAAAGATTCGCGGACGCTGGAAAGAACTTTCTTGGATGCGATTGATTTTCGGCTTTTTCTACTTTATTTCTCTCTTGATATTCCTGTCTCCTGCTGCTTTTTTCTTTACCAATTCTTCCAATTTTCTACTTCAAGGATTTTTCGGGCTGGCTTCCTTCGGTGCCGTTTTCACCTTCACCTTCATTAGCTACGTTTTTCGCTACAGCTTGCTCTATTTCGCCGAGGAAGACTTGAGCTTCAAGGAATCGATCGATCGAGGCTATGAGCTATTTAGGAGTAAATGGCGAGAGAGTCTCCTGGCCAGCCTAATCAATTTCGCGGCCGGTACTCTGTTTTTAATCTTTTCTGCTTTCGTCATCACTCTTTTGGTTTCAGTTGAAGCGGCCATTGGCCTTGCTGGCTACTTTTTGCTCAAAAATATCGCTTTTGCCTCGGTTTTATCTGCTTTAGGCATTTTCATTGCTGTCTTTTCAGTCATGATTTTAATTCTATTATTAGCCTCGCTCTGGCAATGTTTTGTACTTAATTTTTGGTTTTTATTTTTTAGGGAAATTGCCGGCAAAAAGATTTTTTCTCCCGAAGAATTAATCTCGCTTGAAAATAAAAAGAAATTAGCTGAATTAGCCGTAAAAAAGGAAACTGATGAGAATTTAAAAAATATTTGATTTTTTCGTTTTTAAAGGCTAGAGTCTATCTCAGAAATTATAAATTTTAAATTATAAATTTTTTCATTTAAAATCTATAATTTCCAATTTCCATTGGCCCTATCGTCTAGAGGTTAGGACACCGGGTTTTCAGTCCGGTAACAGGGGTTCGATTCCCCTTAGGGCTACCGGTTTCGTTTTTTAAACAGAGGCCCGTTACTTTAACATCACTGGGAGTGTATAGATTTGCTGGGAACCAAAAAAATTAAGGCAAGCCGATTTTTGGACACGTAAGTCCAAGAGGTTATAAGTGCAAACCTACTAAAAGTAGCTCAGGAGAAAATCGCTTCTTTATTTAGCGCTCCAGCTACAGCCCTTGCAGTAGCTTAATAACCTATTGCCATCGCCCTGGCCGACTTCCGATGAGTCAATGGCGGTGCCGAGTATCGGGATAGAAAATCAGTTCGCCCGAGGTTGATTTTCGAAACTTTTTCGGGCAAAAACTAACGGTTTTTCGTTTGATTTGAGCCGTTTGTTTACTTAATCAAACTAAGCTTGTAGAATTAATTATTGGAGGTCTCTCATACGTCGGTGCAACTCCGGCCACTTCCACCCTGAAAAAAATTTAAATTTTAACCAAAATTATTGTTAAAAAAAGTACAAATTAGATCAAATGAAGCTATTTGGGCAAAAGAATTAAGACTAATTGACGACACCGGAAAGCAACTGGGAGTTTTCTCCCGAGACGACGCTTTGCGGATTGCCAAGGAAAAAGGTCTTGATTTAATAGAGGTAAATCCCAATTCTAGTCCGGTTGTCTGTCGCATTATCGATTATGACAAATATCGTTATATCCTCTCCAAAAAAGAGAAGGAGAAACGACAAGGAACTAAAAGAGTTGAGATGAAAGAAATCCGCATTGGCATGAGAACGGGAGAACATGATTTGGAATTCAAAAAATCTAATGTACTTAAATTTTTGAAAAAGGGTAAAAAAGTGAAGATAGAAGTAACCCTAAAGGGTCGAGAGAAAGCGAGAAGGGAATTGGGTCGAGGCGTCGTGGAAGAGTTTTTAGCTAAAATTCAAGAAGAAGCTCCAGTGAAGATTGACCAGCCCATCATGAGCAGCCCCCGAGGATTTAATTGTATTATTTCAAAATAAGATTAGTTTTTAAATTTTTTATATGCCGAAGAAATATAAGCTGAAAAACCGAAAAAGCGTTTTAAAGCGTTTCAAGAAGAGAAAGTCGGGTAGTATCGAAAAGCGAAAGGAAGGCCAAGGCCATTACAACGCCAACGATAGCACCGCTACCAAGCAACGTAAGAAAGGTTCTATTACCCTCCTAAAAGGTGATGCCAAATTAATTTCCGGTCAGATCCGGGCCCTGTAAGTTTTTAAGAATTTTAAATTTATTTTATGACTCGAATAAAAAGAGCGGTTGGAGCTAAGAAGAAAAGAAGTAAGCTAAAAAAACGCGTTAAAGGTTTTTTGAGTACTCGCCGAGGCAGTATCAAAAGAGCCAAAGAAGCGGTAATGAAAGCTGAAACTTATTCCTACCGAGACCGAAAAACCAAGAAAAGAACCATGCGACAACTGTGGCAAGTGAGAATCAACGCCGCCGTTAGACAGTTTGAATTGAATTACAGCAAATTCACTCATTTGTTAAAAGAAAAGAAAATTCTGCTCGATCGAAAAGTTTTAGCCCAGATGGCCGCTGAAAAACCGGAAGCTTTCAAGAGAATCATTGAGGCGGTTAAGAAATAATAGAAGCTACAGAGATTATAAATTGGGAATTAGAAATTAAGGATTTTTCTACTAAGGAGAGGTTCTAACTTTTAACTTTTAACTTTTAACTTTTAACTTTTGCTCGGCCCTATCGTCTAGAGGTTAGGACGCTGGATTCTCATTCCAGCAACCGGGGTTCGATTCCCCGTAGGGCTACCAAAAATAGCAATTAGAAATTATAAATTATAAATTTTTTCTTTCAACTTTTAACTTTGAACTTTTAACTGGCCGAAGGCCAACCCCTATCTTTCTCTGATCTTCCTGTACCAGCGATACATCTTGTAATAGTAGTCGAGAAGTGGCCATTCGTAAATGGATTGATAATACTTTGAATGACCTCCAAAACCTTCCTTGAAACGGCTCACCCCCGCCCATTTACTGCTATCTACCCCCCAAAAATCAAATTTCTCAAAACCTTCTTCCTTGGCTCTTTTTATGGTTTCAAAATGTAAAAGATAGGGAGACATTAAATTTCGGCCGTCATTGCCGGAAGCTCCATGCAGATAAAAAACCGTTTGATTGAAGAAAAGAATCAGGTTGGCACTGATTATTTTTTTGTTATGTTTGGCTAAAATTAGCAACACTTTATTGTTCGGCAGAGCGTGTGGAGTCTTCAATATATTCCAATAATGCTCAAAAGTGTGAGGCTTGAAGCCACCTCTTTCAGCCGTAATAAGGTGCAATTTGAAAAAGCTTTTCAAATCCTCCTTTTTATCGCTCCAGACGATTTCTAAGCCTTTTTTCTGCGCCAATTTTATGTTATAGCGGGTTTTTCCTTTCATTTGAGTCAGTATTTGATTCTCCTCCAAGGTTAAATCGATAATTAAAGTTTTCTTGGGTGGTCGAGTTTTGGCTAGGGTAGGGAAGAAGTTCCAACGAAAATTCGACTCGAGACAATCATTCTCAAAATAATAATTCGATTCTATGTCTTTAGGCGAAATTAAAGTGCTAGCTGGGGGACTGAAACGCCAAAAGATACCTTTGTCTTTTTTGGAAATGAAGCAATGAATATACTCCAAAATTCCTGCCACTTCCAGATTCGGCAAGTTTTTTCGCCAGACCGGACCCCAAAGAGATTCGAAATAAAAAAGACCTCCGCGGGTCATCGTTTTTTTCTCCAAAAGAAAGAGGGCAACCACCTTTTTATTTTTTTTCACGGCAAAACGCTCAATCTCTCGCCCCTCGTTTTTTAGGACTTCACCCCACCAGAAGCTTTGCAAAAAATTGTTCGGCTTATTGGTGGCAATAAAATTCTCCCACTCTTCTTGATTGTCATGTTTCTCTATTTTCATTTGGATGTTTTTAACTAAAGACCAAAAATTTGAATTAAACGCACAAAAACCATAGCGGTAAAAATTCCTAACACTAAACCGGCCACAATTTCGGTTGGTCGGTGACCCACTCTCTCTTTAAGCTTAAAAGCGTCTCTATCCTCCTCTATCCTTAAGTGATCGAGCAAATTATTAAGAGTGCGACCGTAAGAACCGATGTACATACGCAGGCGCAAAGCGTCACTCACCACCAAAACAGTAATGATGGAAGCCACGGCGAAAGCGGGGCTGGACACTCCTTCGTAGTAACCGATACCGAAAATCAGAGCACTCATCATGGCAGTGTGTGAGGATGGCATGTGCCCATACTCAAAGAGAAAACGCCAATCCAATCCATGTTTCAGGGAAAAAATCACAAACTTAATAAACTGAGCCAAAAGCCCGGAGAGTAGAGGGACAATTATTAGCGCATACTTCTCCATTGTATTTTTTTATCTTTTTATTTTACGATTTCATTTTAACCTCATTAAAAATAAATTTCAATTTATATTTAATTTTGTTATTCTTTTTAGGCGTTAATTAAAAATTTAGCTTACTTGAATGTTTAAAAAATGTACTACTTGGAAAATTGGCCCCTCCGCCCCCGCCGACTTTAGAAAAAAATTAAAAGATTATTCGGAAGTCATCGCCGGTTTAGTTTATTCTCGAATAGGGGATAACGATGCCGACATAAAAGAGTTTTTTAATCTCGATTACGTCTCCGGCCTCTACGACCCGTTTCTAATGCTAGACATGGAAAAGGCAGTCGAAAGAATTTTGTTAGCCCGCAAAAGAAAAGAAAAAGTGGTCATATTTGGCGACTACGACGTTGACGGCATCACCAGCTCAGCCATTTTGTCAGAACTGTTTAACAAATTAAAGATTGAAAATTCAGTCTACATCCCCGACCGCGGAAAGGAAGGCTACGGTATAAACGAAAAAGCCGTAAAGTATCTTGCCCGCCAGAAAAATAAATTGATAGTGACCGTTGACTGTGGCGTTCGAGACCTGAAGGAAGTTGACCTGGCCAACCAATTAGGCCTCGACGTCGTCATCAGTGACCATCACCTGCCGGGAGCAAAACTGCCCAAAGCCGTCGCTGTCGTCAATCCCCACCGCAAAGGCGACCCATACCCATGGAAAGAGTTAGCGGGCGTCGGAGTGGCCTTCAAACTAGCCTGTGCCATTATTAGCAAGGCCCCTAAGGGCATCTTCAAGCCCGGATTTGAAAAATGGTTTTTAGATTTGGTGGCTCTGGGAACAGTAGCCGATATGGTACCCTTAAAAAAAGAAAACCGAGTCCTCGTTAAGTTTGGGCTGTTAGTCTTGGGAAAAACTCGCAGACCGGGAATTAAAGCTTTATTCAAAAAAGCTCGTATCCCTCTTTCGGGCAAGGAAATTCCAACGACCACTCAAATAAGTTTTCAAATTGCACCTCGCCTCAATTCAGCCGGCAGAATGGATCACGCCAACACCGCCTTTGCCCTGGTGGAAAGCAGGGAAGAGGCCGAATCGGAGACAATGGCCGACGGATTGGAACTAAAAAATGGACGACGTCAAAGAGTGACGGAAAAAATAGTGAAAGAAATCGAAAGCAAGGTCGATTTGTCAAAGAAAGTTATTTTTTTAGGGGGAGAGGATTGGCCAATTGGTATTTTAGGTTTAGTGGCCGGACGGATTTGTGAAAAATTTTCTCGCCCCACCTTTATTTTTAATCGCGACAAAAAAGGCTGTCGCGGATCCATTCGCTCCATTACTAAATTTAAGGTAGTGGCCGCCCTGGAAGAATGTAAAGATTTTTTTAGCGAATACGGTGGCCACGATATGGCGGGAGGTTTTGTTTTTCCACTAAAAAATCTTAAACCGTTACGGGAGAAGATGGAAGCGCTCGGCCAAAAAAAACTTAAAGAAAAAGATTTAACTTCAGAAATTGTGATTGATCAGCGCATTAAACTTGATCAAATCAATTGGAAATTATTGGAGCAATTAAAGGAAATGGAACCTTTTGGCATGGGAAATTCCGCTCCGCTTTTTTTGGCGGAAAAAGTAACTCTTGATCGTTGCCAAATCGTAGGGAATGGTAATAAGCATATAAAAATGTGGCTTCGAGAGGACGGTTTTGTTTTTGAGGCCATCGCCTTCGGAAAAGGGGAGAGGTACTGCCATCTAATCGACAAAGAAAGCCCAAAGCTAGATGTGATTTTTGAACTTTCCGGCGATGAATGGAACGGAGAGAAGAAAATCCAACTATTGGTCAGAGAACTGCGCCAAAGCCCAAAATAAATTATTGACTTTTACAAAAGATTTTTACAAAGAAAATAACTTGTTTATTTTTAATTTTACCTCCTCGGACTTTTTTACCGAGATTTTACCAAGTCGACCTGCAATCCTATCTTTGGGCAGAGTAAGTAATTTATTAAGTTTTATAAGTGAGCTAGCCTTTAGGCCGGAAGTTTTAAAATCCTTGTCTGTTTTTTCAATCAAAATATCACTCGCTAATTTATTATCTTTTATATTGCTGGTTATATAAGCCAAGGTAAGCTCAGCATGTTTGCCCTGTGGTTCCGTCAAACACAAAACCGGCCGATACTTATTGGTCCTAAGATTGGCGAAAGGGAACGGTGCCAAAAGAATTTTGTATTTCCACCCTGAATCGGATTGTTTTTTCATCTGACTTTTTTAATGTCTTTTAAAGAGTAAAGATTTTCGTCTTCGTCTTTCTCGTCTTCGAAGCCTCCATAGGAAGGACTGTTTTTTAACATGTCCAAATAATCATCTCTCTTCCCTAATTCAACAGCTATTTTCTTAATCAAATAATCTACTGTCCCATCGTTTTCATAAGGCTCAATTCTAAAAACTGGCTTAGCGTTTCTTACTACAATAAAAGACTTTCCCAAGACAGTTTCATTGGAAATTTCCCTAAGTTTACCGTGCAGTTCTCTTATTCCTACAATATTGGTCTCCATAAAAAATGTTTAACATTAGTTAATACATTTATCAACTATTTTTGTTTTCTTGTCAAATAAATTATTGTGCGACACTGTATTTTATCGGGTCTATTGACAAAAAATTAATTATATGTTAGAAGTTATAGTCCTTTGAAATCATTAACTTTACTTCAGGAGCGGCGAAATAGATTTTTCTTAAAAGGTACCATCGGGTTCGGGGCGGACTGCAAGAAACCTCGACAGGGAGATGTGGCCAACAAGAGAATATCTATTTCGGCTTCAATAAGGAGGGGAAATGTTATTTTTCTCAGGATTCGTTTAACTTTAGGTACGTTTTCATCCGGGAGCATTGCGACTGCAGCGCAATAACGCTCCCACTGGACGGAAATTAATTATTTCCGGATTCATATTTTCGGGAGGCATATCGATGGGCTGATCGTTTAGACCCATACACAAAACCCCCGAAAGCAATTCGCTCCAATGATGAGCGATAAAGCCGAATCCCGGATAATTTCCGCCCAGACAACCAAAAGGATCTGTTTTATACAGGTCCTTTTTTAATTGGTTGATTATTTGATAAAGAGCAGGGAAGTGCCAGCGTCAAAATAGGGGACTTACTATAGAAGATACCCGAGGCAAGTGCTAAAGAGAGACTGGGGAGCTCAAAAGAATAAATTTTTACAGATCGAGAAGAGGGAAGATCTAGGGAATCTTTTTCCTTTTTTCTTGTCCCTTGTTACTTGCTACTTGTCCCTTATGAAAGGGGACCGATTTTTTACCCGGTTTTGAAATTAGGATAGCGTCGCACAAGGTATCTTATGCGACAAGAGGGTAGCGGGGTAGGGTGGACTTCGTCCACCCGCTTAAAGTGGAAAGATAAAAGTTAAAAGTAAAGACGTCTGTCCACACAAAAACACCCTCTCAAATTTGCGTTTTAAGGCCCGTTAGGAATTAAAGTGGTGTGATTACACGTTTATCCCCTAAAAAAATATGGGGCTTGCGCCCCGTTTAAAGTTAAAAGTTAAAAGTGGAAAGATAAAAGTTGGAAGATTTTGAAACATATCATCCAATACAAAAAGACAAGATAAGCTAAAATATCCGCCTGCTAATTTCTCCATTCTTTAATTCCCTTCTCTTTGATTCCCTATTACTTTTAGCTTTTAGCTTTAAAATTTGAACTCGCCGGAGACATCTTCTTTAAACTTTTAACTTTATACTTTCAACGGGCGGACCATGTCCGCCCTGCCCTGCTCCCTGTAGTGTCGCATAATATTGAGATATTCTTTTTTTGATTGACAAAATATATTTCAGTGCTAGGCTCAGTGGTCATGAAAAGTACTTTAAAAAAGGAGGTAGTGGCTATGAGCAATATCCTACTAAAACCCTATTTTTGGAAACTATTGATAAAAAAAATAAATTCAAGTTTATTTTTAAAAATCAAGGATTCCAGGTTTAAACAATTCTATCTAACAATTTTTATGCTCCCGAGTATTTTTGTTCTTGCATTTATAACAATGTTGCAACTAAAACAAATTTATCTGGGAGAAATGTCAAAAAAAATTTGGGCTAATGGAACAAACGGTGAAACAGCAGTACTTTTTTGGATTTGTGTTTTTTTTGCTTACTTCTTTTTCAGTAAGCTTCTGGGGGCAATATTAATAAAAGATGAGAACGAAGAGCCCCGTATGTTTTGGTTGTTGATGGGTATCTTGACGTTCATAAGTTTCACCTTGACCGCTGTAGGTTTTTACCTTAACACCATCCTTATTCCGACTTTACTGCTGCTTTCGATAGCTGGCGGTTTTATCTTTTTTATTGTTATAAGAACCGCTGATTTCAATGTTGAATAAATGAATATAACTAATCTAATCGCTATAGAAATTTCTATAGCGATTTTTTTTATTTCTCGAAAAGAAAAACTGCCCAATTAAATTTTTTATGCCACAAAAAGGACGGACCATGTCCGCCCACCGTACGGGCACCCCTTGTGGGTGCCCCATAATCATTTTAGACATATGCAATACGCTCCTATGCCAATACCGCCAAAATATCTTCTGATTTCAAGATCAAATATTCTTGATTTTCTATTTTTACTTCCGTTCCACTGTATTTGGCAAAAATCACTTCTTCGCCCACTTTGACTTTAACCTTTTTTTCATCGTCTCCAACAGCCATCACTTCTCCGATTTGAGGCTTGTCATCGTTGGCAGTCTCCGGCAAAACAATACCACTTTCCGTTTTTTTCTCCTGTTTTTTGATTTTAATCAACACATTTTCTCCTAAGGGTTTGATGTTCATGGCTTTTAATTTAAAAATTAACTTTAATCTACCTTAATTTATACCCCCTCATTTAGCACTCGTCAAGTGAGAGTGATAAAAAGGTAATTTTCATTCCATAATCCATAATTTATAATCTATAATTTATAATTTCTTATTGCTCTTTTCATTCTTATTTGCTATCAAATAAAGGTGTTGGGTGGCGAATTTTGGTAATACCACTTCCCTTCTAGAAGACGCATTCAATACGTCTCTACGAGATATATTTTTCGGGGATCGTCTAATGGCAGGACAACGGACTCTGAATCCGTCAATCATGGTTCGAATCCATGTCCCCGAGCCAATAAAAATATCTCACTATTGGTGAGGTTTTTTATTTTGTTTCAAGACTGTATTCGAACCCAAAGGGGGTCGGGGAAAAGTATTTTCCCCGCTTGGGGTGACCGAACGAAGTGAGGACAAGAGGGCGGAAGCCCTATTGAGAGCGAAGCGACGTAAGATTCCATGTCCCCGAGCCAATAAAAATATCTCACTATTGGTGAGGTTTTTTATTTTGTTTCAAGACTGTATTCGAACCCAAAGGGGGTCGGGGAAAAGTATTTTCCCCGCTTGGGGTGACCGAACGAAGTGAGGACAAGAGGGCGGAAGCCCTATTGAGAGCGAAGCGACGTAAGATTCCATGTCCCCGAGCCAATAAAAACATCTCACCAATGGTGAGGTTTTTTATTTAACCGCATAATTTGTAGCTGCAAATTCGTATTGTTCAATGAATATTTTTTTCATCGGTACAATTGAGTTTAACTCATAAAATACCAGTGTAGCGTTTCGGTAGTCTTCCTCTTCAACACTACGATATGATAGTGGGGCAAGAGAATGGGATATAAGTAACGCATTGGCCATAAGCCTTGCTGTTCTTTTATTCCCATCTTCAAACGGCTGAATATAGCTGACACCGAGCAGAGCCAATAACGCTTTAGCGTAAGGGTTTTTTATTCTCGACATCGTTTTTTCCAGTTCGCTCACCGCCTCAGAAATTTGATAAACATTGTCAATCGGCCGATAAATGGATCCTGTTATGCCAACTAGTCTCGTCCTAAACCCTTGATTTATATTTAAGTTCTTAACTAAAACGGCGTGCAACTCCTCTAAGTTTTTACGAGTAATCGTTTTGAATTGAGATGAGTGTTCTCTAATATATTCAAAAGCGTCTTTGTGGTTCAGAATCATTTGTGCTTCGGACTTGGCGTGACCTGGTGCCTCTTTGTTTTCTAAAATCAATTTTTCTGTGTCAAGAAGTGTGTAAGTATTACCCTCAATTTTTGAAGATTTCCAGGAAAGCTCTATGACTAAACGCTCCAGCTCTTTTTTTTCAATGGTTGGAGATAGGCCTAAAATTCTTTTTTTATATTCATTGGTCGCGGTTTCTAATTTCTTTAGCTCTAAATCCATAAAAATATCTACCGGAAAAGTCTTCAATAAATCAAAATTGTACCGGTTCAAACCATAACGTTTATCGGGATCAACCATAACGTACTGTTTGGCATCTATACTGGCTAGCACACGCCCCCTTGAATTTAGATTGTAGCTTGTCGATCGTCCCGATCCTGACACTTTTAAAACTCCTTCTTCGGTCATTTCCGATAAAGCTCTTTTTATAGTGATTAAAGAAAGCTCTTCGCCGGTTCTTAATATTTCTCTATGTACTTCGGAAGACTGCATCTTTCCATGTTTTAGAAAGATTTGAATAATTTTTTGTTGTTTTGAGGTTATTTTATTCATTTTCGTATCATTTAATTATAATAATCATATCATATTGATACGATTATTGTAGATACTTTTATTTTTTTAAGCAAATTTACGTTAGATTATTGAATATAGGCCAACTCCCCTTCTCTCCCCCAAGTTAATCGTTTCTATTTTTCTTTGACACTGGGAGCAGACTCTCTTGACCTTTCTGTTTACTTGAACTAGTTTGGATTGTCAGAATAGTTCCTTAAAAAAGAAAGAAAGGAGGTGTTAGCTAGGAAAAATCAGTTGGTGGGAACTCACAATCTCATCTTCGTCGTGAAGGAACCAAAACTATTTCCTAATTAGGAGGAAATCATGTACACGCTTTTTAGTATGGATGATCCGCGATGGAAAGAACT
>CAZRPR010000002.1:43688-48037 GCA_964602125.1 uncultured Candidatus Saccharibacteria bacterium
AGGAGGAAATCATGTACACGCTTTTTAGTATGGATGATCCGCGATGGAAAGAACTGGCGACTCTTTTTTATAAGTCAACCCAATTGAAAGAAGGAGACCATGTTATGCTTCAAGCGACTGACCTAGAGTCTCTGCCTTTGATTTCAGCTTTATACAAAGTTGCTGTCCAGAAAGGAGCCGCTTCTATAAACTATTCAATTGTTCTTCCTGAATTTTATCATTTTTTCTTGAAACATGGCAGTGAAAAGCAGATTCAATTTCTTCCCGAATGGGAAATGGAAAAAATAAAGAAAATGGATGTTTTTATTGGTGCTTGTGGAGAAACCAATGGGTATGACCTAAATGATATTCCCGCTGAAAAAATTTCCCTACGTAGTAAAACGGTTCGTCCACTTGTCGATGAAAGAGTTAGAAACACTCGATGGTGCGTCACCGATGTACCAACCGATTACAACGCCATACTGGCGGAAATGAGTACTCATGAGTATTTTGACTACTATTTTCAAGCCTGTTTGCAAGATTACGAAGCAATGAAAGTCAACAATCAGGCTCTCAAGGATTTAATGGAAAAAACCGATCGGGTAAAGATTATAGCCGAAGGAACACTTCTCGAATTTTCCATTAAAGACATTGGCGTCCAGAGTTGCTACGGGAATAACAACATTCCGGACGGCGAAGTTTTCACCGCCCCTGTTAAGGAAAGCGTCGAGGGCGTTTTTTCCTGCAACATACCTTCTTTTCAGCAAGGACGTGAATGGAGCAATATTCGTCTGACTTTTTTGCACGGCAGAATAGTAGATGCCAAGTGCGATCAAGGAGAGGAGGCTATCAATAAAATTTTCGATATTGATAACGGTGCCCGCTATATCGGTGAATTCGCTATTGGCACGAATAAAGGCATAAAGAGAGCAAGTAAAAACACTCTCTTTGATGAAAAAATGCTTGGCTCCTTTCACTTCACCCCAGGCAATTGCTACGGCGAAGCCTGCAACGGAAATCGTTCAGCCATTCACTGGGATCTTGTGAAAGCTATCACTCCCCAATATGGAGGAGGACTAATCTCTTTTGATGGAGTCTCTGTAATCGAAGATGGACTATTCATTCATCCTGATTTGCTAGGCCTAAACCCCTAACAGAAAGAAAATTTTTCTTAACCACCGGTTCAAAAACTGGTGGTTTTTTTGTAACATTTTTATAGTGAAATCGTAACATTTGTGTTACGCAAAGTCAAATGGAATGTTCTTTTAATTTTAGATTGTCCTATTAGGTGCAGTGTAATCTAAGATTTAGTCTCTGCCCAAAAATATATAGGCCGATTCCCCTTCCCTCCCCCGAATTAATCGGCTATACTATAAAGGTATTGGTATTTTTTATTTCTCGAAATGTACAACTGGTCAACAGACACAACGGAGCTCAAAAAAGATCAAAAGAATTACACCGTTTGGCGAATTGAACAAATGGTCAATTTTGGATTGGGCGGTGAAAAATTAAAGATTGAAGAGCTTAAAGAAAATTGGTCAAAACTTAAGCTGGATCCTCTTAAAAAAAACTTTTTAAAATTGCTTCTATGGCCAAAAAAATAGATTCTATTCTCAGTCTTGACCAGCAAAATATTCTAAAGATTATTAGTCGTGATAAAGTTATTTGTAATCATTTTTACTTAACCGGAGGAACGGCCTTGGCTGAATTTTACTTGAAGCACAGGCTTTCTGAGGATTTGGATTTTTTTGCCGAAGAAGAATTCGAAGCCCAATTTATTACTGTTTTTTTCAAGAAAAATAAAGAAAAAATGGGGATAAAAAAAGTCGACTACGAAAGCAGTTTTAATCGCAATTTATTTTTTCTTCATCTAAAGAATAAAAATATTATCAAGACAGAATTTACTTTTTTTCCCTTTCCAAGAATTGAAAAAAAAATAAAGATAGGTAATTTATTTGTGGACAGTCTTTTGGATATTGCTGTCAATAAAATTTTTACTATTTATCAAAAACCCCGCTCTCGAGATTTTATCGATCTCTATTTAATATTGAAAAGAACCAACTGGAAAATCGAAGATTTAATCAAAAAAGCCAGAATAAAATTCGATTGGCACATTGATTATCTCGAACTCGGAAGTAAATTTTTGTTAGCTAAAAAAGTTAAAGATTATCCGGTAATGATCCTTAAAGAAAAGCCTAAAGATTGGCAAGATTTTTTTCTAAAAGAAGCGATAAAGTTTGAAAGTAAGATTTTTTAATAATTTTGCTTGTTTTTCTCAATCAATTGATCGACTGTTCCATCAGCTTTGTACTTCTCAATCAAATTATTGATTTTTTGCATCATGCCGGCAATCGGTGATTTTTTGGAAACGGTTAAATAGAAATTTTCCTCACTTACCGGTTTGGCCACAATTTCAAACTTGTCGGCCACTTTGTTTTTAGCAATATACCCCTCGGCGGAATACAAAGCGTAAACAAAATAATCGGCCTTGCCTTGCTCCAAAAGATTGAAAGCTTCAGCCGGCGTCTCCACTACTGTTGGCTTTAATTTTTCAGCTAAAAATTGATCGAACTCTTTTCCGTAGCTATCGCCAACGGTGGTCAGACCTTTTTTACCAATCAAGTCTTCCTGTTTTTCATACTTAAGAGTCTTACCTTTTTTGGTAACCAAAACCACCGGATCGACAGTGTAAGGAACGGAATAGGTCATGTACTCTTCTCTTTCCGGCGTTCGATAAGCGGCGACAATCACGTCAACGGAGCCTTCCTTGGTTTTAGCTTGAACCTCATCCCACGATCCCACATATAGCGGGCTAACTTTGACGCCCAACTCGGTAAAAACTTTTTCTGCCAGCTCCATACCGGCTCCGGCAATCTTGTCTCCATCCTTATACATAATCGGAGCCCACTCCGGATGACCGGAAGCAATCAGTTCTTTGGCAACGCCAGTTCCTCCCTCTTCACTCTTAGACCCCTCCCAAAACGGTCTGAGAGCCCAAAAGGCCAGGATTAAAACTGCGACAGCCAGTACCACGTTTACTTTGTCTTTCATTCTTTTAATTAAAAAATTAATGATTATTAGATGATATATTATTTTTTGTTATTCACAAATTTACGTTTTATAATTAAAAAATATTTATTAACTACAAAAAAAATGAACAAAATCAAAATCGGTGCTTATGGAATCGGTCTTCTCTCTCTCAGTCTCTTTCTTACCGGCTGCGGAATAACTGACCAGCTCGGTCAAAAAGCGGGGGAGAAAATTATCGAAAAAACCATCGAATCTCAAACGGGAGGCAAAGTTGACATTGACACAAGCGGCGAATCGATGACAGTTAAGGGAGAAAATGGCGAATCAATAACAATGGGATCCGCCAAATTACCAGATAATTTTCCCACTGATATCTTGGTTTTTGACGACGCTAAATTTGTTTTTTCTATGTCTTCTAAAGAAAATGAATTCTCCGTTGTCTATCTAACGGCCAAAAAAGCCGCTGACGCTTTTACCGCTTACAAAGACGATTTAGTGAAACAAGGTTGGACCAAAGAAACAGAGATGGACTTGGGCGACAGTGGTAAAATCGCCTCTTTTGCTAAAGGTAATCGAAAACTGGGAGTTACGGTCGGCACCGATCCGAATGGCGACAATCCGGACAAAACCTCCGTTTCCCTCACCGGAACCACCGCAGGCGCCGTCCAAAACTAATCTCGGAATATGAAAAAATTCTTTAAAGCCTTTCTTGCCGATCCTTGGGTCACGGGTTCTATTATAGAAAGCTCTCCTTTTTTAGTGAAAAAAATGTTAGCGCCTGTTGACTTCCAGAAAGCTAAAATTATAGTAGAATTGGGAGCGGGCACGGGAGTTATTACCCGAAAAATCCTTAAAAAAATGGGGTCTGGCACTTCCCTTTTGTGTTTCGAGACTAATAAAATTTTGGTTAAAGAGTTAAAGAAAAAAATCCAAGATCCTCGACTAAATGTCTATTCAGACAGCGCCGAAAAGTTTGGTCGCTATCTCAAAAGATTTGGTTGCGATAAAGCCGACTACATAATTTCAGGACTGCCGCTAGTCGTTTTACCGAAAAAAACCGGTGACAAAATTATCGAAGAAATTTTGAAAAACCTTCATCCAAAGGGAGCTTACGTCCAATTTCAGTACTCCTTAACCAGCCAAAAGTTATTCAAAAAACTTTTTGCGGAAGTAAATACCTCCTTCACTCCCCTCAACATCCCCCCGGCATTTGTGTATAGATGCAGAATTGGAAAGTGAATTTTTAACTTTTAACTTTGCACTTTTAACTTTTAACTTCCCTTCTATGTCCACTTCCCTTCTCATCATTATTATCGTGCTTAATTTGGTCGCTCTTTTTT
>CAZRPR010000003.1:0-38753 GCA_964602125.1 uncultured Candidatus Saccharibacteria bacterium
GCTTCCAGCAAGTGCAATCGCTAGAATCAGATTAATAACATTAAATTTTTCCCCGCCAAGGCGTTTTGGGTTTTTCATTTGGGGTATTTATCCAACTGGCTTTTTAAGTGAGATTTTGTAGTGGTTTTTCTTATTATTGTAATGTTTTATTCTTTCTGGCAAGTGGAGGGTTCTGGTCTGTTTTAGTTGTTCGGAAATTCCGAACAACTAAACCTTCTTCTAAATCAGACTCTTTAAACACAGTTTGAGCTAGTTCCCTTTTGGAACTAGTTGCTTTTTTCATTGTTTCAAAAGATAAACTATCTCATTAATTATCCTATCCTCTTAATCGTTTTATTATCAACAGGGGAACGCATTTGGAAAATTGCAATTTGGTTTAATTTGTCCATCTTTGTGGAGTCAAAACAAAAGCGTTCGCTCCAGCATTTTTCCAAAACTGGTCGAATTCGACCAGTTTTAAATCTTGATTGTGTATTTTTTCGCTCCCTTAAGCATTTTTATCATTTTCCCGACGTCGGCAAAATGATCGTTAATTTTATTTTTTCAATCAGGGTCTTGTTTTGATTTTTGACAGAACTGTATAAAGATTCTTCAATAAGAGTACAAATGGGCTTCGGCCTCCGAGACTCTCTCCCAAAAGGAGGGAGTCGTTTTTTTTAGAGAAAATTTTTGATTTTTTCTCTGATTTGAAAAAAATCTTTATTCTCAACTATCCCAATTTTTCTTATAAGTCTTTTACTACTCAATATTCTAATTTGAGAGACAATGGCTACGCTTTTTCTTTTCCTAAAGTTAAATGGGTAATAATATTTACCAAATTTCTGTTTACTGGTCAAAGGTATTGCTATAAATATATGTAAATTAAATTTTTTCAAGACAATCACAGGTCTTTCAAAATTCTCACCTTTTCCATCCTGTTCATATCCAATGTTTAATCCCAAAGAGCACCACCAAATTTCTCTTTCATAGAAATACGAACTTCTATCATTGATATTTATCCGGGCTTTGATTCTGTGCCACTTGAGAAAATCTTTTTGGGAGTGATTCATTCTCCATAAATTAATTTATTTTCTCATCACCCTAAACCCAAATAAAAAAACTAAGAAATAAAATTATTAAATTAAAAATAGATTTTTATAATCGATGCGAAAAACATTGACTGGATTTGATTTTTCAGGTAGTCAGAATACTGGTTTTATTTTTTCTAAACCCATCTATGTCCCACATTGAAATGGACATCGTCGATTCGCCAAAAAAGTGTTCCATCAGGCAAATAATAACCTCGACTCAGGCCGGTAGGATAACGGAAACCATCCTTTTTTATTGTTTCAACTAACTTTCCTTCCGTTTTGGAGTAGATCATCATTTTACCGCTATCTAAGAATTCAATAAAAGCATCTTCGAATCTTTCTGCATATTGGCTGAAATTCCTCATTTGTAAGCCTTTCGTGGGTTTTAATTTTTGAAAAAAATTCAACTCTGTCGGAGGAATAAATTTTTTCAGATCTTTCAGACAAAAAGTGATAAAAACTTCATTGTCCTCATAAAAAGCGTCCTGCGGAATCTCGGGCGATTCTAATTGAATTGTCTTAAATGATTTGGATTGAGGGTTGAGCTTCAATCCATTCCTTCGACTAAGGCTTTCCTCCAATTCGTATTTTTTCGACAAAGTCTCTCTTCTCTTTTCCTCAAGCTCCAGTTTGTTTTTTCGAGAGCGATAAAGAAAAATTATAGCAAGAGAACCAACGCCAAATCCGATAATAAAGGGCAAGACATTACTCATGGGTTGTTTTTAAGGAATTATAAGTTGTTTCAATGCGCTCTTATGTAATCGCTACTTTCTTGCATTTTCATTGACTGAAGAGAAAGAAAGTCTGAGATAGTATTTTTTAATTTTTTCAGCCATCATTTTTTTTCTTTCCTCTAGGAATTCTTTGTAGTTATCTATGTCCATTTCAAAGATCGTCCTTGGAATGCAATTTTCTTCAAGGTTTCTGTATAATTCTTGAGTATTTGTGATACTGCCATATTTCAATTCACCCCCATTACATTGACCCAGCACCTCGTTCATATACTCCCTTGGTGATTTTTTCCCAATCCGAATGTTAATTTCAGATTGAGCATAAACAAAATTAGAGATTTGGTTATAGTCCCCTCTTGAAGAAAATTTCCTTTTCAAGTATTCTTTTGGAAAAATATGATGAATATCACCTCTAAGACTAATTAAATTTCCAACCGTGATATCTCTTGAAAGAAAACCTCTGTTGTTATCTTTAATTTGAGCCGCAAAGAAAACGCTTAAAAAAGGACTGGAAATAATAGATCTGTTTAAATTTCCAACTAGCCCAACGCTCCAAAAAGTTTCCGAAAGTTCAGCTGCCTCGATTGATTCTAAATATTCTTTGACTCCCAGTTCGGATATTTTTTTGATATCGAAATCAATTTGAGACTCGGGAGAGCCGGAATATCTTCCTGTTAAGATTGACATTACAAACCAACGCTGAACATATCTAGCAACCAAAGCCTCGTCCATTTTTTGGTCTCGTAACTTGAGATAAAGAATGTAGGCAAAATTAAGAGTGTTTTGAGAGCTAATCAAATCTTGCTCAATAAATCCGGAGGATTTGATAATCATCACAAAGCGCTTAAAGTGAGTTTCATTAACAAAATCAAGAACACCTCGGCTTAGTCTCTGGAAAGAATCATCCATAATTTCCTGTTCAAAAGTCCGAGTTTCAAAATTTCTTCCGGACAGCAAACTCACCAAATCGCTCATCTTGCCTCTTTCAAATTCCTTAGTGAAACTCACCCGCAAAACATCGGAATAGTTAGGATCATATAAATCATCTTTTTCTTTTCTCAACCATCCGATTTTATTGTAATATTCGGTGTTAACGAAACATTTATCATTTTCACTTATATTCTTATAGAATTTAGGTTCTTTGGCTAAATGACAAAAATAATCAATACACTTTCTTAAATTAACCCCGAAGTCATCTTCAACTTCGTAGGATGCAATTTTTGACATTGCAAAATCAGCTTGGCTCAAAACAACTCCTTCTGAGTTTATTCGGATAAATATCTCTGTTACAGTTTCAATATCTAAATTAGCGTTAAGCTCAATGAACCCAACCGGCTTATTATTAATATCAAGTAATTTTCCAATATTTGTTCCAACTAGATTCTGATCGATTTCTGGATTTTTCTCACAATATTCTTTTACCGATCCGAACAATCCGTCTCCCCGGTTCATTAGTTCAGCAATATCCGGAATCCAAGAATGGTCTTTCGTGATTGCTGGGGTCAGGGTTGCAAATTCTTCTTTAACTGGGTGAAAGGATATTTTAACATTTTGCTCCTTATACTCTTTGTCAATAATTGACTCACCCAAAATAGCCGCTCTTAAAGCCGTTATTCTCTGTTGACCGTCGATTAGAACCATCTTGCCATTTGAAAGAGTTCCGTCTTTCAAACGCACATCCGGATTTTTCCAAGCGATAATATATCCGACAGGATATCCTTGATAGAGAGAGTCTATTAAGTCTCTAATTTTTGTCGTGTCCCAAACAAAAGGACGTTGAATTTCCGGTATGGCAATACTTCCCGTTTGAACCAAGGAAAGAATGTTGCTGATTAAATACTGATTTACGCTGTATTTTTGCATGTTGATAAATAAATAAATAATTATTCTAATTTTCCAATCATGGTTTTTTGTAATTTAAAAAATTACATCACATTACCTTTTTTCAAAGATTCAATCCAGGCCCAATATCCCTCTGGCCTAAGTAAATCAAAAATGTAGTGCTGCTTAAGATGGCTTCTAAATTTAGCACTAACTCTCATTTGGTCGATGTCCCTAAGCTTACTATTTAAAGCATTGAAATGTGCTTTAGCGGACTCCTCTTTTGGCACAATAGTTTCATCCTCGTCTTCATCTGACTTAATTTCAACTACTCGTACTAATTCATCAATACCTTCTTCTTGTAGTTCGCGTAAAAAAGCTAATGACTTAGAATCTGCCAAATTTCTAACTTTGGCAATATATTCAGAAAGATTTTGAACGATAAAAAAATCTGGATTAAAGCTTCTAGTTACCTCCGTTTTACCACCTTTCCAAAATTTATAGTCCAAAGAATAGAAACCTCTGTCTGAAGACTTTACCCATGACTTGAAAAAGGTCGAATTTTTCAAAAGTAAGAATATAAACTCCTTTTCTGGTGAATGGGAGACTAACACTGCGCTTTGAGGAGACTTGAGAACTGACGGATTTACAATGTATGGCGGTCGAGGATCTTTATCGACTAATGGTCTAGTATAATCAGAATGACTACCTAAAAAATCTTGCGGGTCAATTGTGAATAAAGTTCTTTGTTTTTTTTCTTCATCCGATTTGGTTCGCGCCTCAATTAAGTGTTTAAAAACAGCTTTGGTCTTAGTGTCTAATTCAGCTTCATAATTCTCACTAACAAATACTGTGGCATCTCGTTCCAAATCACCTAATCGCACTGTTGAGCGTTCAATTGATTCTGTTGGGATTGGTATAATATCACCTAAAACATTTTCAAAGACTCGTTTCTTGGTGCCCTTTGGTAAAAATTGATTGAAATATAAATCTATTTGTTGCTTATTTTCTTCAGATAGCTGATTGCCAACAATATTAGTTTGCTTCATTGCAGATAGAATTGTTTTACGAATCTCTACTTCTTTTGGGCAACGTGCCTGTTCTCCTTGTCCGAAATCAAAATGAATGCCTTCATATTCCCTACCCTTGAAACGACGATGTAGATCAAGAATCACACCATCAACAGATACAGTTTTTTTCTTAAATACGTACTGTTTGGTATCTTTCAAAAATTCTATTTTTACTGGCTCAGATAAATCTTGTTTACTTAAGATTAATTTTCTTTTTGCTGGCAGTGACAATTCTCCTGCCTCCACATCTTTCATTACTGGTGTAGCGATATAACTAAGATTGAAAAGACAAAAATGGTTTTTAGCACGATCTAAGTCCATTGTTTGGTTGGATGGCGTCAGGGGTTCCGAGGCAATGTGCATGTCAGATTGAATAACTGAATCCATCAACTCTTCAATATGGCTGGCAAATTTTTCATGGTTGGTTACAGTTAAACGAGGATAAAGTTCACCAATACTTAATCCGTGCACATTTATTTTTCGTGGTATACGCAAACCACGACCAAGAACCTGGGAGATTAAAAGCTTTGAATTAAAGACTCGTTCCTCCATTGGCACGATCTGGAAAACATTATCCACATCCCACCCTTCTGACAATTTATTTACCGCAAAAATAAATTCTACTTTTCCACCGATTTTATCAGGGTTTGTTTCCTCAATATTATCCAATTGAGGTTTAAACTCTGATTCAGAAATACTAGAAACGACACAAATTACTCGCTCGCTTACCATTTGTTCTATTTCAGAAGCACTGCTACTTGCTCCGTTTTCTGAAACCTCCCATTTACTCAAAAATTTAATAAAATTTGCAGTCGCCTTTTTGGCATTCGCTTGATTAGGACAGATAAACATTGTAATTGGCTTCACAAGCATCTTGCCTTTTCTGACATAGGAATATTTTGCTTTGTTGTCTAGGTGATTTTTCAAAACCACTGCAAAACGTTTCTCGTCTGTCCATTGGATAGCGTCGCCCTCGGCATCAGAAGTTTTGAGTAAGGGATTAATTTCTTTGATATATTTTTCTTCAGTCGCTGTTTTAATAGAATAATCAAACAACACATCAGCAAAGTAGTCATCGCCGTTGTAAGGCGTACCAGTAAAACCAATATGACGAGTGATTTTGTGCTTACCATTTGATTGAAAATATTCCGGCTTTTTGTAACGTCCTTTGCCTAATAAAAATTGCATCCACAGCCTCTCAGCATTATCATCTGTTACTTTAGCATTTTCGGCTACAAATTCTTCTTCGACAGTGTTTGAGGTGGCATTAAATTTAAGATGTGAATAGGCATGATGCACTTCGTCGCTCAAAACCAAAATCTCATCATTACCACGAAACAGTGTGTCTTGAATACCGCCAAAAGTAAAAACAGCGTTAATGTTTTCGATCACAATACTATCGTCTTCAATAGCGTCATTGTCAGTTAAAAGATTTATAGCTCGATTTTGATATTCCCTAGGAAGCAAAGCGTTTAATTTTGGATCGCGCATCAAATCTTTAAATTTATCAGTCAAACCCTGTTCAATAATCGTTGAAGATGGGCCGAGCACCAAAACTCGTTTGGTTAAACCAAGTAATACCGACAAATGAGCCACAGCAAATATAACAAAGGACTTGCCTGTGCCAGTGGCCATATGTACCACGCCAGACAACCGGTCGCGCAGTGGCAAATGCCCCATCATGATTTCTTCGGAACCAAAACGATCGCGTATTTGTGGCTTCAGGCTCCAATTTTCCATAGCTAAATCTTCAATCGTTTTATAGCTCCCACCCCACAGATAAATCATTACCTCACGAATAGCCTCAAATTGATATTCGCGACCAGCAGTCAGAGCACGCACATAGTCCTCAATCTCAGAAAAGCGAAATTTGTCGTAGTTACATCTTCGGTCATTGATTTTGAGTGTATGTTCAGAAAGATTCATTCGTTCAATTTCTTTCATTCTTTTCCCTCTTCTTCGTCTAATGATTGGTTTTTTATCTGACATATTATTTGGTTACTATAAATGGTTTACTTTCATTTCCATGCTTGTCAATCGCAATGACCGCGATTTTTTTCTTGGCCGATTCGTTCAGTGTAAAAAATCCCTCAGCATTTATATCTTTAGCAAAAACGGTCTTATCCATGTCGAAGGGTTTACCCACTTCATGATTAACATCGACCAAAAGCATAGCCAGACCCTCCAGACCCGGAAAGCGATTGCCTTCTTTGTTTAAAATTTTGGTTTCAAATTTGGTGATTTTTAGTCCTGGCTCATCACGTAAGATTTCAATCTCCACGTCCTCGTTAAAATAAAAAGCAGTAGAGGTAATAAGTTCGTTGACTGCTCCTTGTGAAGCTGGTTGTTCATGAAGCTCCAAGTGACGCGAAACATCTTCGAGTACCTTGTATGGGAAAGTTAGGAATTTGAAAATCACTTCTTGACCCCCAGGATTTTTGAGCCTGGTGTCACCAATGTTAGTGCAATGTTCTGGAACGATAATATGATATTCTCTATGCAAACGCCCAGCACCTTGAGTGATAATGCTTTGCAAATAATCTTCATCAATTTTTACATTCTTAAAATGATGTTCGTCCCAAACCGGAAACACCTCCACTGGCGCACCATCTTTTTCGGCATATATATTCGTAAGTTTTGTTTTACTGGCTTTTCCTTCATCGCGAACCAACTGAAACAAGCCTAAGACGAAAGCAATATAAGCATTTTTATGCTCTGGTGTGCCAAGTGCCATCACATGAGAGAAATCATAAGCACCAGCAGAAATAACGGAAAATGGTTTTGGATCTTTACTATATGAATCACCTTTTTTTACAATAATTTTATCGGCATCATCTTTTTCATCCACTAAGGCTTTACTTTCGCCTATACGAAGCATACGACGTTGTTGCGTATATATCGCATGCTTTCCAAAATCACAAGAAATCCATCGTCTTCCAAGTTTTTCAGCAACAGCAGGCGCAGATCCAGATCCAGCAAAACAATCTAAAACTATATCACCTGGATTAGACGAAGCCAACACAACCCTATCTAGAAACGCCTCTGGTTTTTGAGTTGGATAAAAACAATTTTCAAGTGCGCCGCCCTGCACTGGCGAAATATCAACCCATATATCCTGCAATGGCACCCCCCTACCCTCATCTAAATATTTTTTTCTTTGCGGGACAGTGCCTGGATTCGTTTGTATTATTTCCCCAGCATCAAGTAATTCTTGCATTCTCTTTCTGGAATACATCCAGTATCTAGTAACGCCCATAACCTCATATCGTGGATTTCCATTTGCCGCACCTCCTGGTCCAGCCATTGTTACGAGCCTATAAACTCTGCCATCATTATCTGTATATTTATAAAAATCTTTTATATATTTTTCAGAATACGGTGTATAAATGCTATTCAAAGTAAAATTTTCACTTTTTCTATACAAAAGTATCACGTCATGCAATCGTCCAAGGTGTTTAGCACCTTGCCCCGAATCACCGTGTGAAAAAGTGCGCTTCCAAATAATTTCATTTACAAAATTTTCCTTACCAAAAATTTCATCAAGCGTTATTTTAATACCATGGACCATTTTTTGATCTAAATGAACATATATACTACCATCTTTATGCAATATTTCAGACAAAAGCAACAACCGTTCGCGTAATGTTTCTATAAATTCGGAAGTAGCAATTTTATCATTATAACTTCTCTCCCCATCCTTCCCACCAAAATCACTCTTGGTAGCAAACGGCGGATCAATATAAATTAATTTTACTTTCCCCTTCACCTTGCCTTTGATTAGTGGATCTTCATCACGATAACAAGTTTTCAAAAACTGCAAATTATCACCTTGCACAATCATATTCTGCCACTCACCTTCCTTGGTCTCGCCAAAACTTCTCACCACTTGCAGTGGCGCTGCTCCAATGCCTGCTCCCGCCTCAGCCAAAATTGCTGCCTTGCTCCTCTTACCCGCATATTCAAGCGTTGGAATTTTGGCACGATCTAGTGCCTTCACATCAAACTTTTCAGCTGTGCCAGGGAAAAGTTTGGTCAGAAAATCAGGCGATGGCTCAACCCCAGCGTTTATAGCTTCTAGTAATTTGATTTTGTCTTCGTCGGTGAGATTTATTTTTGGCATAGGATTTTTGATTATTGTTCGAGATTAAATTTATTTGCAAGTAAACGATCCAGCACCGTCACTTGCGTATCCCCTGGTTGTTCTGGGCGCAAAGTGAATTTATTGATGCGCAAAAAACGATAACCATAGCTTTCAAGTTCTAGGGTGCGACCATTGTCGTAATCCGTGAATTCTCGTGACAACGCATGGCGTGAAACTTCAGATGGATCTTTGAAATGAAATTCAATGCCATCATATTCCAAAATCAAAGTTTGCTCCTTACCACCTTTGGACAAAACCAACAAAAAGTCCACACGATACTTGGGCATCTGAGCTGCAAACTCAGTGCGCAAATAATTGCCAATTGGAAACTGTGGTACTAGACGGATGTTGGCTTTATTATTTTTGAAAAATTCAGTGTTAAGCACCAATTGATATAGTTCCTTTTCCTTGGGTGAATCAAAGATTGATTCATCTGCAATAAAGAAATCATTTTTCTCCGCTTCCTCTAAAGTGTTACGATAATGTTTCAGGGCATTGCCTAGTTGTGTATTGCTAAAATTTTCAATGTCTTGGCTAAGCACAAACACCATCGTGTCTTTGGCACGAGAAAAACCAACATTGAGCCGTTGCATTTTAAGCGAACGGATATTGTCAGCCGTACCACCGATGACCGGATAAATTGATCCGAGATTAGCATTACTTATAGCCTTATTTTCCACAAAAGAATAATAAACAATATCTCTTTCCTCACCCTGCACGTCTCCTACGAACCATACTTCCAGCTTGTGGTCGCGTTTCAGTTGCGGTAAGTTTGTCCGTTCGTTCAACGTCTCCTCCAATCTTATCTGTTGTTCTCTGAATGAAGTAATGACTCCAATCGTACCCTTGAAACCACCTGCTATAATATTTTGGATATCTGTAATAATAGCATCAATTTCATCTAAATTTAAGTTAGCGCTGGCGTTACCTAAAGTTTTCACTGTTAGAAATCGCAATGTTTCTCCAATCGGCTTGGTACGAATACGATTCATAATAAGTTCTTGCTGAGCAACTTTGTAGAATTTTTCATTAGAGTAGCTGATAATCTCCGGGAAACTACGAAAATGCTCCTTGAGTGATGTGGTGTAGTTGGCAATTGCTTTAGCAAAAGACAATGTCGAGGTTCTAATATTGAAAGTTTTGAGCCAAAGTACTGCTCCCGGATTATCCTGCGGACGAATCAAGGCTTCGCTAACTAAATCATCAGTGTTAATATCACGAGCTACTTCGTCTACTAGCTCTTTTTTAGCCGAATCAGAGACTGATACCTTGTAATCATCAGCATAAGCGTTTACAATTTCCGTAAAATAACTAGCCGAATATTTGGTAGAAACATTAATTGCACTAACTGCGCCATATTGATATTCGTCCCCAAAAATCACTACTTGTTTAGCGCGCAGAATTAATGAAATAGAATCAGCAATGGAAACTTGTGAAGCTTCGTCAATAATTAAAACATCAATCAAGTCTTCTTGCATGGGAAAATGTTTTGACAGGGTCGATGGCTCAGCAATAATAACCGAAATACCCTCAAGCAAAGTCTTGGTTTGGTCAGCTGTGAAACGCTTACCACCCTCAAAAGAAATTTTGAGTTGTTGCATAACACCTGAGTATTGATTGAGTTTTTTGAGACGAAGGTCGTTTTTGTGCTCAAGCTCTTTCTGTTTTAGACGTGAATACTCCCTAGTATCAGTTGTGAAGTCGTCGATCAAGGTGCTCGATTGAGATAGTCTGGCGTGTAGAAGAATCCATTTAAAAACCAATTTTTCTGTTTCACTACCATACTTTAGTCTACCAATAGTTGATATTTGATCCTGAATAACTCCAATGACCTCTAGAATAGTTCCGTAATGATCGAACAATTTATTGATTGATTCAAGGGTCTCTATATTAAATTTATCAAGGGCTGTCTGATATTTTTGCACCTCGGTGAACATTTCCGAAATAGATAAATTAGCATTGCCTACTAATTTTTGATATTCTTCAACCCAAACTTTGTATTTACGCAAATTAATTACTGCTTCAGCACGCTCTAAACCAGCCGACAAATCATTAACTGTTGCAAAATTAAAATCTATTCCAGCAATTTTACTTATCTCGGTTAGTGGCTCAGTGTATTGTAAAGAAAGAGTTTTTCTAATAATCTCTTCTAGCTGCTCTTTGCTGCTTGCCTTTCCTGTTATTTTTGCTATGAAACCAGCGGACGCGTCTCTAACGGAAAGTTCTTTGACAACAGCGTCCTTCTTAAACAGGTTTGCCATTTCATGAATTAGATTAGAAAGATCTTCTGGAACGCTAGCGAATGAAGTTTCTACTGAGAGGATTTCTGCTGGTGTTGTATTTACATGCTCACAGGCTTCAATAAATTTATGTAGTTCATGCTTGCGAGTCACAATAAATTCATATTCCGCTAGAGAAGTGGAAATAAAAATATTTTCAGTAGCAAGATCGACAAATTTTTCCAAAATTTCCATATTTATTTCAGTTTCTAGCCTCAAAGTTGTGTCCAGCAAGCTCCCTATTTTGTCCGCCTTTTTAAGTTTTTCATTAATTTGTGAAAATTCCACTTGATCGATCAATCTTTGTGATTCATTTTTCGCCGAGCTTAAACGAGATTGCAAAATACTTTCTAGATGTTTAGCAATTTTATTGCTGTCTTCGGTAATGGCTTTGTCGTTGTATTCCAGTGTTCTTTCAGTTGCACCGTTAACAACTGCTGAGGTTAAAGTGTTGCTAAAATTATTAGCAGACCCAGTTTCAATGTCCATGCGCACTATTGACGGCTTAGCTTGAGGATGAAGTGCTTTAAACTTGTCTGTCATCATGCGATCAATTACATCAAGCGCCTCTTTTTTGTGAGATGTAACTACCACGGTCTTGCCATCTTCATTAGCTTTGTACGCTAGTGCCGCAATTGTATGGGACTTACCAGTCCCGGGAGGACCATCAACTACAATTATTTTATTCTTGGTATTCTCTAGGGCAAGCAGGATTCTTTTCTGTGAATTATTAAGGGGGATCGGACCATCTGACATATAGCGTTTTGCGCTATTCGATGGATAACTATCGTTAAATTTACGAATTACATCGTCTGTATAATTCGGTACTGTTCCAGAAATATATCCATCTATAAATGATCCGAATTGACTATGACCACCTGCGTCAATATTGGTCATTATCTCTGAATAATCCAATAATTTTTTGTCTTCATTTGCTACAATTTGAAAACCAATACGACCACTGATGGCTGGAAAATTTTCTTCATCATGAATTATCTCTTTGAATTGTGGTTCTAAAATAAAATTTTGATTGATTCCATATTGAGCTTGCAAAAAAACTTCTATCGCTCCAAGAGGTGCACTTGCCTGCTCAATTGAAGATGCACGTGGAGTAGTCAAAACTCGATCAAATTTGAAAAAATTGATAGCAGGCACATTCAACAATAGCAAATTTCTTGGAAAAGAAATTGTAATCTCAGTATTGGACAAGCGCATGTCCACTTCAATAAAATATAGCGGAAAAGAATCATCGCCACGAGAAATTGTGTGAAAGAAAATATAAAAAGTCCCTAGCGTCGAAAAAGCTTGATAGTTATGTAAATTTAAAAATAAATCATACAGGACAATGTCTTTGATTTCTTTTTTAAAATATTCTGTAACTTTTTTTACATACTCATCTGGCTCAACTTGATTTTTTGCTAACTTCTTTAAAGCATCTAAGTGTGTCTTAAGATAAGTATTTAAACCAAAACTTGATTGAGGAAAACTGGTTGCTCCACTTTCTTCTTTAAATTGCAATAATAATTTTTCTTGCAAATCCAAAATAGCTTCCTCTAGTGTTTTACGTATCTTTATGTTGTATAATCTGATTGCTTCATCCCAAGCAATTTTCGAAACATCCAATTCCACATTATTTGCTGATCGAGTCTCGATGCCTAAACGTTCTAGTTCATCTTTTAATAATTTTTCCAAGCACTCCTTGTCAAGATTACTGCTTATTGCTTTTGTTATTGCTAAGATTATATCTTGATTAGCTAGTGATAATGTGTATTGACCAGGTTTAATTTTGATATCAACTGATTTGCCAACTCTAATTGATTCCAGTAATAATTCCTGAAATTCCGGGTATAATGGCAGATCTAAGGTCAGCTCGTTATTGGTCCAACGATAACTAACCATTCGCTTAAAGTTAAAGCGAGTCTCAGTAAAAGTAGCAAAATAATTGAGAATAGTTTTCGAGAGATTGCTCATAATATTTTTGTTCTTTTTTATTAAATATTTTTCCTTAATATCCTACACCCAACATTCAATAACATCCAAAAAACACTGTATTGAAAAGCTATCTAGCTTTTTTCACAAACTGAATTTCATAAACCGGAATCGCTTCCGGATTTTCATGGATGTATTTTTGTAAGTAGTCTTCACTCTCAAAAGAAGATTTAATCAGTTTTTGCGTTCCGTCTTTACTGGAAATAATAATACTCATTTAGTCGAATTATTAAATTATTTTCATTCCGGTGCCTACATCCTCACCTTACCCCCCAAAATTAATTAAATCAAAACTTAATTTCCCCTCCCATCAAGCCTTGGTGCTTGCTTTTAATTCTTTTTTGGAAGTTTTCCAACAAAACCAAATATTCATTCACTTGCTCGACGGTGTAAGCTTCGTATTCCTTGTGTTCCAGGCTGGTGATGTGAACGAAGTTGCGGACTTTTCGGAGGTTGTGGAGGGCGTTTTTCATGGAGCCGTCGAGGAGGCCGTGCCGGAAGCCAGAGTCGATTAAGTAAATAAAATTCTCGTTTTCTTCAAAGCTGACGTTGCTTTTTTTGCTAGATAGTTGGAAGAGGAGGTCGTAGAGAGCGCTTTCCATGACGCCGGCGATGGTGATGAGCATATTTTTGCAGTGGAGAGATTCGATGGTGAGATACATTTGGTAGTCGTTGTAGAGATGGGCCATGTATTCCAAGTATTGGAGGTGGTAGGCGATGTTCTCTCGGGCGGGGAGATATTCGATGAAGGACCACTCTGCTTTGTAGTGATTGGCGCTTTGGGGGTGGCGGTCTTTGGGCAGGAGGATTTTCTTGTCGGAGTTGTCCTGCTTTTTTTCCTCGTCAAAGCTGACTTTTTTCTTGAGTAATTCCATTTATTTTTTCTTTATTGAAATAGATTTTTCCTCGACGGGCGGGGAGATTTTGAGAATTTTTTTGGTCAGCTGTTTTTCCAGGAGGTCGTCGTCAAGGAGTTTTTTGATTTTGCCGAAAGAAAGCTCGGAAAGCTCTTTCCAGTGTTTGGTGTCTTGGAGTAGTTTTTCCAGTTTTTGATACGCCTCCGGTTCAATGGATTTTCGGGGAAAGGCAAAATCTTTATTCTTTTTGATGCAAACGAGGTGACTGCCACCGTCGAGGGTTTCTAGTTTGTTGGCTTTGGCGTATTGAAAGATTACATCCTCGATACGCTCAAGCTCCTGCTCAACAATCCAGGCTTTTTCTCTGGCCTTTCGGTTGATTTCCGATCTCTTGAGGACAAACGCAATATATTTTTTAGCCAGTTGAACCCCGCTGTCTTTGAGATACTTATTGGCCGGCAGACTGACAACTTTGAAAAGATGTTTCTTTTTGGGACAATGCTCCCAAAAACCGCACCAATCACATTTAGTTTCTTTGGCGGGAAAATCGTTTTTGCGTTCGGCTAAATTAATTTCGGCAATCAACTGGAGGATTTCTTCCTTTAACTCTGCTAATTGCTTATCCGTTCGCTCCGAGAAGACATCCTCCCCAAAGGCGACGTAATGCCAAACCAAACTCACTTTTTTGGCCTCGTGAAATTTTTGCTTAACGGCCATGGAATAAAGAGCCAGTTGACGATCTTTGTCGGCGTATTCTTGATCCATAATGGCTCCTGTTTTGTAGTCATGAACGGAATAGTGGCCTTTTTTGTCGCGGGCTAAGCGATCAATAAAGCCGGTTATTTTGTACTTATTCCAATTGAGAGAAATTTCTTTTTCCACTCCCAGTGTTTGGTCTTGATTAAAAGGATAGAATTTTCGATAGTAATTGGCAATGCATTTTTTACCAAGTTCGAAATAGTGTTCTTTGCTAAATTCTTTGTTGTTGATAGCGATGGTATCCTCCCAATCTTTTTTCCAGTTCTGCTCGTAAAATTCCAAGAGTTTTTCCAAAGTGGTTATTTTGGTTTTTATAATCCCTTTATACAGAAATTCCATGGTGTCATGGACCAAGCCCCCCATGAAAGCTTCAATGGTCGTGCTTTCTTCGGCTGGCTTTAATCGGTCAAGATATTTATATTTATACTGAAGCGGACACCTTTCATAAACTTGCAGCTTGGAATGAGAAAATTGTTTCATTAAGTTATATAGATCTATTAAATTATTCCACCCTTTCATCTTACCTCCAAACAACGTAAGGAACAATAATTATTGTTCCTTATCAAGGGGAAAAAGCTATTCTTTGCTTTTATTTTTTTTCAACATCAAAACTTGCCGAGCGTTGAGTGGACTCACTACTTGCTTACCGGTTTCAAGCTCCAACTCCATACGAGCTCCTCTAGCTATTTTCCCGCCACGCTTTGCAACCTCTTCGTGCTCCGGAAATGATTTGGGATTAGTAATTTCAGAGATTTCTTTAGTGGATAATTCGGCCAACATATTCAAAACCAACTCTTTATTGGTCATATTGTCACGCAAATTTTCTTTTTTTAAACCTTTAAATTTTTTATATTCTTTAGCGGTTTTATCCGCCCATGTTTTATAAATAATATCTGTAAGGGTAGCGAATTCCAATCCTTCCCTGAGTCCATGCTTTCTCCATTCATCAGTGAGTTCTTTACGAATTTCGATACTTTTTAATCTTTGATTTATCCAATTATCTGAATATCCCAAATTTTTATAGTCCCACATTGCTTGCTTTATGGAAAGTTCCGGATCTTGTATTTGGTCAAGTCTTTTTTTAGCAATTTCCGACAGCCACACTTTGAAAGGTTCGGCTTTTTTAGAAGGAATTGACTGAATGAGGCGAAAAACCTGCTTTGTATCTACCACATCTGTCAAGCGCATCTTTCCGTCCGGAGCTTTTATTTTCAACTGGTTAGTGCTACTAACCAGTTCGCTTCCTTCGGTTTTGAGTTTATTTTTGAGCCACTTCCAATAATTTCTAACTTTTTGATAGTCATTTTGATCGGTAAGTACGGTAATAATGTCCAGAACTGAGAACCACCATTTTTCCATTTCTTCATCCCAAACAGTCCTAACTTTCTGTTTTTCGAATAGCTGAATCGAATTTTTCATCTTATTCATTTAAACATTAAAAGTTTACCATCGTGATACTTATTCTCACCTTACCCCCAAAATTAATTAAATCAAGGCGGACGATTTGTTGGGATGATAAATATACTGTATGACTTTTTCACAGGGATAAAAAGCGATTTTGTTGATTAAGGAGGAAAACAAAATGCGAGAGTTGATTCTTTGGAACATGCTGTTTGGCAGTGGATGGATCAAAAAGAGAAGAACCGGCTTTTGGGGCGTTTATGATCGATTAGCCGTTTCAGTAGAAGTGATCGTCGGCTTTATCATCGCCAACATAGTCATTTTTTTCATTGAACTTCACGTCATTAATCGCTAAAATGTTATTGTTTCCCCTAAAGGCAGAGAAGATTCTCTGCCTTTTTTAAGTGCTAGCTTAAGGTTGTTATACGGTAAACAAAAAAGATTTGACGGTACTGAAAAAAATCAGTACAAATTAAGTATCAAGACGAAAGGGGATCCGAAAGGTGTTGGTGCCTAAGGAGCCCCTTTTTTATTTGCCATACTTTTATTTTTTTCTTGATATCTTTACTGTCCAGAGAATCAAAAAATTCCGAACCTAGTTCTTTATAGAGAGAGGAGGCGAATTTTTTGTTAGGGAAAAGGATCTTGCCGAATTTATGTTCTTCAATGAGAAAATCAACGAGCATTTTATAGTCTCCGTCTCCTGAAACCAAGATAATCTTGCCGAAGTCTTCTCTTTGGTAGATTTTTTTCATTATCTGAAAGACAATATCCGAATCGACATTCCCCTTCTTCTTGCCGGTCATGGCGCTGTTATGCTCCCGAAACATTAAAATAAAGCCCGCTTCCTGAACGCTGGTATATATTTCCTGATGAATTTCATCCATGCAGCCTAAAAAGTAGTAGGCGGTTTCGACATGATACCTGTCTTTCAAAAAAACTCGAAATTTTTTCAAATCAATTCTCCATGGCCTTTTCAGTTTAGTCGTTCCCATGTGGAGATTCTGACCGTCAACAAAGGCATAATTGTTCTGATTTTCCATAATGTTAGTTTTTTTATTGTCTTTACTTTTAGTGTAGGACTAAAGATCGATTCAATCAATTGGTTTCTTTTTGCAAAACTTAAAATACTAAGTTATATATAGAGAGTAAGTTTTGGGCTCGCCTGCCTACCATCCCTACCGGGAGGTAAACCGGCAGGCAGGTAGCTTAGTTGGTAATTTAAAAGTTTTGGGCTCGTAGCTTAGTTGGTAGAGCGCCTCCATGGCATGGAGGAGGTCAGGGGTTCGAGTCCCCTCGAGTCCACAAATTAAAAACACTCTTAAATTAAAAAAGCCGTAAAAACATCTTATATTCTGTTCTTACGGCTAAATGAATGATCTATCTTTGCCAAAGTTCCCCTCCCAGGAAAAGTTGATTTTTTTCCAAATCTTTGATTTGCCCTCTTTCATCGAGAGCGTAGGCCCGACTAACAGTGTAGACTTTTTTACTAAAATCAAAAATTGCTTCAACCAAGCCAATCTCTCCATTGCCAAAATAGGGTGGGCGAGATTTCTTTTTCAAATCAATGAATTCTCTTAGAGACGCTTCGTCTTTGAAAACTTTAATAACCATGCCCTCATGCTTTCGGAAAGATCCTCCAAAAAAACCGGCAGAAAAAGAAGTTACGGAGCGCATATAAACCGGTTTTTCCCAGTTTTCCTGCATGAAACTCCAAAAATGATCATTCGAAAGACCGTAAATTTTGTTGAAGAACCAAACTTGGCTCAAAGTTTCAAAGCAGGAAGACGCTTCTTGGAAGGAATAGTTAATAATCGATTCTTGAAAAAGAACATCCTCTTTGCTCTCTTCGGCGTAAAGTATTCTTTCGGAAAAAAGAAATGTTAGAAGAAATAAGAAGATAATAAAACAAGCAAGTCCTAAAAAGTGATCAGAAAAAAACCTTTGCTTTGTTGACATCAGACTTTCCTCCTTATCGATTGGCTTTTTAAAGAACTGGCAAGATAAAACTTGAGTAGAGATTAAGCCTAAAGATTAAATTAATCAAACTTTCGCCAGAGAAGAAAGAGACAAGACAACGGTTTGCAGGATTGATTTTGGGGCAGAACCGGCCGGATTTTCCAATTGTCTTAAGTAGTCAGTAGTTTCCTTGAGCAGTTCAAGACGTTTTTTGGCTTGAACATTTTGACCTTCCGCTATGAGTAAATGAATTTTAGCTTTTTCTCGCAGGACAACTATTTTCAGGAAATTCATAATTTTTTCCGATTTTTTACTAAAAAATTTATCGGCCGACTTGAGGCTTTCAATTGAATTACCCTTTAAAACTTCCGCATACAAATCATCCAGGTCTTGCCAATCGCTATAACTATTCAGGATATCCCTGGCTTTCAGTCGATCCCCCTCTGACCAAAAAATAATATTTTTTCTTTGAGTTTCGGTAAGATCTTTCATGTTTTCGTTTAGCCACTCCTCTACCAATAAATCTTGTTTTTCAAAATAAGGCAGATGCTCACAGCGAGAGAGGATGGTTGGCAGGAGTTGTCCCCGAAAATCAGCCCCTAAGAGGAAAAAAGTTTTCGAAGGAGGTTCCTCTACAATCTTGAGCAGGGCATTTTGAGCTTGATGGGTTAGGAGATTGGCCTCCGGAATTAAAACCAGTTTAAAGCCGAGCTCATGCGGACATAGAGAGACTTTTCGCAGAGCTGCTCTGATTGGTTTTATGCCGATAGACTTGAGGCCATCTTCCGTTTCAATCCAAATAAAATCAGGGTGAGTTTTGTAGTTGAGACTTTCCGGCTTCACCTCAATCATTGAATTGAAAACGGTCTCAGATAAATCCAACCATTCCGAGGCAGGTAATCCCGTTATTAGGAGAGAAAGACTATTTGGACCATTAGTCGCAGAAAAGACTTTCTCGATTTTATGCTGAAAAGCAAGATTAAACACAGGTAAAAGTTAAAAGTCGATAAATTTAAAATGACTATCTTTCCGGCACGTAATAAACCATAATAGAATTGCCGATCTGAGCGGCCGGTTGATAATAATCAGTCAGCCAGTGGTAATTTCCCTTCTCTTCAGAATTGAGCGTATTCCATTGGATGGCACTGGCGGAAATAGCGAACCAACCGGAAGCTGGTTTTCTGTCAAAGCCCCAATATTCATAACGATTAGGCAGGTAGTAATCTAAGTCTCCTCCACCGAAGTAATCAATCTTGATGTGGCTAATATTCTTTTCGTCCATAAATTGGCGGAGGCGAATTAAGTCTTGCCCCCAATCGACGTTGGAATCAACCATATATTTCCAACCTTCCTTTGATCCACCCTTAAGCTCATTAAAATACGGCAAATAACTAGGAAAGGTCGTTAAGTTACTGCCCAGATACCAAACAATAAGCACCAAAAAAATGCCGATATTAGTCCAGTAAAAACCGATGCGCTTCTCTTTGTCTAAAGTTTTTTCAAACTTCCAGAGCATGAGGGCGGTGAAGAGATAGACAAAGGGAAAGACGGGCAAAATATAACGGATGCCTAATTGCAGCTTATTCATGGAAGCCAGAGCGAAAACGGCAATGGCAAAGAAGAAGTAGCCAAGCAAAACTGCATTTTCTCGCATCCAAAGAAAGAATTCCTTGGTTTTTTCCTCGCTTTTATTTTTCTGACGAGCGAAAGTCCAAACAGCGAAACCAAAAATCAGAATAGCAAAGTAGAAAAGAATTTGAGCGGCAATCGGTTCTTTTAGCCAGTAAGCAAAGACGAAATAATCAGGCCAATGAGTGCCTATTTCACCGAAGAAATAAGTGGTATGACCACCGGTGGTGTGAGAGGATACCATCAGAAAGCCAAGTAAGTATTGAGCGTACGGTCTAAGGACGGGAACGTCAGTCATCCAATTTAGCTTGGTGTTAAAACCCAAACCGGCTAAATCAGAGTCTTTAATGGAAACATTAATCAATTCATGTTGGGCCGCTACGGGCATTTTCCATATTAGAGCCTGATACCAAAGACCGACCAACATGTAGCCAATAATCATTATTAAGCAGACTTTACTCACTTCCATTACAATCTCTTTTATGGCCGAACCGATTTTATTTTTGCGATACGTACCTAAACCATAAATAAAGGCAATGAAAAGAAAGGTGGGAATAAGTAAGAAAACTGAGAATTTCGCCAGCTGAGCCAAGCCAAAAACAATTCCAGCCCAAAGTAATTTTTTACCGGTCGGATTTTCCAAATATAAATAGTAAGCGTAAAGGGCAAAGATAGCAAAGGCGGTAATGCCCATATCGGTAGTAATAAAACGACCGTGAGCCATTAAATTGGGCGAGAAAAGAAAGAGGGTTAAAGCAACTAAGGCCACTTCTCGTCTCTTGGTAATTTTCTCTGCGAATCGATACAAAACGAAACCGGCTAATAGAAAAATAAAAATCATAGGAATACGGCCCCAAAAAAGCATTCTATCAGCGTCATTTCCATATTTGTATAAAAATTTATTGCCCAGATCCCATTGATCGTTGACGGGTTTTAGCCACGAGGGGTCATATTCAGGAAAATAAACATCCATAAAAAGCAAGGGCAGAGAAGCTAATTGTTTTATCAAGGGCGGATGCTCGGGATTAATGCGGTAATCTTGCTTAGTCCAATAGGTGTAACCGGCGACAATGTGAGGCATTTCATCTCGAATACAGGAGTCATACCAGATACTACCGACAGCCAAGGAACCGGCAAAAAAGATCATCACAAAGGCCAAGTAATGGGTTTTTAACAAGTTTTTCCAGAATCGCATTTTTATTTTAATTTAATTTTAAAAACTAACCATGTATAATTTTAAGTGGTTTTTTTTAATTTGCCATTTTTTGTTTAAACTCCTCAACCATCTTAACGGGTGTAGGGTCCTCTCCATTGTTTAGAGCCGAATAATATGACAATAGGGAGCCTATTTGCAAGGTGGCAAAAATGGTGTAAATACTTTTGCCCTTAGGAATATCAATAATCTCTGAAGCAATTTTAGATTTTTTCAGTAAACCGGCTGTCAACGAATAACGCTTGAGATTTCTTGGATGGTCATTGCTGGCTCGCAATAAAAACAGGAAAAAATCAGCTTTTGACTTAGTAAAACCGACCATCTCATTGTGGTTAAGCTCCGGAAAATAATTCCAAAAAGCGGGCGTCTTGCCATTCTCATTTAGCATGATTTTCCAAATCATGGCCAAGGCTTTCCAATTAGCCGAAGCGTAAATAACCGGGGTTTTAGTAATAATATTTTTAGCTAACCCTTGAGCATAAGTGTCAAAAGTTTTAAAGTTTCGATGGAGTCGGTTGATAGTTTCAGCAATCTCCTGCCCATTGATTTTTAAAACACGAAGTTTCTCTAACACCTTAAGCAGGGCACCAAAACTGTAGCCCAAGGCCATTCTGGGCTGGATGCCAGCCGGAATTTTGATAAGAGGAAAACCGTTTTTCACGGCTATTTTTTCCAGCTTACCTCCGCTCGTCAAAACCAAAATAGGAAGTTTGAGCTTAATGGCTTTTTGAAGGGCAGTTAAAGTTTCTTCTGTATTACCGGAGTAAGAGGAAAAAATATGCAAAAAATTGTTCTTTCGATTGGTTTGAGGTAGCTCGTAATTTCGATTGATGAGAACAGTAAATTTATCTTTTAGGTTCTCCTCGGTCAAGAAAAGATCGATTAGTTCAGCGGCCAAGGCTGATCCGCCCATGCCATGGAGACAAAAACCATTAAATCTTTTTCTGAAAGTAACGTTTTGGGCTAATTTTATGCCGACCAGCAACTGATCGGGAGACTCTTTAATAACGCCCAATAAATTCTCTTGATCTATATTTTTTTTCATTTTTGTTGATTAAATCTTTAAAATAAAAAATTATTTACGAGCTAAAAAATAAAAGGGGGAAAAGTATTTTCGCCATAAATCATCGGAGGAAGCGTAGATATTATCAAAAAGAAAATAATCCACTAGGACTTCTCTGGTACGGAGCAATTCCTTGAGTCTGGGTCCAGTTCTTTTTTTTAAGTCTGAGATTGATAGATCTAAAAGCTCCAAAGCCCGGTCAAAAGCCTTAAGACTCCATTCTTGGTTTTTTTCTCGCCAAAGAATGGTTCTCTCCACCTCGCTTCCAATATTAGCCATTTGCTCAGCGAAAGAGAGATTAAACCAACGACCGGAAGCCAAATCTTGATGAATATACGCCATTATTCTTCTATTAAATTATTGACTATTTTTATGATTTTTTTCTGAATTTCCAAATCCTCCACTCCACGAGTGCGATTATTTTGTCTTGGCCTTACGTTAATCATTGAGTCAAATTCAATTCTTTCCGATCCGATAATTTCCGGATAAATATTTATTCCCCAAAGATTTTCCTGTTTCGAACTTTTTTCCAGCATGAATATTTCTTCATCCGCATGTAATTCTCCTCCCAAGGTCAGGATATTCTTTTCAATATCTACGACGCCTTTTACCATGTTGCCAAAACCTTCATCGGCGATTTCCTTTAGCCGATCAAGGGAGATTTTTTTTTCGATAAGTACTATTTTCATATATTTGGTATTTTAAAATTGGGGTGGCAGATGGGACTTGAACCCACGACGACTCGCTCCACAGGCGAGCGCTCTACCAACTGAGCTACTGCCACCATAAATTAAAGCTAACAGAAATAATTGAAGTTGAAAAGACTTGTTAGCTATTTTCGGTTAGATATTTCGATTAGCTTGCCGAAATTGTCGTTTTTACCCGCCTTGTTTTTTTTGATGGCGCCACATTTAACACATTGATGAATAATAACAAAGCCGCTTTTTTTCTGGTCCAGACCGATAGGCTTCATGGGGCCTTGGCAATCAGCAGCTCGATCACCGGGGTGGGTGTCAACGTGCTTGCTCCAGAGACAATCGGGGCAATGATTAGTGTAGCCATCACCAAAAACAAAACGACCACAATTGAGACAAACGAAATTTTCTTTGAGGCGAATAAATTTTTTCATTGATTTTTACTTTACTATATGCTACAAAGAGTTTGTGCCTAAAAAAAGATCTTTACAAAATTTTGAAGATATGGAGGGTGACTAAGATGAAATCTAACCAAGAATTTCTGATTAAGATTTTTTTGCCAATTTTCGCCGTTTTAATGGGAATATTTTTCATTACCAGCTATGCTTATTCTGGAGAAGCTGATTGCAAGCAGGATATTAGTCTTTGGATTAACGAACTCAGAAACAATGCCGGCAATTACGTTGAAGCGGTGGACAATATTAAGTCTAAAACAAAGGAGTGCAAGCTTGATTTAGAGAAGGATTTTGGAATTACTCCAGAACAATTAACGGAGATGGAAAAAATAGGATGTTTGACAAACATTAGGATGATTGTCAAATCATTAAATGAAAGAATTCTCGACTACGAAAGAGATACTCTCGTAAACTTACTACGAGAAGAACTAATTCGTTCAAAGTTGCCCCTATCCTCTTTCCTTCAAGGCAAGGAGTTGAAAGATAGCCGAAAAACTATCATTAAAGCCTTGAAAAAAGTTGTATTTCAGAATGAAAAAGAGGAAGCGGATTTCCTAAAAATGCTTGAATAAAGCGAAAACAAAGGTCAGTAAATTTATTTATTGGCCTTTTTTATTTTTTCTTAATTAGCTTTGCTACTATTTTCTCACGCATTTCTTTGAGCGAAAGACCAATGAGGGCCAGCCCGTAGCCAATCATCAAGTAACCTGCCACCCAGAATAGATCAATTTTAATAATGCCAGTAATTCCTTCAACATACTCCTTTTCGTTGAGAGAGAAGAGGATGTCGGCTATTAAGATGGCGATAAAACCGGAAGCAACGAAAAGCCAAGGAAAAAACAGCTTTCCTTGTCGATAGTCCCAAATAACAAGAACGATTAACGCACTTGCAATTAGTAGAAGAAGATCGCCAACACCATAAAAACAGGAGAAAAGATTAAAAATAGCATCTTCTTTTGGATCATAGGCCAAATAAACACTGAAATAAAAAACCAAGAGACTCAGTAAGGCAGTAATGCCTAAAATGGGCAGGACTCTTTTTTCTTTCCATTCAAATTTTCCGACCGCAATTTCCTTGATTAAACCGATGAAAATCAAAGGATAGGCGAGAATAAAAAAAGCATCGGCTACGGACGGATAGGGGCTCTCAAGAAGAAAGAAATCTAGAAAAACCCAAATTGATTCGGCTAGAAGCCAACAGAAGGCTCCGGCGGTAATGTACGTCAAGGCTCGACCTCTAGGATTGGCTATTCCATAATAGTAAATCGCGTATATTCCAGTCAGGACGGACAAAAGAGTAGAAAAAACATACAAAGTGTCAGCCATCAAGTTTTTTTGTGGCCAAAACAGATTAATGACTAAAAACCCCAAAAAATAAAGAGTAAAAAATAGACCAACAATTTTTTTTTCTGAAGAGGCAAAAAATTCAGCTAGCATTTGTTTAATTTATTTTATTTTTTAAATCTCTAATTTCCAGGCGGGCTTTTTCTGGCCCAACTAATTCGTTAAGTGATTCCTCCAGGGAACCCAAAATCTCTCTTTCGGCCTTGTCTTTAAGTCCCGCTCGATAAAGTTGAGCGGTACCACTGCCAAAATTTAGATAAACAATCTTGCACGCTTCCTCAATAAGACTTTGCTTGGGACTATCTATGGTTTCTTCGTTTAGCATTTTTGTTTTTTAGGTAAAATAATTTCCAATTGAATTATCCGGTTTTATTTTATTTTTGCCAATTAATTTAGAGTTTATTCGGAGCCTCGATGCCTAGCAACGTTAGGCCGTCTTTCAGAGTAATGGCCACTGCTTCCACTAAAAGCTTTCGGAAATAGGCCACCTCCGGATCCTTACAGTTGATAACCGAATGCCGATTATAAAAGGAATTGAAGAGGCTGGCTAGTTCGAAGAGATAGTTGGCTAATATATTGGGTGAAAGCTCTTTGCCAGCCACTAAAACAGTTTCTGGATAATGGACTAGAAATCGAATTAAATTTTTTTCTTCCTCTTTTTGATCAAACTCAGTTAAATCCCTTGCCTTTAAATTTTTTTCTTGACCGGGTTTGATTTTTTTCAGAACGCTTTGGGTTCTGGCATAAGCATATTGGAGGTATGGGCCACTATTACCGTGAATATCCAAGGCTTCTTGGTAGTCAAAAATAATCTCACCAAAGGGGTTGGGTCGCAATAAATAATATTTTATAGCACCGACCGCTACCTTTTCTACGTCTTCGGTTTTGGGATGTTTTTTAAGAATTTCCTTCTTCAAAAGCTCAAGCAAGTCGTCGGCCGTAACCACTAGTCCATCTCGACCGGAAAGAGCGTAGGAACTCTTTCGCTCCTCGATTTTAAGTCCCAGTTTGGAGGCAGTGGCGTGAGAGAGAGAAACAACACCGTAGCCTAAATGGCGAAAGTTTTTTGCTTCCTGTGAAAAACCGGCCGTTTCGAGGGCGGATTTAACACTTTCTTGAGGGAAGGCTTGGCGCATATCAATAAAATTCAAAACGAAATCCCCTCGACCAAAGTCTTTTTTGGCTTTCCCCTCCAGGGAAGTTGAAAATAGGGGCTTTTTTTGCGAAGCGGTTGTCCACTGTTTATACTTAAAATCGTTTTCAAGCAGACCGTATTTCCAGAAGTGGTAAGCAATATCCTTACCGGTATAAGTGATTACGCCGTTTGATTTAATGATTATCTTTTCTCGGCCGTCTTCATTTAAAATTACCCAGCAACCTTTGTTCTTGCCTTTTTTAGCGAGATAAAAACTCTCTAAAGTTTTTAATTTCTCCAAAGTCTCCGTCCAGAGGCCAAATTGAAAAATATCACTTTCCCAAATCAAGTTGTCGTATTCAATAGCATAGTTGCTAGCAGTTGTTAAGTTGGCGTTAACTATTTTTTCAATGGCCAGTCTCGATTTGGCGTTTTTGGGAGCGTTGTAGTCTTCTAGTATCTTAAGTTTCTCCTCTTTTTTCTCCTCCCATGAAGATTCCTCCTTTATTTTTTGGACCATGGCGGCGTAGACTCGACCGGCAAAATGGTCGAATTTTTCATCTTTTTCCTGAGAAACTTCCAGTATTTTCAAGTTTTCTAATCCCAACAGGGTGATGGCCACTTGCAATCCAGTGTTGTCAACGTAATATTCCACCTCAACTGTTTTGCCGATTTTGGTGAGCATTTTCCTAACCGAATCACCCAGGCAAGCACTTCGAAGATGGCCCACATGGAGCGCTTTGTTCGGGTTGACGTTGGTATGCTCCAAGATTATCTTTTGATTTTTTTGGGGGTCAAGATCCAGAAAAGCGGTTTTTTGCTGAACCAAATCGAGCATTTTTTGGATTAACGCTTTTTTATGGAGATAGAAATTAATAAAAGCTGGTTTTTCAATAGAAACTCGGTCAATAAAATCCATCTTAGATAGTCTTGAATTAATATCTTGAGCGATTTCAAAAGGCGGCTTTCTTAATTTACCGGCCAAAATCATAGCCAAATTCGTTGAATAATCACCAAATCGCTTCTCCTGCGGTCGAGAAACACTAAACTTAATCGAGTCGGTAATTCCCAACTCGGGTAATATTTTTTTTAATTCTTTCTTGATGATTTTCTTAAACATAGGGGCAAAACTTTAAAAACTATTGACAAAATGTATTACTGTGCTAATTTCACCTGTTTCCACAAAGAAACAAGAATCACGTTTTTTAAGCAAATAATTTCAAAGAAGATGAAAAAAATTACTTTTATTTTAACATCCATCTTGGTTGTCCTTGCTCTGCTTACTCCAGTATCGCCTGTAAATTTAAATTCCGGTAGTTTTTTGAATTTAGCAGAAGCTAAGAGCTCTAAAGTTGATAAGAAGACGAAGGAGAAAAGAAAGAAAGACACTAAGCAAAGATTGAAAAGACTTGATGAATTAGGCATTGAGGATAGCTTTTATGACAAAGACGATTACGGTTCTTCCATGTCTCTTGAGGAGATGGGTAAAATCGTCGGCAAATGGATTGTGAGCGAATATACCCGTACCGGTCAATTGCCTTCATTGGGTAAAAATGATTGGTTAGCTCTTAAAGTTAACGGTGAATGTGTTGGCGGTGAAAAGATTTGTGCTCGTTGGAGTAGTAACTACTACAAATAGAGAAACCGAAATTATTAGTCAAAAAAAAGACGGGCGTCCGAAAGGATGTCCGTCTTTTTAATTTAGCACAATCGCCTTTTTTAAAATTCAAAAATTGCACTCAAGATTGACATCAAGATTATAAAAACATTTAAAGTGGAGGCGATTACTAGAATTTTTCTTGTTATTTCATCTTTTCCGTATTTTCTCTCAGAGAATTCCTTGGCATAGACAAAGACTGCCAAAGAAGAAAAAATTAGAATAGAAAAAATTGTGATCAAATCGGAAGTCCAGTCTATCCAATAATAGCTTTTAGCTTCCTCTCCTAAAATAAAAACTGGTACAATGAAGCTGACGGAAAAATAGGAAAGAGCACTCAAGATCCAGGTCAAAAAAACCATATTCAGTGAATCTTTTTTTTCTTTTACAGGTGCTGTTTTTTTACTCATTTTCTCTATTATTTATTTATTTTATTTTTAGCAATCTTAAGAAAAAGCGATTAGCTCCGGTACGACACAAAGACTCATCAAGACGAAAATATTAATAACTGTAGCAATAATCAAGGACATTCGGGCTACTCCCATAGGTGTTTTTTGATCGTCAAAGTATTCCTTGTTCAAGGCTAGACTAATTACAAAAGCTAAAATAATTGAAGGTAATGTCATCACAACAGAAGGCCAGACAGTTCCTTCGAGTTGGGAATAGTCCAAAACACCTCCGCCGAAGAAAACAGGCACCATCAATAGCAAGACGGGAGAAAGGAGAACGCTAAGAAACCAGACTAACAGAGGCATTTTTATCTCCTCTGAGCTTTCGCATGAACATGGGCAGGAACATGGTGACACTTTGACGCTTTTTTTAGCTTTTTTAGAGCTGATTTTTTTACGCATTTTTTTATTTATTTTTTAAATTTTATTTATTTTTTTATTCAAGAAAATTGAATTTATAAAATAATAATAAAAATATTTTTTCCAAAAAGCAAATTTTTTAAATTTTTTATAAATTCAATATACAATAATAATAACTTTTTAATTAAATAAAAACAAAAGAAATGTTTAGCAATGTAAAAGACATTCTAATTAAGGCCAGAGAGGGTAAATATGCCGTCGGAGCTTTTAACGTTTCCAACATGGAGATTGCTCAAGCCGTTGTAATGGCTGCTGTCGAGAGAAGGTCGCCGGCCGTTCTACAAATCACTGAAAGTGCCATGAAATACGCTGGAGAGAAAGAGTTAGCCGCCATGACCCGCATTATTATCGATGAGCGATCGGAAGACGTACCCATTGGCATCAATTTAGATCATGGTAAAACTTTTGATGTGGTTAAAAAGGCCGTTAGTCTCGGTTTTAGCTCCGTTATGATAGATGGTTCCAGACTTAGTTTTCAGGAAAACGAAAATTTAACCAAGATGGTTGTTGACTACGCCCATCAAAACAATGTACCCGTTCAAGCAGAGCTAGGCATTGTGCCTTACTTAGGTGAACTCGAGGCTGACCAAATCGATTGGGCAGTTTTAATGACCGATCCCGATAAAGCTAAGGAATTCGTTGATTTTACTGGAGTTGATTTTTTGGCAGTGGCTATTGGCAATGCTCATGGTTTCTTCAGGGAGGCGGAAGTGTTTGATTGGGAGAGACTAAAAAAAATAAATGATAAATTAAACATACCCTTGGTTTTACACGGGGCTTCCGATTGCTCGGCGGAAAAGATAACCAAATCAATCGAAAATGGTATTAGCTGTTTTAATGTTGATACGGATATCCGTCTAGCTTTCATGGACCAACTGACCCGAGTAATAGACTCGAAAATTGCCATTACCGATCCACGAAAAATTATGGAAACCGTTAGATCGGCCATCAAGAAAAAAGTGATTGAGAAAATTAATATTTTTGGCAGTAACCAAAAAGCGTAAAGATTAATTTTCCAAATAAATAAATCTTTCTTTGCCAGACATATCTTTAATTGACTTGAGTTTAAGTTTATATTTTTTTGTCTTTATATGTTGTTTCACTAAAGGAATTGTGCTGGGTGAAGCTTCGAGAAAAAAAATTATTTTTTTAGTGGGATTTGCTCCTAGAAAAAAATTTACTGTCTGATCAATGAGTGTATTAATCAACTCGGCTCCATCCTTGCCGCCCAACAAAGCTTTTTTAGGTTCATGTAATCTGACTTCCGGGCTAAGCAAGGCGTATTCTTTTGCTGAGACGTACGGTAAATTAGCTACTAATATCAAGGTATTGTTTGAGCCAATCAGTTTTAAGTCTTTTTTTATAGCTAACAATAAATTGCTTTTTATAAACTTAATTTTGACTTTTGAATTAATATTTTTTCTAAAATTATATTTAGCAAGCAAAAGGGCTTCGCTACTAATATCAATAGCTGAAGCTGAAATTTTTTCTATTGTCTTTTTTGGTATAGTTTTTAAAATACCAGTAATAATACAGCCGGAACCGGTACCGACTTCAATCAAATCAATTTTATTTTTTAAAGATTTTATTTTATTGACTGCGAGCCAAACTAATTCCTCCGTTTCTGGTCTGGGAATCAAAGTTGTCTCGTTCAACTTAAATTCCATGTCTAAAAAATCACCCTTTCCAAGAATATAAGATTGGGGGATGCCTTCGCTTCTTTTTTCTATAAAATCCAAAATCAGCTCTTGGTCGACTCTGCTTATTTCAGTATTGAAATTTAATAGAATTTCTTTAAGTCCAATTCCCTTCTTAAATTCCAGCCAAGTGACGATTTCACTGAAAATATTTTCTTTAATTTTTTCTTGACTGAATTTCCTGTATTGGATATCTGATTTTATTTTTTGATATAAATCTTCCTCCACAGATTGTAAAAATTCTTTCCAAAGCATTGTTTAAAGAGTAAAAATAAGTTAAAAATGACTATCTTTCTTTTAAACGGTAAATATATGTCTTGCAAAGTTGCCCTATTGTTATCCGGAGGAATTGATTCAACGGTGGCCGGTTATTTGTTAAAAAAAGAAGGTTTTGATGTCCACGCTTTTTTTCTTCGAATCAAGCCAAGCGATTCTGATTTTCCCAAATGGCGAGAAGCCGAGGGGAAGGCTTTATTATCAGCCAAAGATTTAGATATTCCCTTCCATAGTATAGACTTTAGAAAAGAATTCAAAAAAGAAGTGGTTGATTTTTTTATGCAAGAAATTAAAAATGGACGAACGCCTAACCCTTGTGTCTTTTGCAACCCTCAGATTAAATTCGGGGCTTTTTGGCAGAAAATTAGATCCCTCGGTTTTGATTTTATGGCCACCGGTCATTACGCTCATATAGAAAAAGAGAGAGATAATCAGAGCTTACTAAAAGGCAGAGACGTTAAGAAAGATCAAAGTTACTTTCTTTATCGACTAAGCAAGGATTTATTGCCCGTCATTAAATTTCCACTGGGAGAATTGACTAAAGAAGAGGTAAGAAAAATAGCGACAACAAAGATCGGCCAGCGTTTTAAAAAAATCGGTGAAAGTCAAGGGGTCTGTTTTCTCCAAGGCATGAAATACGATGAATTTATCAAGCAAAATATCCCTACCAAAGAAGGTAAAGTTTTAAACAAAAGCGGTAAAGTGATCGGCTCTCATCCGGGAGTCTGCTTTTTTACGGAAGGTCAGAAGGCCGGTATTCGGGATATCAACTACCATAATAAACCGGTCTATATTCTAAGGAAAAATCTAGAAAATAACACCTTAACAGTCTCGACTGATGTAGTTAACGCAAACTTTTCTGTTGATGAAATCAATCTGGAGCAGTTAGTTTTCTTCGAAAAACCGAAAACAAAAACCTTGTCAGTTTCAGCTAAAATTCGTTACGGAGCGAAAGAGATCGAGGGAAAGCTGAAGTTACTACCTGGAAAAAAGGGATTATTACAGCTATCCAAAACCATACCGCCCATTGCCTCCGGCCAATCCGTTGTTTTCTACGACGGCAACAAAGTGGTCGGCGGCGGAATCTTTAGAAATTATAGATTATAAATTATAAATTATAGATTGGGGATTAGGGAGATTGTGGATTTTATTTCACCTCAAAAACAAAGTATTCACCGTTATTATAAACTTCTTTGAACAAATCTTTTCGAGCTAGCAAGTTGCTACGGAAAGTTTGGTGGTCTCGATTGACAAGCACCCATTTTGACTTAAATAAATCCTTAATTCGTTCCAAGTTTTCCGGATCATCACCGGAAGAAATTTGGGCAAATTGTAAGTATAGATTGGGATCGAATTGGTTCATAAACTCAGGATCCAAGCCGACAAGATAATAATTTTTACGATTAAGATAGAAATAGAGAGGGAAAACGTCCCAATCGTCCGTAAAAATAATATCCCCTTCTTTTGAGTGTTTCTTTACATATTCATGCGCTTTGGCGGCTAAAGTAACTTCGAAATCGGAGGTGGTATCTTCGAAGGCTGTTTGCCATTGAAGTTTAGCGTAAACAAAACCCGATAAAATAAAGATTATAATTGTTAAGGCCACAAAAAAAGATTTTCTAAAGTTTTTGGTCCAGCCAGCAAGATCCTTTCCGATGAGCATAAAGCCACTCAACGATGCCCATAGCGGCCAGTATTCTACGAAGCGTTTTGATTTTAATTGAGCAACTAGTAAAAAAACACTGAAAAGAAAAACAGTTAAATTGATAGGGCTGATTTTTTTTCTTTTGATAAAAACTGTCAGAATGCCAAGACCCCAAATCAGAAGAGGGAAAATACACATTGAGAACCAAAACCAAGTGTCGTACGGTCGCCACTCTCCGCCAACATATTCCTTAGCTTGAAGACCGGTTTTCCAAACTTGAACAATTGAAAGCTCTATATTTTGAGGAAAATAAGGGTTGATTATGAGAGATAAAATGGTTCCTAGGGCCGGATAGAGAGCTAGCTTAAGATCTATTTTTTTATTTAAAATAAAACGCGAGAACGCATAAATAGCAGACAGAGCAATTAGAAAAAGAAAGCCACCACCCATATACAACCAACCGTAACAAAAAGAAGCTATCAGGAGTAGTTTATAATGTTTTTGCATTGTAAGGTATAGAATCAACATCAGAAACAATAATGACGGGGTAGGGTTTCTAATAAAAGCCATGCGGAAATAGAAATCAGATGGCAGGAGAAAAAAAGTTAGTAAGGCTAGAAGGAAAGCCATTTTTCCCGTAAATTTTTTCAGTATCAAATATGCCAATAGAAAAATTCCGCCAACACAACAAGAAATAAAAATCTTTGGACCAATGACATTACCGAAAACCAAAATAAAGGGAATGAGCAATAAATGAAATAATAAATGAGACTCAACGTAATTTTCATTTAACAGAGTGAAGTAAAGATAGGGAAATTTGAAGGGTAGACCGTTTTCCCAAATATATTCAGCCATTCCAATATGATAATAGCTATCATAGCCGGAAAAATAAGGATTATTGGGGTTAAATTCAAGAAAGAGAAAAAAAATAAAAGGTATTAAAAAAATCAAGATAGCTTCTACAATTTTAACGGGATACAATATTTTTTTCATTTTTGATAATTATTTAAAGTTTTAGCCGATCCAGTACCAATTATAAACGTTTAGGGAAAAAATGCTCAGCAGCAGGATAAAAATCAAACTTATAATCCAACCAATTAAAGGTTTTTTCCTACTTAAAATTCCAAGCAGTATAAAATGGGGAAAAGAAATAGACAAATAACGAGTTAGGGACATGGTCTGACCAGTAAGCTGAGGTAAAATAATTACTAAAAGAGCATAGGCAAAATAAGAAAAACGAATTTTTGATTGAAAAAGAATAATAGAAAATAAAAAAATAAAACCAAAAACAAAATCTATTTTAGAAGTATGAAAGCCATGGAGCGGTAACTGACTAAAATTAGCTATTCTGTCCGCCCAAAGTTCAAAAAGATTTATCGGATTAATGCTGTTTCGTCCCCACCATTCCAGAGCACTAAAATAGGCAAAGAAATCACCCGTTGAAAAATAAAGATAAAGGAAATAGCTTACGGTTCCGAGAGGCACCATAAGGGGAGTTAACCATGCCATCGGATTATCCTTAAAGAAGCCTTTCCAGTTACGAAAACCATATTCCTTAAAAAACAAAAAATATTCAATAAAAAAGGGAGCGAAAAGCAATATTCCATTAGGTCGCGTCAATGCCCCTAAAAATCCGACCAGTCCGGCCCACCACCACTTTCTTTTTCGTAACAGGTAAAAAGTGGTTACGGAAAGCAGGAAAAATATACTTTCCGTATAAACCGCTAAAAAGAAAAAAGCAGTGGGATAGATTAAGAAAAACTTAACTGACTCCACGGCCGTTTTTCTGTCCCAATCAAGTTTAACTAGCCGATAGAAAACCAAAACTCCCGCCAAATGAGCGAAAAAGCTAACAATGAGACCGGCCAAAGTGTAATTTCCCCCCGTGTAAATAGAGAAAATTTTAATCAAAGAAGGATAGAGTGGAAAAAATGCTCTAACTTTCTCATCTAGATAGGCCATATCTACGTAACCGAAATAAGCTAAATTCAAATAATGAGGACTGTCGTAGGGCGAGAGGCCCATCTCCCAACCCTTCTGACTCTGACCCAAGAAATGATCACTATTATGCTCATAATCCCAAGTGCTAAAGGGCAAGAAATCGTGACAGAGCAAAATGAACAACAATAAAGTTATTTTGAAGGCAAAAAACAAACTAAGGACAGATCCGCTTTTCTCTCTTTTCATGGCTTGTGAATTAAATTTATTTCTGACAGCTAGGACAGTAGAAAGTGCTTCTCTGGCCTTGTTTAATGGAAATTATTTTTTCTTGACAGCGAGGGCACGATTCCCCCTTCTTCTGATAAACTTTTCGCAAGTCTCCAAACCTCCCCTTTTGTCCGTCCGTATCTCGAAAATCACTAATACTGGTGCCTCGATTCTTGATGGCTTGCTTAAGAATTCTTTTCGTCTCTGAAATAATTTTTTTCATTTCTGAAAGTTGGAGCTCCGAGACTTTCTTTTTTGGATCCAGGCCGGCCCCAAAAAGAATCTCACTAGCGTAGATGTTGCCGATACCGCTAATGTTTCTTTGATCTAACAGGAAGACTTTCACTTCTTTGTTTAAATTTCTTTTCTGCCTAGCCAGTTCCTGAAATATTTTTAAGTTGAATTCGTCAAAAACCGGATCTGGCCCAAGGTCTTTAAAATCATCATTTTTTAAAGTTTCTGCTAGGGGTTGCTGAAAAAATCTGATTCGACCGAATTTCCGCATATCGGAAAAGGCTAGCTCTTTCCCTTTTTCAAACAAAAATCGAAAGTGAATATATTGATTGACTTTTTGCGCGAAAGGACTTCCCTTCTCCCTTTTGTTGAGTTTGTCCAAATCAAGCGGAAAAAACTTCTGGGATCGAAAAAGTAGATGCCCAGTCATTTTAAGATGAAGGACTAGAGTTGCTCTCCTTCCGACTTGAATTAAAATATTTTTTCCGCGACGGGCTACCCGCTCGATTTTTTGATCAATCAGTTTTTTTTGAAGTTCCGGAAAGGAAATATTCTTAATCATTTTAGGCCAATCACTCCAAACTTTAATTATTTTTTTACCGACAATTTTTTCTTTGAGATCAGAAACAACGGTTTCCACCTCGGGTAATTCTGGCATAAGCAAGTTTTAAGAAATTATTCTAGCGGAAATTTTTTCCAGCTGATCCATCAGGGCAGCCATTTCTTTTTTCTGGTTTTTAGTTTCCGCCATTTTTATCTCTTTTAATAATTCATTTTTTCTCTGAATAAGCATTTCCCGACCTAGAAGCTTAATATTGGCTAAAAACTCTTTATCAACCTTTTCCGGATCTTCAAAAAAAACTGATCCCATTTCCGCCTCTAAAGTTATAAGGAGCTCTTTCGCTTTAAGGTTTAAATTTCTGGTTGAAAAGATAAAAGAATCTGTCTTTAAATCTTTACCTTCAATTTCACCGAAGCCGGAAAGAAAAATCTTCATTTCTTCAAGCAATTGATTGATTTCCGGATTTTCAAACTGGAAACTTTCAATTTCTTCGAAATGAGTGAAATAGAGGCGAGGGAAAGCGTAAATGAAGGCGACTATTCTTTCCTCTAGTAACAGCTGTCGCCCCTTGTTTTTAGGGGCGGTCATTGCCGGCTCGTCTTTGCGATAGAAATTTTTTCGTTCCTCCTTATTGGTAAGGAGAGTGATTTTTTCCCAAAGATAATTTTCCGGAACGGCCACTTTTTCGGCCAACCTTTTAACATAATAAGCCTTCTCAACCGTCGAAGGAATATTGGAAAAAAGTTTTAATAATTTGTCCGTCAATATTTTTTTCTGATCCAAGCTGAGAGTACGATTTTTAAAAGACAAATTATAGAAAAAGCCAGCCAGACTTTTTTTCTTCTTATTCATCCCGAGCCAATCTTCCGGATTATTTTCCACTAAATCGGCTACGTCTTTGCCCTTCTCAATTGGGATGACTTTAACATCGAATTCTTCCTCCCAGGCTAACTCAGCCGCTCTCTTGGTGGCTTTTATGCCGGCCATATCGGCGTCAAAAGCTAGTGTTAATTTGCTGACATAGCGTCGAAGTAATTTTAATTGTTTTGATCCCAAGGCCGTTCCACAAGTAGCTACCGCCTGCTTAATTCCCGCCTGATGGCTTAGCACAACATCCAAATTACCCTCCAGCAGGATTGCCTCACCGCTTTCTCGGATAGCTTTTTTAGCTTGAAAAAATCCGTAGAGTAGCGCTCCTTTATCGTAATAGGTGGTTTGAGGAGTATTAATATATTTTCCTTGGCTACCGTCATCTCCCGGCAAGACTCGAGCGGAAAAACCAACTACTCGATTTAAACTGTCCGTTATGGGAAAAACTAATCGATTTCGAAACCGATCGACGTAAACGTTTTGATTATCTTTTTTATACACACTGCCACTCTCCACTATTTCTTTTTCCGTAAAACCGCTTCTTTTTAAATAATCAAAGAGGGCGTTAAAAGAATTGGGTGCAAAACCCAGCCGAAAGTTTTTTTGACTCTCCTCACTAACCGTTCTACCCCGAAGGTATTCAATGGCTTTTTTGCCTTGAGCAGAGACTAGGTTTTCTTCAAAAAAAACAGTAGTTTTTTCTAAGATTTCACGCACCATGTCTTTTTGATTTAGGGCGCCGGGATGGAAATTTCTTTGATAGAGACGATAATCAATCCCGGCCTTTTCCGCTAAAACTTTGAGCGACTCCTTAAAGTCCAAACCTTCTATTTCTTGAATAAAAGTAATTACGTCTCCACCCTTAGAACAGCCAAAACAATGAAAAATTTGCTTTTCTCGACTTACCATAAAAGAGGGAGTTTTTTCGCGATGAAAAGGACAAAGACCTTTAAAATTACTACCGGCCGGGGTTATTTTAACATAACCACTAACCACTTCAATGATGTCATTTTTTTCTTTTACCTCGTCAACCAAGGAAGGCATGGGCAAAAATTTAAAATATTTTATTTAAGGTTTCTTTACTTTATATCTTTTCTTATCGTTGTTGTAAAATGAATAAATAATTTTAGCACTCAAACTTGACGAGTGCTAAAATTATTGTATGATTATTTTAGATAATTATTAATTTAAAAAAAATGGCTAAAAAAATCGAATTCGGTGAAAGAGCGAGGCAACAGCTTGTCGCCGGAGTAAACAAAGTTGCTAATGCCGTCAAAGTAACGCTCGGGCCCAGAGGCCGAAATGTTGTTTTAGACAAAGGCTATGGATCGCCCATGATTACCAATGACGGAGTAACTATCGCCAAAGAAATTGAATTGGAAGATAAATTCGAGAACATTGGAGCGGAGTTAGTAAAGGAAGTAGCTTCCAAAACTAACGATACTGCCGGTGATGGCACCACCACTGCCACTTTGCTGGCTCAAGCGATGATTGCTCAAGGTATGAAAAACGTAGCGGCTGGAGCTAATCCGATGGCTATTCGAAAGGGTATGCAAAAAGCGGTAGCGGAAGTAATTAAAAATATCAAAGAGCAGGCTAAACCTGTTGTCTCCAAAGAAGAAAGAGCCCAGGTGGCCACCATCTCCGCTCAGGACAAGGAAGTGGGCGAAATGATTGCCGACGTAATGGATAAGGTGGGTAAGGACGGAGTTATTACCGTTGAAGAATCTCAAACTTTTGGTTTAGAGGAGGAAACGGTCAAGGGCTTACAGTTCGATAAGGGCTACGTCTCTCCCTATATGATTACCGATTCGGAAAAAATGGAATCGACCCTTGAAGATCCTTTCATTTTGATCACCGATCAGAAGATTTCTTCCATTAAGGATGTTCTGCCTATCCTGGAGAAGGTTACCAAGGCCGGCAAAAAAGAAATTTTGATTATTGCCGATGAAGTTGAGGGTGAAGCTTTAGCCACCTTAGTAGTCAACAAGCTGAGAGGCAGCCTAAATGCTTTAGCCGTCAAAACTCCCGGTTTTGGAGATAATCGAAAAGCGATAATGGAAGATATTGCCATTGTCACCGGAGGTCAAGTAATTACTGAGGAGAAGGGCCTAAAATTGGAAAATGTGGAACTGGAAATGCTTGGTCGAGCGGATAAGATTATTGCTACCAAAGACAACACGACTATTATTGGCGGTAAGGGAGAAAAAAGCTTAATCGAAAGCCGAGTAACCAATATTAGAACTCAGATCGAAAAAAACGATTCTGAATTTGATCGAGAAAAACTGCAAGAAAGACTGGCTAAACTGGCGGGAGGAGTGGCTATAATTAAAGTAGGCGCCGCTACCGAAACAGAACAGAAAGAAAAACAGCATCGAGTGGAAGACGCTCTTGAAGCTACTAAGGCAGCCGTTGAGGAAGGCATTGTAGCTGGCGGTGGAGTTACGTTGATTAGAGCCGTTGAGTGCCTAGAGAAGCTTGAGCTAACGGGTGATGAGGCTACCGGAGTAGAAATCATTAAAAATGCCCTCGAGGAGCCCGTCAGACAGATTGCTATCAATGCCGGCAAGGAAGGCTCGGTGGTAGTAGAAAAAGTTCGTAACCTACAAGGTGCGGAAGGCTATAACGCTGAAAGTGATAAATATGAAGATTTGCTAAAGGCGGGAGTCGTTGATCCGGCCAAAGTAACTCGTTTGGCAGTTCAAAACGCCGCTTCCATTGCTAGCATGATTCTAACGACTGAAGCGGTCGTTGGCGATTTACCGGAAAAGAAAGACAGCTGTTCGAGCTGTTCCCCTGCCGGTATGCCTGGCATGGGCATGGGCGATATGGGTGGCATGATGTAGAAAACAAAATTTTCCTCCCCTCAGATGAGGGGAGGCCTGCCTACCGGTAGGCAGGTGCTGAGGAGTTAGACGACGAAGCAGAGGGGTCTGAAAAACATTTTTTTACAACCCCCTCCCCCCTTACGGGGTACTCCCCCTCAACTGAGGGGGAGAAAATGGCAACGCAAAATTTCTGTTAAGCTTGATATTTTTTCTATTTTTCTTGTGCCAATTTTATCAACCCATCAATTAATTTAGCGTAAGGAATTCCGCTCTTTTCCCATAATTTTGGATACATG
>CAZRPR010000003.1:38853-46599 GCA_964602125.1 uncultured Candidatus Saccharibacteria bacterium
ATCAATTAATTTAGCGTAAGGAATTCCGCTCTTTTCCCATAATTTTGGATACATGCTAATAGAGGTGAAGCCGGGAATGGTATTGATTTCGTTGACTAGCACCTCCCCGTTTTTTTTGAGAAAAAAATCAACTCGTCCCAAGCCTTTACAGCAGAGAACTTTGAAAGTTTTAACGGCCATTGATTGAACAGTTTTTGTGGTCGAGGCGGGAAGCTTCGATGGAATGAGCAGCTCAGCGCCTTGTTTGTCCAAGTATTTGGCTTTATAGGAATAGAAACCATCTCTGGGCACAATTTCACCCAAAATGGAAGCCTTAGGATCGTCATTGCCCAAAACGGCACATTCTATTTCTCGACCGACAATATTTTCCTCAATAATAATCTTTTCATCGTATTTAAAAGCTTCTTTAATGGCCACTGCGAAGTCTTTTTGAGTTTTGACTTTATTTATGCCGACCGAAGAGCCTAGATTGGCCGGTTTAACAAAGAGGGGCAGTTTTAATGCTTGCACGACCTCTTTGAATTTAATCGAAGGCACTTGACTTTTTTCGTAAACTAAAAATTTGGCTACTTTTATGCCGGCATCGCGCAGTAGTCTTTTCATCACATCTTTGTCCATACCGGCAGCGGAGCCAATGACGCCCGCGCCGACAAAGGGGACGTTAAAGAAGGCCAGCAAGCCTTGAATGGTGCCGTCCTCGCCGAAGGGACCGTGCAGGATGGGGAAAGCTAAATCAATCGCCTCTTTTTTACTGGGACTTTCCCCAATGAAAAATTTATTCTTTTGAAGGAGAGGAGAAACAAAATTCTTCTCCTTGGCAAGATTGTATTTTTCTTTGAGAAAATCTTTTCTGTCCACTTTGACCCAGGAACCGTCTTTTTTGAGACCAACTAAGGTGATTTTATACTTTTCTTTGTTGATGGCTCGGAAAATATTTTGAGCGGAGACGACGGAAACTTCATGTTCCGCTGAGCGACCGCCAAAAAACAGGGCCAAGTTGAGTTTTTTTGTGGGATTTTTCCGCATAGATTTTAAATTTAGGATTATTTATTTTTATGCTAACAAAGAAATTCGTAAAAAAGAAAAAAGAGACCCTTTTGGGATCTCTTTCGAATTGTTTCAGCCGTACTTTACGGAGAAAAATATTTCTTGGTTAATCTCGGTGATGATTTTTTGTTGTTCAAAAAAATCATTCGTCCGAAAGGCGTAGCAATTAGTCTGTCGACAGATGTCGGGACGATTTTCGTAATCATTGCACAGCCCGGTCTGTCGATTGAAGTTTTTACAGACAAGTACCCTAAGCCGGATACTATCTCTGTTTTCCGGGATGAGAATTTCCCCTGTTTCAATAAAAGGCCAACCCCTTTCTTCGGCATTGATTGGGGCGAGACCACGTAACTTTATTGGATCGCAACAGTTACTGCATCCGTGAACGAGGCAAGGAATATTCTGTTCTGACATCTCTAATCACCTCCTTAACATTTAAAGAACTGGCCATAAAGTAGCATAACTATAAAAAAAATCAACCCTTTTTCTTGTTTTTTTTAAATATTTAAGCATAATAGCTTTGGTCTTTTAATTCAGACTAAAGCTCTTTTAAAAATACGGTGATGCTGGAGGAAAAATGAATTTAGTGGAGAAGATGAAAAAAATGCCGATTCGGCATTTTGATTTCGATTATGAATGGTATCGAAACAACAAAGAGCTGGGTTACCGAATGGTAAAGAGGCTTTTTGTTGAGAAATTCCATCCTAAGTGTCGAGAGGGGCTTGTTAGTTGTTCCTCTCTGGGGATTATGAATTTGAATTATTATAGCCAAGGAGATGGTAAGAAGATAATTCAGAATTCAGGCAAGAGGAAGAATGGTAGCTTGGCTTTTCACGAAGAAGTCTTCTTACGACAAAGCATAGCTTTTGATCTAAAGCTGGTTGACTATCGGCTAAAGAAATTTGGTTTAAGAATCTTTATCCTGAGTGGATATCGAGATGCTAGACTGCAACAAATGGCTATTTCTGGAATCTCTCTTCAAAAAAGAGCGAAAAATGCCAGACCGGTTCAAGAGCTTCTTTCCTCTCCCAGTGTCTACTCTCCTCACACTACCGGAGGAGCAATCGACGTTGAAATCTGGAGTCAGAAAGAGAAAAAAATCTTACTAACCAAATTACCGGATCGAGAGAAGATAGGACTCTTCCACTTGGAGGGAAAAAAAAGCCTAACGTTGCAGGAGAAAGAAGTTAGAGACAACCGTCGACTACTTCATAACTTGCTCGCAAGTGAAGAGGTTTTAGGCGCCAATCATTTTATCCACCACCCCTCAGAATACTGGCACTATGGTCGCAATGAGCGATTGGCCTCCTTTTTCTTTGGCGGTAATCATCCAATCTACTATGATATAATAGATTGAAATCCAACCCAACCCTACTTTTTTAAAGTGGGGTTTTTCTTTTTTAATTATTTTGTGCTAAAATTTAAAAATAAATTGAAGGTTTTTTATTTTTAAAACAAATAGACTAAATGACTTCTTTTTTTAAGAAAGACAAGAATGGAGTTCGGCACAGCATGGGTTTTGCAATCCGAGGCATAAAACATGCTTGGAAAAATGAGCCTAATTTTCGTTGGGAAGTATTTTTTGCCGTTTTAGTCATCTTTTTTTCTCTTTTATTTCCCCTAAGACCGATTGAACAACTACTCTCCTGGCTTTTGGTTTTATGGGTAATAACGTTAGAAATTATTAATACCGTTATGGAAAGAATCTTAGATATCATTAAGCCAAAGAAACACCCTTACATTGGTGCTATTAAAGATTTAATGGCTGGAGCAGTGCTAGTTTCGGCGGCCGGATCGGCCGTTATTGGAGCTATTATTTTCTTTCCCCATCTAGGTAATTTAATCTTATCGTTTTTAAGCTAAAAAATGAAAATCAAAAATCAAAAAATAATTTCTGCTTGGTGGAAAAAGGAAGGTAATTTAACTCTTGAAGAATATATTGAAAAAGGTGGCTTTTCTTTTCTAAAAGAGGCTCTTTCGGGGAAAATATCAAAAGAGGATATTCTTGAGGAACTGGAGAAAAGCGGATTGAAGGGGCGAGGTGGCTCCGGATTTTTATTGGGCAAAAAATGGCGAATGGCCTTGGAAAATGCGGAAAAAGCGAAAGATCCAACGCTTCCGGCAAAATCACCCACCTACTTCATTTGTAATGCGGACGAATCAGAACCAGGAACGTATAAGGATCGAATGATACTGGAAAAAAATCCCTTTTCCGTGCTTGAGGCAATTATTTTAGGCTCTTGGATTATTGGAGCGAAGGAAAGCTATATTTATTTGAATGGTACTTATCGAGATACTGCTCTGCATTTAAAAAGAGAAATTCAAGTTCTTAAAAGAAATAATTGGTTAGGGAAAAATATTCAAAAAAGTGATTTTTCTCTTCGAATAAAGGTTTTTGAGGGAGCGGGAAGCTACGTTTGCGGAGAAGAAACCGCCCTTATTAATTCCCTGGAGGGGAAAAGGGGAGAACCAAGGATGCGACCACCATATCCGGTTGAAAAAGGTTTATTTGGACGACCAACACTGGTCAATAATGTTGAAACATTAGCCAATGTTATCTTCATATTAAAGGAAGGAGCGAGTAAATTTAAGAAATCCGAAACCAAGCTATTTTTATTGAACGGCAGAGTAAAAAATTCGGGTTTACATGAAGCTGTTTTGGGCATAACCCTCAATGAGCTTATCGATAGTTACGGTGGTGGATTGGAAAAAGGAGTGAAAATAAGATTTATCCAGCTCGGCGGTTCCGGTGGTAAAATTTATTTACCGGAAGAGTTCGATAAGCCCCTAGACTTTTCCGGAAAAGGTAAGTTAAATATCGGATCGGGAGCTATTCTTTTAGTGGAGGAAGGTTTTGAGGTTAAAAAATTAATCAAAGCCTGGTCATCGTTTTTTCGTCGAGAATCGTGCGGTAAATGTGTTCCCTGCCGAGAAGGCACTTACCAGCTATCTTTAATGGCTAATAAGTTGCAACAAAAAAAGCTAAAACCAGCTGATAGAGACAAAATAGAGGATATTATCTTTACCATGCAAAAGGCTTCTTTTTGCCCTTTGGGTATTTTTGCGGTAAATGGATGGAAGGGGATCTTAGAAAAATTCCCCGAAGATATTATTGAATAAATGAGAAAATGGCTACTCTGATAAGAAACAAACGAGCTCTTTTTGATTATGAAATCCTAGATACCTTTAAGGCTGGGATTTTTCTAAAGGGAAAAGAGGTAAAATCGTTAAAAAATAAAAGAGGCAAATTGGAAGGTTCTTATGCCCATATTCAAGGTGAGGAAATTTTTCTCATCAATTTTTCTATTCCCGTTTATCAACCGAAAAATACCCTAGGCTCGACTGAGCCGGATCGTACTCGAAAAATTCTTCTTAAAAAAAGAGAGATTAATTCTCTAATTGGAAAAATTAAAGAAAAACAATTGACATTATTCCCTATGAAAGTTTTTACCGAAAAAGGACAAATTAAAATAGAACTTGGATTAGGCAAAGGCAAAAAGAAAATCGACAAACGGGAGACCATCAAAGAGCGAGAGTCAAAAAGAGAAATCGAAAGGGCGATGAAAACAATAAAGTTTTAATTTTAGCTACTGTCTCTTGCATTTTCCCCCTGTGAAATTCTCACCTGGAGGACACTTGCAAAGTCCACTGTCTTTGGTCCAATGACCACCTGAATCTTCGCACTTACTTCGAGTTGTCTTACCTGAATTGGCAGTTTTAGTTGTAGTAGTGGTAGTCGTAGGAGAGGAGGTGGCAGTCTTTGGCTTTTCTTCCGTTTCGCTTTTTACAGCCGAGCTGGTTATACTGTTGCTATTTTGATTGACATTACTGTTCTTCTCTCCACTAACAGAAATCGATTCTGTACTGTTAGTATTCTGGTTAGCATTAGTAGTGCTGGCAGGAGAATTGGTATTATTGTTAGTATTATCTGATGTCGGAGAGCTTTCTTCTACCACGTTACTATTTTCGATTGGCAAACTAGGCTCTACCTTTCCTGCATCATTAGTTATCCAAGAAGAGGCAAAATCTTTCTCCTCAAAGGCTACTACCTTTTTTTCGAGAGGATTAATAATGATTTTTTCATTTTCCTTAGCCTCTTGAACGCTTTTGTCTTTATAGGTTGCCTTCACCTTACCGGAAAAGACATAAACAGTGGTGTCAGTTTGATCAACCTTAATGCTAAAGTTAGTGCCCAAAACCTCTATTTCTCCGTCACCTAAAACTATTTTATATGATTTTCTTTTTTCGTTTTTACTAACTTCGTAATGAACTTCGCCGTCAGTTTGAGCCCAAGTAATTTTTCCCTGGTTGTCCAATAAAACTAAATGTGAGAAATTGCCCATTTTGATTTTACTGCCTTCAGATATTTCAATATCGGCCCTGCCGTCAGCCAAGGTTCTGGCCTCAAAGGAATTATTCCCTTCTAGTGGTATTTTCTCCGGCTCTTGCCAGCTTTCTTTTTCGTCTAAGCGGTATTCAACTACTCCCTCTTTGGAAGTTATCCTTACTTTATAATCCTCACCTAAAGAACTAAAATAAAAACTTAATCCGAAACCCGCTATCCCAATAAGAATTAAATACAAAAACCAACGAAGTGAAACTCGCTGGTTTCTTTGATTGTTCTGACTGGGATAATTGTAGGGACTGTAAGTATTTATCATTTTTATTTTAAACCTTTAGGCAAAGCCTGTGTTAAATATGCTAGGCGCTTCCTCCAGAATCCAGGGTTTCCGCCAGTCCTTCAACTTCAGATGGAGAAAAGCCTTTTTTCACTACCATCACTAAATCTTTTTTTGATCTTCCAGCGTTCTGATTGTTTCTCGGAAAAAGATGACCGATCCTTCTCCAGATATAAAGTTTTGGTTTTGAAATAAAAAGCAGAACACTGCCACAAAAAGCAATCAAACTTTGATTATACGGACGGACAAAGGCGAATGCCGCCGATAGACCCATGATGATAATCGCCAAAAAAATAAAAACTTGAAACTCAATAAGCTTCCAGAGGAGAAGCGAAATGCCTGATCCTCCCCCCAGCCAAGCTAATTGCTTGACTGTGAGGGGGCCGACAATTCGGTCTTCAATATCAACATCTTTAGGTACTTTGAATCTCATGTTCTTTTATTTTTTATTTTTGTCCGTCCTTAACCGAGAAATTTTTCTCCCTGTGAATTATTGGGGAGCCTTAACACCTTCACCTTCCTTACCTGCACCCTGTGTCTGCTCTTGCTTGTATCTGACAATAGCGTCAGTTACTTTAGAGTCATCCTTTAGATCTTCAACAAACACTATTTGGTCTTTGTTAATCATCATTCTATCCAGCGGGCCGTGTAGTTCGTTACCTAATTTGACTAAAGAAAGTTCCGTCTTTTGCTCTTGATTAGCAGCAGGGGCTTCACCTTCTTTGTTCTCTCCTTCGGACTGTTGTAATACCGGTTTGACTTGGAGGTAATAAATGTCGGAAAGTTCTACGTACGATCCATCATGGAAACCGACTCTACCGAAATAAACTTGACCATTGGTCAGGAAAATAGCTTGGTATTTTCCTTGATCGATTTTCATGCTGTCATTACCAGCACTGTTAACGATTGTCTTCTCTCTTTCGATAATTCTTTCTCCTCCCGCACCAGTACCTTGCATTCCCTTCATCTCTTTAACGATAAGGAATACGATTCCGGCTACGACTGCTAAGCCGGCCAGGATAGCAATTCCCCACATAATCCCCTTCTTGCCGTCACCGTCGGCTCTTCTGGGTCTTCTGGAAGGAACATCCCAATCATCATCTTCTCTCGGTCGACGGTTTTCTCCTGTTCTTTCAAGAAAAGAATCGATCTTGTGATCTTTTTCTTCGTTTCTCATTTTTTGATTTTTTTAATTATTAAAATAAGTCGAAACTTTAAGTAAATTTTAATTGGTTTTTTTAAAAAACCAAATTATTTATTCCACACTTATTCCCAAATCAGTAAGTTGATCAACATTTACCTCTGTCGGTCCATCCATTAACGGATCTCTGCCTTCCCCCGTTTTAGCAAAAGCGATGGTCTCTCTAATGTTCGGTTCGTTCTGAAGAATCATCATCAATCTGTCAAGACCAAAGGCAATGCCTCCATGGGGAGGCGTACCGGAAGCAAGGGCTCTAAGCATATGATTAAAACTTACCTCTATCTTTTCACTCGAATAACCCATTACTTCAAAGACTTTTCTGAGAGCTTCGGGATTGTGGTTTCTTAACCCTCCGCCTCCAATCTCATAACCATTCAAGACTATGTCATATTGAGCCGCTAAGATTTTAGCAATGTTTTTCTTTTCTAGTAAATCAGAAAGAAATTCTTCCTTAGGAGAAGAAAAGGGATTGTGAGTAAAGGTCCACTTACTATCATCATCTTTCTCAAAGAAAGGGAAGTCTATTACCCAGCAAAAAGCTAACAAATTATCATCATTTTTATCTTTTCTAATATCAGGTTTATCGGTTCCGTATTTTTCCATAGCTTCTTTGAAGGAAAATCGCGGGAAAGGTGTTTCTTGAATTTTTTTCTCCGGATAAACTTCTTTAACTAAGGCTATGAGCATCTCCTCGTTTTTTGCCATTATTTTCTCTTGGCTTTCAAAACTAGTCTCTATGTCTAGTTGAGTAAATTCGGGTTGACGATCACCGCGAGTGTCTTCATCTCTAAAACAACGAGCAATTTGAAAATATTTTTC
>CAZRPR010000004.1:0-22512 GCA_964602125.1 uncultured Candidatus Saccharibacteria bacterium
ATAAAGTTAATAAAGTTAATAAAGTTAATAAAGTTAATAAAGTTAATAAAGTTAATAAAGAAAGCTTAGTGGTTATCTTTCTAACTTTACAAACTTTCTAGCTTTAAAAACTCAACATCTTTTTAACTTTAAAAACTATCCCTGGGGCCGGAATCGTGCGTCGCCCGCGGGCGTGCGAGTGAGCCATTCAGTCAGTCCAATAATCTTCTTTCTTAGTGATGAATTAAGGAAGGTATGGAAACCTGAAGCGGGGTTTCATTTACTGTAGGTGCTTAAGCTTATGGTAAAGAGTTAAACGATTATTTTCGCGCTAGCCGGCAACCGCAATACGGATGGTTCCTTCAACAATCTCGGGACGAACGCCAACTTTTGGTCGTCTTCTCCGAGTGGGTCATCCGCTTGGAACCGTAACCTGAATTCGAGTAACGCCACGGTCAATCGGAATCTCAATTCGAAGGCGAACGGTTTCTCGGTGCGTTGCCCAAGCACTGATGGAATGTTTTTTCCTCCCGTTTATTAGAAGAATATCGGGAGGATTAGCCCGAAAAAAAGAGGAAGAGATATTATAAAAAAACAAAAAATCCCGAAAAAATCGGGAATTTTTTGTTAGGACTCAATTTAGTACTAAATCCTGGATTATCACTTGCAAGTATTCTACTACTATTTGAATATTTGTCAAGCAAAATTTTTGATTAGTGGAGGTGGGGGGAATTGCACCCCCGAGTCCTTGGGTGATAATCCAGGAATCGTACTAAACCACCCCCACACAATCAAGACTATAAAACATAAACATAAAAAACTTATAAAATTTAAATTAAATAAAAAATAGATTTTTCTAATCCCATGTCATCAAAACTATTATTTGACCTTTTTAGAGCCTATTTTGACGCCCGAAAACACAAAAGAAAAACTAATAGTGCTATTAAATTTGAAATGAATTATGAGAAAGAAATAATTCGTCTCTATAAAGAAATAGTCAGTCGAGAATATGAAATTTCTCCCAGTACCTGTTTTATTTCCTTTTATCCAGTTAAGCGAGAAATCTTTGCTGGTGATTTTCGCGATCGGGTCATTCATCATTTGATTTTTAATTATCTCAACCCTTTTTGTGAAAAAATCTTCATCAATGACAGTTTTAGTTGTCGAATAGGCAGAGGCACTTCTTACGGTGGAAAAAGAGCGGAGCATTTTATGCGTTCCTGTTCATCGAACTATAAAAAAGATTGCTTCGTTCTAAAACTGGATATTTCCGGTTATTTTATGTCGATAGACAAAGATATTCTTCATCGAAAAATTAAAAAAATCATCAGACAGTTTGAAAAAGAAATCAATTTTGACAGGGAATCGGTGATGTGGTTGATTGAAAAAGTACTCTTTAATGATCCGACGAAGAAGTGTGTTGTTAAAGGCAAAAGAGCTGATTGGGTCGGTTTGGCTAAATCCAAAAGTCTTTTCTTCGCCGGTAAAAACAAGGGACTACCCATTGGCAACCTGACTTCCCAGCTGTTCGCTAATTTGTATCTAAACGATTTTGATCACCTGATGAAATATTCTTTGGATTGTAAATATTATTGTCGCTATGTTGATGATATTTTAATTGTGCATCAAGACAAACGATTCTTAAAATCTTTATTCCCCATTATCGACGAATATTTGAAAAAGCGGCTTGGACTTTCTCTACACCCCAAAAAGATATATCTGCAACATTTTTCTAAAGGAGTTCTCTTTTTGGGGCGAATAATTTTACCTTACAGAAACTATCTTAAAAACAGAACCAAAGGAAGAATTTATGAAAGACTTAACGAATGGGCGATGATTTCAAAAAAGAAAGAGATTTCTGCTCAAGAGAAAAGCAAATTCTTTGGCTGTTTCCACTCCTATTGGGGAATTCTTGGCCAAGCCAATGCCTTGAAATTGAGAAAAAGAATTTTAGCAAAGCTTATCGGTCAATATCTGAAAAAAATAGAACCGTAGAGACACAAAATTTTGCGTTTCTGCAATTTTTTTGACAAAGCCGTTTTTGCTCTTTTTAATATAAACAGAGCAAAACAGTCTGCGGATTAGCCCGCAGATTTTTAGCGTCGTTAGCTCAGCTGGTAGAGCAGTTGGCTCTTAACCAATTGGTCGGGGGTTCGAATCCCTCACGACGCACCGACAGTTTAGACTTAAACAAAAAGAGAAATGCATATTTCTTTAGTTCCGGAAACCATTGGTAAAATAGGGAGTTTTGTGATTTCAAACACGCTAGTCACCGGTTGGCTGGTCATGTTAATTTTGATAATTTTTGGTTATCTGGCGGGAAAAAATCCCAAGCTTATTCCGGGAAGATTGCAAAGCATTGCTGAACAGACGCTTGAAGCTCTACTCGATTTTTTCGAAGGTGTTTGGCCGGAGAGAGAAAAACTGCTACGCTTCTTTCCTTTTTTAGCTACTCTTTTTATTTTTATTCTGATTTCTAACTGGTTTGGATTGATCCCGGGAGTGGGTACTTTTGGTTTTTATAATCACGAAGGTGAATTTATTCCCTTTTTTCGTTCTTTAAATTCCGATTTGAACGCTACTATCGCTTGGGCGACTATTTCGGTAATCGCCGTTCAGGTGACAGGTTTTGTTGCTCTAGGCTTTAGGGGACACATGAAGAAATTTTTTAATTTTAGCAGTCCAATTGATTTTTTTGTGGGTATCTTGGAACTGATTGGAGAAATTTCCAAACTCATTTCCTTCTCCTTTAGGCTTTTTGGTAATGTTTTTGCGGGAGAGGTGCTTTTGGTAGCCATGATGTTTTTGGTGCCTTACATTTTGCCTTTACCATTTTTTATGTTAGAAATATTTGTAGGGTTGATTCAGGCTTTAGTCTTTACTACCCTGACTTTGGTCTTTTTGAAAATGGCCACGGTAAAGCATTAATTTTATTTTAATTTAAGTTTTAAAAAGTAAAATCATGGAAGAAGCAAAAGAAGTAGTTAGCCAAGCCGGTGGATTAAAAGAAATCGCCAGTGCTATCGCTATCGGTGTTGGAGCCCTCGGGCCCGGAATCGGAATCGGAATTTTGGCCGGTAAAGCCTTGGAGGCTGTCGGTAGAAATCCAGAAGCAGCCGGTAAAATTCAATCAATGATGATTTTGGCCATTGCCTTTGCTGAGGCTATCGCTATTTACGCCTTAGTGGTTGCTCTTATCATCAAATTAGTCTAATTTAAGTGTTTTAGTTTTTTAAATAAGATGGAAATCCTTGATAAATTAGGAATTAACGGAAAAATATTCTTAGCCCAAGTGGTGAATTTTTTCCTGTTAATGTATATTTTAAAGCGTTTTCTTTACCAACCGCTTCTGGATATTATTCAGAAAAGAGAGAGTAAAATCAAGGAAGGTTTAGAAAATGCCGGTAAAGCCGAAAAATCTTTGCAAGAGGCAGAAAGCAAGGCTTTGGAAAAGATTAAAGAAGCTACCGTCGAAGCGGATAAAATTCTCGAGGAAGCTCGCTCCGAAGCCAAAGAAAGTCGAGAAAAAACCTTAGCGAAAGCTAAAGAGGAGATTACGGTTTTTAAGGATGAAGCCAGAATTCATCTTGAAAGAGAAAAGGTTAAAATAATGGATGAAATCAGAAAAGAATCGGGTGAGTTGGTGGTAAGCCTGACCGAAAAATTACTTGGAAGAAAAATTTCCGATCAAGACAAATCGGAATGGAACAAAGAAGTCAAAGAAAAACTTTCAAAGGAAGCCTAAATTTTTAAAAGTTTTTATGTATTCCCTTTCCCATTATGTTGAAGCGGTGAGCGAAATGCTACTGCAAGCGAAAGACCCCAAGGAGCGTGAATCAATCACGAGCTCCTGGTTTAAGTTGCTGGAAAAACATCATCGGTTGGAGGAAACAGAAAAAATTGGAAAAATAATTGAAGCGGAGATTGAAAAAAGAAAGGACAAAATTACGGTCGTTTTAAGTGAAGAAAGGGAGAGGGAATCTTGGAAGAAGTATTTTTCCGATCAGGCCATCGAACCGGAATTTAAGATCGAGCCAAAAATTATTGGCGGCACTAAACTGGTCTGGAAGAATCTATTGGTAGATAACTCGATTTCCACTCAATTGGAAAAGGCCAAGCGTCGACTTCTATAATTTAACTTTATTAACTGGATAAAATTATCAAAATATGCAAGCCAAAGAACAAATTCTAAATTCCCTAAAGAAGGAAATCGAAAAATTCCAACGCAAAGTCGAAGTTCAAAAAATCGGTAAAGTGATTGAAGTGGGAGATGGTGTGGTGCTAATTTCCGGTCTGGACGAAGCAATGGCTTCCGAAATGATTGAAATTGGAGAAGACAGTGTGCAAGGAGTAGTCCTCAATCTAAAAGAAGATAGTGTAGGAGCCATTATTTTGGGAGAGGCCAGAAAGATTCGAGAGGGAGACATTGTAAAGTCAACTGGCAAAATTCTTTCTATTCCGGTCGGCGATGAAGTAGTAGGTAGAATTCTAGATCCCTTGGGAGCACCTTTGGATGGGGAGAAAAAGTTTAAGGCGGAAAAATTTTATCCGATTGAAAAAATTGCTCACGGAGTAATCGCTAGAAAATCAGTCGATACACCCCTTCAGACAGGCATAAAGGCTATTGACCTGATTGTCCCAATTGGTCGTGGCCAGCGAGAACTGATTATTGGAGACCGACAGACAGGAAAAACTACTATCGCTATTGACACAATTATCAACCAAAAAGGCAAAGACGTTATTTGTATTTATGTAGCTATTGGACAGAAGAAATCCAAGGTGGCTAAAATCGTCAGTAAGTTAGAAGAAAGAGGGGCGATGGACCACACCATTGTAGTGCTGGCCGGGTCCTCTGATCCCGCTTCCCTGTCCTTTCTGGCTCCTTATGCCGGTTGCGCTATCGGAGAATACTTTATGGATCAAGGCAAAGACGTTTTGATTATTTACGACGATTTATCTAAGCATGCTTGGGCGTATCGTCAAATATCCCTGCTTCTGCGAAGACCGCCAGGAAGAGAGGCGTATCCGGGAGACATTTTCTATTTACATTCCAGATTACTAGAAAGAGCGGCTCGTTTAAGTGATGATTTAGGTGGCGGTTCGATTACGGCTCTACCAATCGTAGAAACTCAATCGGGAGACGTTACTGCCTATATTCCAACTAACGTTATTTCTATTACAGATGGTCAAATATATCTTGAAAATGAACTTTTTAATCAGGGAATAAAGCCAGCCTTAAATGTAGGTCTTTCCGTTTCTAGAGTTGGATCGGCCGCTCAGACCAAAGCCATTAAAAAAGTGGCGGGCAGAATGAGGCTTGATCTAGCTCAATTCAGGGAATTGGCCGCTTTTGTTCAGTTTGCTTCCGATTTGGATGAATCGACTCGCAAACAAATTGAAAGAGGGAAGAGACTGATTGAAATTTCCAAGCAAAATCAATATGAACCGATGGCAGTCAGTCATCAGGTAGCGGTAGTTTTGGCAGTCAACGAAGGTCTTTTCGATAAAGTACCGGTAGAAAAAGTTAAAGAAGCAGAAAAATCATTGCATACCTATCTTGACAACACGGCCGAAAAAATGCTCAAAAAAATTGAAGATACAGGAATTTTGGACGACGAAACGTCGGAAGACCTAAAAAACAAAATGCTTTCTCATTTGGAGAAATTTTGGGAAGAGGAGAAAAAAGAGTAGGATTTATGTCAAAAATCCATTGCTTTTTCCTCCCTTCAGATGAAGGGAGGTGTTGAGGAGTTCGACGACGAAACGGAGGCCTGCCTGCCGGTAGGCAGGGTTCTGAAAAACAGAAAAAAACGATATTAATCTTTTTCTCAGAACCCCTCCCCCCTACGGGGTACTCCCCTTCATCTGAAGGGGAGAAATTACTGTCGCATCGGTTCGTTTGGTCTAATTTGAATATTGTCGGCCGCTAAGCTACCGTCAGTGTTAGTCTTGCCGTTGGCCATAACCTGAATTCCCACATTTAAATCGCTTGTTGATCCGTCAACGGTCTTACCGACAGTGGTTGTATCAGAAAAGTAAATAATTTTTGATCCGCCATCTCTGGTTTTTACGGTGATGCTTTTGTCGTCTTTGGAGAGGATTTCTCCGGAGAAAAAACCTCCATCTCTATTAGGTCCGCCAGGCGTCATCATGCCTCCACCAATTCCACCTTGTCGATTAGAATTTCCGTTTTGTCTGTCATGGCTAAAATTTTGCGGATTAATTTTGCCGTAATTTTTTTGGTACATTAAGCCTCCGTAGAAAGCTATTCCTGCCACAACTAAAACTGTCAATGTGGCGATAATGATTTCGTTTTGTTTGTAACGCATCTCCATAGTTTAAAATTTAAAATTTATAATTTTCTACTCATATCGTAAGGCTTCGATGGGGCTTAGGTTTGAGGCTCGACGGGCTGGGTAAAAACCAAAAACCACTCCTACTCCAGCAGAAACTCCAAAGGCTAATAAAATCGAGGAGAGAGAAACTTCTGTGGTTAAGCCAAAAAAATTAGTGGCACCCAAGGAGGCCAGCCAACCCAAAAGTACGCCTACCCCGCCACCAATAAAAGTTAAGACTACCGCTTCCGCTAAGAATTGCAAATTAATATAGATTTTTCTGATCCCAACCGCTTTTCGGAGGCCAATTTCCCTGGTTCTTTCGGTGACAGTAGTGAGCATCATATTCATAATGCCTATTCCTCCCACTAGGAGGGAGATGCCGGCAATCGACGAGAGTAGAATAGTAAAAGTGCCTGTAATACTAGAAGCGGTGCTGATAATATCCGTTTGGTTCATTAAATTAAAATCGGCTAAAGCCGAATCAGTAATCTTATGACGTTTCATTAGGAGGTTGGTTATCTCCTCTTGAATTGAATCCATCGATTCCTGTTTTTCCGCTGCCACACTAATAGAAGAAACAAAACTGTCACCCGAAAGAAAGTGCTGAGCGGTGGCGATAGGAACGTAAATTGCGTCGTCCGGATTATTAAATCCCGATCCACCCTTGGCTTCTGTCACTCCAATAACGTTAAACTCGACGTTGTTGATCCTAACGGTAGAACCAACGGGATTGATATTTTCACCAAATAAATCATCTCGAGTAGTCGGTCCCAAGATGGCTACTTTAGCGGAACTTTTAGCTTGGTTGTCGTTGAAAAAAGTGCCAAGACCCATTTTAACATTCCTCACTTCCAAATAACCGGGCAAGGTGCCGGTGATTTGGGTGTTGGTGTTATTGCCCTTAGCCGTCACTTGGTAACGGTTAGCCACTTCGGGGGCGAGATTTTTAACACCTTTAATTTGAGTTTTTATAGCTTCGTAATCTTCCATAGTTAAAGTTTGAGCACTGCCTCGGCTGGATCTGACTGGACCGGAGTTACGAGCCGCTCCCGGATAGATAATAATCAAATTGGATCCGATAGATTGGATACTGCTCTCAATTGAAGCTTGAGCCCCCTGACCGATAGAAACCATAGTAATGACTGAGGCGATGCCGATAACAATGCCTAGGATAGTTAAGCTTGATCGGGCTTTGTTACCAGCTAGAGACCAAATTGTTTCTCTCAGTAAATCTAGCACCATTGCATAAAAAAATTATTTTTTAGATTGAGTTTTTTTCTTGTTTGCTTTGTCTGATTCGATTTTGCCGTCTCGAATGGAAACAATGCGGTCGGCGTACTGGGCTACTTCATCCTCGTGAGTAATAACTACAATAGTGTGACCTCGCTGGTGAAGCTCTTGAAAATATTCCATAACCAATTGACTGGTTTTAGTGTCTAGATTTCCTGTCGGTTCGTCAGCCAGCAAGATGGCAGGTTTGTTGATCAAAGCTCTGGCAATAGCTACTCTTTGCATCTGACCGCCGGAAAGTTGATTAGACAAATTGTAGAATTTACTTTCCTCCATACCGGCGTATTTTAAGGATTCTCGAGCCATTCTTTCCCTTTCCTTAAGGGGAATGCCTGAATAGAGCAGGGGCAACATTACATTTCGAAGGACGGTCGTTCTTTTAAGTAAATTAAAAGATTGAAAAACAAAGCCGATTTTTTCTCGACGTAAATCTGAGAGTTGGTTGTCTTTAAGCTTGGAGACTTCTTTGCCGTCTAAGTAGTATTCTCCGCTGGTGGGATTGTCTAAGGCTCCAATGATGTGCATTAAGGTCGATTTCCCTGATCCAGAAGGACCAATAATGGAAACGAATTCTCCTTTGTCCACCGAAAAAGAGATTCTATCCAGAGCAATTGTTTCTATGTCTCCATTTTTGTAAATTTTGCTTAGATTTTTACATTCAATCATTTTTTTGTTTAATTTAGTGAGGTACTCCTCCACCTCCCATACCGGGCATTCGGAAACTTGAACCACTTTGACTATTCTTATTAGAATTGGTTGTACTGTTAGTAATTGTCTGAACAATCACTTCGTCGCCCACACTTAAACCTGACTTTATTTCTGTTTCTGTGTCGTTGGCTATGCCCACCTCAACATTTTTTTTCTCCGGTACCCCATTAAGTAATATTTCTACGTAGTTGTTGCCGTCCGATTGCTTGATTGCTCCATTGGAAACAATCATTACGTTTTGTTTGACTTCAGTAATGATGGAGGCGGTAATGCTCATTTCTGGCTTTATTCTTTCGTCTAGCGTATCAAAACCGATTAGGACGCTATATGTTACCACTCCTTGGCTGGCAGTGCCGAGAGAGTCTATTTTCTCCACCTTGCCGGAGACTGAAAGTTCGTCGAGGGAACTAAACTTTAAATTGACTTTTTGACCGATACTAACTTTGGAAATATCGACTTCATTGACGGTAACTTCTGCTTTAAGAGTCTTCAGGTCACCGATAATAATAGGAGAGGAGGAAGTTGAGTTGGAAGTGGAACTTTTGCCTAAATCATCGCCGTTTTTAATGTTAATTTCATTAACCGTACCGTTGATGGGGGCGGTAACTCTTCTTTTATCGGCTTCACTTTTGGTGTTTTCGTATTCGGCTCGAGTGGCTTCCAAACTTTTTTTTGCTTCGTCGACACTGTTTTCCGCTAAATCAATTTTATCTTCCATGACTTCCAGTTGCTCTTTGGTGTAGGTGGTGGGATCTTTCTTATCCTTTTTTACGGCCGCTTCGTAGTCGACCTCCGCTTGATCTTCGGCCACTTCTTTGGTCTCAACGTTATTTTCTGCCTGGTCCAGAGAAACTCCCGCTTTTTTAACACTAATTTCTAAATCGTCATTTATAATTTCAAAGAGCAATTGACCTTGCTCAACTTTGTCGCCCACTTTGACGGATAGATTGGTAACGGTGCCGGAAATGGTTGGATCCACAGTGGCTAATTGGTCTACAATAACATTACCACTAGCGGAGACAGAAGTGTTTAGCATGCCTTTGTTTACTTTTTCGGTTATATATTCGGTTTTATTTTCATTGGTAGTTGATTTTGTGTACCAATAGTAACCTCCTGCTGCGATTAAAATCAGAGCAATGGTAATATAAACCTTTTTCATTACAGTTTTTTTATTTAAAAAATAAGAGGTATTTACTTCTTTAAATATATACTAATTTTATTACGGAAAGAAAATAAAAAAGTTTGCAGCAATATTTTAGCACTCAAACTTGACGAGTGCTAAAAATCTTTTTAAAATGAAATTGTTAAAAAAATAATTATTAATTTTAAAAACCATGAGTAAAATTTTAGGCATTGACCTAGGAACAACCAATTCCTGTATGGCCATTATGGAAGGAGACAAACCGAAAGTAATCGAAAATCAAGAGGGTAACAGAACTACCCCTTCGATTGTGGCGTTCGGTAAATCCAAGGAAAGATTGGTCGGTATACCGGCCAAGAGACAGGCGGTAACTAATGCGGAGAACACAATTTTTTCCGCCAAGAGATTAATCGGTCGAAGATTCGATGACGCAGAAGTGCAGCAGGATATTAAATTATTTCCCTTTAAGTTGCAAAAAGGTGCAGATGGGGGTATAGAAATTAAAATTGGAGAGGAATGGAAAAAACCGCAAGAGATTTCCGCCATGATTCTTCAGAAAATGAAAGCGGATGCCGAAGCCAGATTGGGAGAAAAAATAGAAAAAGTGGTTATTACCGTGCCAGCCTATTTCGATGATGCCCAAAGAAAGGCGACTCGTGATGCCGGTAAGATTGCCGGTTTTCAGGTTGAAAGAGTTATTAATGAACCAACGGCAGCCGCTTTGGCTTACGGTTTTAATCGAAACAAAGACGAAAAAATCATTGTTTACGATTTAGGAGGAGGAACCTTCGATGTTTCGGTTTTGGAAGTTGCCAGCGGTGATGAAGACAAATCGGTTGAAGTTAAATCGACTAGCGGCGACACTCATTTAGGTGGAGACGATTTCGATCAGAAAATTATCGATTGGATAATCGACGAATTTAAGAAAGCGGAAAGCATCGATCTGTCAAAAGACTCAATGGCTTTGCAAAGAGTTAAGGAAAGTGCGGAAAAGGCCAAAATCGAGCTTTCAACTGCTCAAGAAACGGAGATTAATCAGCCCTTTATCACGATGGGAGCTGATGGACCAAGACATTTGAGCATGAAGGTTAGTCGAGCCAAATTGGAAGAGCTTGTCGGTGATTTAGTGGAAAAAACTTTAGAGCCGTGCAAGAAAGCCTTAGCCGATGCTAAGATAAAGAAAGAAGAAATCCAAGAAGTTATTTTAGTAGGTGGTCAAACTAGAATGCCTTTAGTGCAGAAGAAAGTTGAAGAATTCTTCGGTAAAAAACCGAACATTTCTCTTAATCCTGATGAGGTGGTAGCCCTGGGAGCGGCCGTTCAGGGAGGAGTATTGCGAGGGGACATTAAAGACGTGCTTTTGCTTGACGTTACTCCTTTAACGCTGGGAATCGAAACAATGGGAGGCATTCGCACCCCGATTATTGAGAGAAACACCACTATTCCAACTTCCAAAGAGCAAGTGTTTTCCACCGCTTCGGATAGTCAAACCTCGGTGGAAATTCATGTACTTCAAGGAGAAAGAGAGATGGCTGCCGATAACAAAACTTTGGGACGCTTCCATCTTGATGGTATTCCGCCAGCACCAAGAGGAGTGCCTCAAATTGCCGTTAAGTTTGATATTGATGCCAGTGGTATTTTGAATGTAAATGCCAAGGATAAAGCTACGGGCAAAGAGCAGTCAATTAGGATCGAAGCTTCTTCTGGGCTTTCAGAGGAGGAAGTGGAAAAAATGAGAAAAGATGCTGAGGTTCACGCTGCTGAAGATAAGGAAAAGAAAGAAATGGTAGAGGCGAAAAATATTGCCGATACGCTTATTTTCACCACGGAAAAAGCTATTAAGGAAGCGGGAGATAAAATCCCAGTTGCTGACAGAGAGCCGGTTGAAGAGAAGATTAAAGCCCTTAAGGAAGTAAAAGATGGAAATGACAAGGAAGCCATCAAAAAGGCAACGGAAGAGTTGAGTACCGCTTCTCAGAAGATTGGCGAGATTCTTTACTCTGCCATGAAAGATGGTAATCCTGCCGGTCAGCCCCAGGCTGATGCAAGTAATCCCGCCAGTGAGGAAACTCAAACATCTACGGAAGAAAAAAGTGAAGAGAAGAAAGAATCGGGAGAAGAAGAGGCGAAGAAAGAATAATAGCTACAGAAAAACGAGTAAGTTCGCTAGAAAACAAAAATACCCTCGATTGAAAAATCGGGGGTATTTTTTATAGATTATAGATTATAGATTATAGATTATAGATTATAGATTATAGATTATAGAACCCCTCCTAGTAGAAAAATTCATAATTTAAAATTTATAATTTCCAATTTCTTAAATAATTTCCAATTTCTTATCTATCTCGCATAAGCTTTTTTCCAAGTGACGAATTCCAAACGATCAAGTTTGTTTTTTAGTTGATCTTTGATTAAGCTAATATTTATTTTTATGTCTGAAATATCTTCACTATTTTGGACAGTTATTTTTCTCACTTCTTCTATTTTTTCTGTGTTATGAGAAAGCATTTCTGCAATAAGTTTGACGTCATCTGCCATATCTTCAAATAAAACTCCTGCATAACGTTCAGATTTATCAAACCTGTTTTGGATCTTTGCTTCCAATCTTTCGCTTTGAGTTTCCAATTTAGCGTCAAATTTTTTCTCCTGTATTTCAAACATGCCTTTAATATCTCCAATCTTAGCATTAAAGCTTTTTTCTTGAATTTCTAACATTCCCTTAACTTCCTCTTTCAACTCTTTCCCTTGGACTTTCAGCATTCCCTTAACTTCCTCTTTCAACTCTTTCCCTTGGACTTTCAGCATTCCTTTGACTTCCTCTTTTAACTCTTTTCCTTGAATTTTGAACATCTCTTGAAGATCTTTTTTGGTAACTCTCATCGTTTTTGATTAAGAATTATTCTTAATATTCAAACTAAATCAAATCTAAAAAAATGCAAATCGAATTATAAAATTTAGAATAGATTCTATAATTTCTGCAGTCTTTCCACTCTTTCACTTACTGGTGGGTGGGTGGAAAAAAGTTTTTGGATAAAACCGGAAATTTCACTGCCGGCAAAGGGGTTGGCAATGTAAAGACTGGCAAAAGCAGGTTTGATGTCAGGAGTGGGAGTTCTAAAAGCCAGATTCTCGATTTTTAGAAGAGCGTCGGCTAATCCATTGGGATTATCGGTCATTTTGGCACCGGTAGCATCCGCTTTAAATTCTCTTTCTCTGGATATAGCCATTTGAATGACAGTGGCTACCAGTGGAGCCAAGATAGCAATCAGTATGTCCGTAAAAGGATTTCTATCGTCGTCGGAAGAACCGAAAATACTAGTAAAACGGATTAAATCAGTCAGAGCAAAAATTGAAGATGCGATAACTGCCGCCAAGGTGGCCAGCAGGATATCTCGATTTTTAATGTGAGCTAACTCGTGGGCAACAACCCCCGTCAGTTCTTGTTTATTTAAATGGGTGACTAAGCCTTGAGTCAGGACAACGGCTGAATGTTTCGGGTTGCGACCGGTGGCGAAAGCGTTAGGTTGGTCGTTGGGACTCAAATATAATTTTGGCATAGGTAGACGATTTTCCTTGGTCAATTTTTCGACCGTACGATAAATTTCGGCGTATTTTTTTCGACTCATTTTTTTAGCACCAGCGGAACGAATGGCCAATTTGTCGGAGAAAAAATACATACCTAGGTTCATGATTAAAGAAATTGCGAGCATCCAATACATACCCGTGCTACCGCCCCAGAGCCGACCCAGAAAGACCAGAAAAAGTCCCAGCAATCCGAATAAGAAAATTGTTTTTAGAGTATTCATTGGTTTTTTTAAATTAAACTTAAAGATCGAGTAAACTTCTGACTTGATCGACTAATTCTTCATTTTTCTTTGGTTCTACCTTAACACATTTATCTTCCAAGACGCAAATTTTACTAATGCCCGTAGCGGTTTTTAGCTCTTGACAAAATAAGTTTTTATTTTTGGCTTCGTTTAGTTTTTCCTGGTGAAATTTAAACGGAGTAGAAATAACTAAAGTTTCACTTTCTATTTTAACGGGACTACAAACTTTTAAAATTGAAAGGAGTGCTGGCTGTAGATCTTTCATTTTACTGAGTATTTCCGGCCATTTCTCGATAACAGTCTTTAACTCAAAAACCGTTTCGGTTTTTTCTGTTGTTTTTGAATCAGTTTCGGCAGACTGTTTTTTCTCTTCCTTTCTTTCAATTAATATGGGCTTTTCTATCTTCTTGATCTCTTCTTGATCGTCCATTGTTTTCGTAGTCACTTTTTTGGGTACAGCTTTTACTTCTGTGACGGCAGGGATTTCGATTAAAGGCTCTTTATCCTCTTCCGGCAGGCAATACTCAACTAATATAATTTCTAAGGGTAGATGAGGAAGACTAGAGTTTTTGATTAAAGGCTGGGCTTGAATAAATTTCATTATCAAATTGGAAAGGGAAGTGGATGTACTTTTATCGGCTATAGATTTGATTTTTGCCAATCTATTCTGGTCAATTTCTTTTTCCAGTATCTTTAAGAAGGAAGGGTTGACTTTAATTAACAAAGCTTTTCTTAGGATTTCCAGAACGCGGTGAGAGAGAAGAAAGGGTTCAACTCCTTGGGAGAGCAGGCGATCAAAAATTTCCAGAGCTAATTTTGGTTTTTTTTCAACTAGACTCTCAACAAAATTTAACTCCTCGTTTTGACTGGCGATACCAAGAATTTCCCGGACATTTTCCGGTTTTAGCTCTTTACCGGAGGAAGAAACGATTTGAGAAAACAGGCTTTCTGCATCTCTCATTCCTCCGCCCGAGGCTTCCGCTATTAGCTTTAATTCATCTTCTCCAATATGAATATTTTCTTTTTTAACAATTTTTTTAAGTTTGGAGACAATCTCTGTTGAGTTAAAGAGACGAAAGAAGTATCTTTGGCATCTTGAGGCGATGGTCGGGGGCACTTTTGAATATTCCGTAGTGGCTAAGATGAAGATAGTGTGACTTGGTGGCTCCTCCAGAGTCTTTAGCAGGGCATTAAAAGCTCCCTTGCTTAGCATATGGACTTCGTCGATAATAAAAACTCGATATTTAAGAACAGAGGGAGCTAGGTTGATATTCTCCGTTATCTGTCGAATATTATCCACTCCGGTGTAGGAAGCGGCGTCTATTTCCATCAAATCAAGGGTTTGACCAGAATCGATAATTTTACAATTAGGGCATTTGCCACAGGGTTCAACTCCCTCCCTTTCATCAATTGGGGTGAGGCAGTTAATGGCCTTTGAAAAAATTCTAGCCGTAGTGGTTTTGCCCGTTCCACGCGGACCGGTAAAGAGATATGCCTGAGCAATTTTATTCTCCTTTATGGATTGTTCTAAAATTAGCCTGATGGTCTCTTGACCAATCAATTCCTTAAATTTTTGGGGTCGATAAACACGATAAAAAGTTCCAACCATGGCTGAATGTTCCTTTAATAATAAATTTTTAATTTTTCTTTCTAGTTTCTACTCTCGTTTTTGTCGATTCTTTTCAACTCCTCTTTGGCTTTGATATTAGTTTTATCCAGTTTTAGGACTTCGAAGAAAGCATTTCTAGCATCTTCCCAGTTTTTTTGGTTGCAGTAGAGTCTTCCAAGCTGCAAAAAAAGACTAACATTTCTAGGTTCTCTTACAATGCTTTGAATTAGCATTTCTTCTTTTTTCTTCCAATATTCTCTGGTTTCGGTCTTTATTTCTGCTGGCGTAAAGGTTTTTTTAACAATTTCTTCTATGGCTGGCCTTTCTTTTTGAAAGGGAAATCTGAAGCGAAGAGGTTTTTTGATTGGTTTTTGGGGTTCTCTTTCCTTGGCGGGAGCACTAATGACGGAAACATTATTGGTTACTTCATTTATTTCTTCCGCAGCGTCGATCCTGGGCAGTTTATTCTCTAAATTTTCAATTACGGGTTCTTCCGATAATAATTCTTCTTCCCCGCCCCTTTCCTTTTCTTCGATGGGCTTACTATCAAAAACAACTTCCTTCTTGCGTCTTTTTTCTTTGTAGTCACGAAGATTTTGACCGATTGTTTCTTTTTTCTCCCTGACGTTCTTAATGGAATCGTTTAATTTATTATCTATTTTGAGAACAAAAATTCGGAGTATTCTAAGGAGACCCTCTCCTTTTCCTAAGAATAACTGCCACCAACGTTTTTTTTCCTCCTTGGCGTGAATATCTGGATAAGATGGTACTTCGCTTAGGTGGCGAATAAAAATAAAAACCGCTACTCCCAGAGCAACCAAGATTAGAAACGGAAAGAGGATGTTGTAGACAGTCATAGGTTTTTGTTAAATGGTGCGTCCGGAAGGATTCGAACCCTCAACCTCTTGGTCCGAAGCCAAGCGCTCTATCCAGTTGAGCTACGAACGCATTACTAAAAAATTGTTAAATTTTGGTGGGCATACTAGGATTTGAACCTAGGACCTCGTCATTATCAGTGACGCGCTCTAACCAACTGAGCTATATGCCCTCAATGAAATATTTTAAACTAATTTTATGTAAAAGGAACCAATAGCCTTATTCTTATCAGTGACGCGCTCCCTGCCTACCCTGCCTACCGGCAGGCAGGCGGCAGGCAGGTAACCAACTGAGCTATATGCCCTCAATGAAATATTTTAAACTACTTTTACTTTAAAAAGTATTCTTAAACTGGTAAAGCTAAAAATTTAGGTCGGCATTGGATTCTACGAAAATATTTTATTCGCTTTTCGTTTCTTCTTTTTCGGCTTGGGCTTTCTCCTCTTCAAGTGCTTTTTTTTCGTTGTCTATTTTTTGCTTTTCCTCTGCTTTTAACCTAACATTCTCCTCCCTGACAGCACTGGTGGCGACCAAATCTTCTTTTAATTTTATTCTTCTGTCTTTACTGCGACGTAAGAAGTAAAGTTTGGCGCGTCTTACTTTCTGGCGCTTAACAATCTCCATTTTTTCAGTTAGGGGTGAAAAAAGAGGAATAACCAATTCAACGGCAATACCAAGAGTTACTCTTCGAAGGGTGATAGAACCTCCCGGTTCGAAGCCGTGTTTGTGGGCGATAATTTCACCTTCGACAATCTGTATTCTCTCCTTGCTACCCTCCTTTACTCGACGATGGACTCTTACCAAATCACCAATCTTAAATCGAGGAAAAGTAATTTTTTTGATGTTCTCTTCTGTTTCCTTTATAACTTTCTGCATTTTTCAATTCTTAATTTTAAATTAGATATATTCTTTCTAGGATAATTATATAAGATTTGCAATAATTCGATTAAATTTTTTGTGGATTTTTAAATAAATAAAGATTAGAATAAAAAAGGTTTAATAATAATGAGTAAAAATTATTTAACAAAAAAGTTTATTTAGTCTAATTTTTTAATTTAAAAAAAGCAAAAAAATGTCAAATTTTTTGCGTCTTTGCCTCTTAACTCCCCTGTTAGCCTTCCCCATATCTTTGCCTAGTTGTTCATTTCAGAAAAATGACGGAGGCCTTTATAAAACAAAAGATGCCGGTCAAAATTGGGAACAAATAAGCAAGATTGAGGAGGAGAGTAAGAAAAATTTAAGTAGCGCCAACACCTTGAGCTTTTTGGATGATCCTAATAATCCGGAAGTGGTTTTTTGGATTGTAAAAGGTACAGGCCTCTTTGTCAGCAATAATTTTGGAGACAGCTGGAAGAGGCTAGCGCCCGAAACCTCGGCGGTCTATTCTATTGCTCCAGAAAAATCACAGAAAGGCACTTTTTACCTTTCTGCAATTCTGGGCGAACGAGGAAAAATATTGAAAACGGAAAATGGAGGAATTGACTGGCGGGAAATTTACACTGAAGCAGGGTCAGACACTTATATAACAGAGATAGAGAGTCATCCTCTCATTCCAAACTTTATTTTAGCGGTTAATTCAGCCGGCTTTCTAACGGGAAGCAAGGATGGCGGACTAACTTGGCAGGCTGTTTTCTCCTTTTCTGAAAAAGTAAAAAAGATAATTATTGATCAGGAGCAAAGCGGAGTTGTCTGGGCCTTGACGGAGCATGGTCTATGGAAATCGGAAAAAAACGGTCTAGACTTCCAGAAATTAGAGGCAGGTGCTTTTGATCAGTGGGATAAATTTGGTCAAAAATTTTATCTTTTGGAGAAAAACGCAGCGGGAATATTTTTATCGACTGAAAAAGGTTTATTTAGAAGTAAGGATGGGGGAGTGGGCTGGGAAAGAGTATCTACCCTAAACGACTCGACTAAATATCCGATTTTAGCTTTAAGCTTCCTTGCTGACGGACAGAGGAATTTTTGGGTGATGGCGTCAGGTATGGCTCTGTATATCACTTTTGATGAAGGTAAAAAATGGAAGCCTATCCAATTTGAAATCGGTCGGAGCCTAAATGCTGTTCTTATCAAAAAAGGAGATCCGAACCAAATGCTAATCGGAGTGACTGAATTGCCAAAAGAATTATTGAATTTGAGTTTATAATTATGAAAGAAAAAAACATCACTATTAGCTCAAAGAATGACTTTCGGCGTTTTGTTGTAGCCATTGCTAAAAAATTAAAAGGTAACGAAGTTTTTCTGTTTTCTGCGGTTTTGGGAGCGGGAAAAACTTATTGGGTGAAGATTTTAGCTAAAGAGCTGGGAGTAAAAGGAAGGGTAACCAGTCCCACTTTTTCACTTTTTCGTTCCTATCCGTATCAATCAGCAAAAGATGCTTGTCGGAAAAAAATTACTCACTTTGACTTGTATAGGCTAAAAAAATACGCAGAGCTCGAAACATTGGGTTTTGAGGAGGAAGTGAGAGATAAAAATACGCTTATTTGTATTGAATGGCCTGAGTGTATTAAAGACAGGGATCTCTTTACTGAAATTAAAAAAATTGATCCTACAAAGACTATTTTTCGAGTAGAGATTAATTTCAGTGAGGATTTAAAGCAGAGATTTATTCGAATTTGTTAGTTTATTTTTCAAAATGAAGATTTTTTTGGCCTTCACTTCAGCATTGTCTTTAAGTGTCTTTCTTTTTTTAAAAATCGAAGGCAGTCTTAAAAAAAGGGTTTTTCTAAAAAACAAAAGACTTGGCGGTACTATTTTAATTATTTCTATTTTTTTGATTTTAGTTCTTTTTCAAGTTTTTACGGTTGGTTTTTTGTTGCCCAAAGATTTTTTAAGTTTAGCGGTAGGATTCGTAGTTATTCTGTTGGGCGGTTTATGGGATGATTTAAAAAAAATAAGTTGGCTTAGACAGGCTATTTTCCAGAGCCTTTTGGCCTTAATTTTGGTCTTGGCCGGAGATACTATCAGACACATTCGCTATCCTGACGGGGCAGTGCTCAATCTTTCCTATCTGCTGGGAGGGGTGTTAACTTATTTTTGGGTGATGATTGTCATTAACTCTTTTAACTGGCTGGATGGCATTGACGGTTTGGCCGGCAGTGTCGGCCTGGTTAGCTTTATGGTCTTAGGTGCTCTAAGCCTAACTCAGCTAGTTAATCAGCCCAGCACAGCCATTCTTTGCTTTGTTGTTGCCGGAGCTTTATTGGGTTTTTTGTTCTTTAACTTCCCTCCCGCTAAATTTTATTTAGGTACTACCGGTAGTTGGCTTATTGGTTTTCTGTTGGCCACCGTCTCTCTCTATTCGGGCGGTAAGGTGGCCACCACAGCCATTGTTTTAGGCATTCCATTGCTCGATTTCTCTATTGTTTTTCTGGAGAGAATGTTAAGGGGCAAATTGCCTGTTTTGGGTGGTGATAGATTACATCTGCATGAGAGAATGAAAGCTTTGGGTTGGAGTCATCTGAAAATTACGTTAGTTTTTGGTTTTTTTACTCTTTGTTTAGGGTCAGGGACTTTGATTTTTCAGAACGAAAAGAAAGTTTTTCTGTTTTTTCCTCTAGCTTTATTATTTTTTGCTTTGGCCTATTTTTTTCTGTCAGAAAACCAAAAGCGGAGAAAAAAAGAAGAAAAATACCCGCCGGCAAGGTAATCAAATAATGATCCCAAAGACCGATTAGGAGATATACGGAAAATAGTAGCCACCAAAAAGATTGGGTGGCGTCTTTTCTCATCGCTTTCAGTAAATAGAAAATAAAACCGGAAAAAAGCAATAAACCGAAGATGCCAAGGTCAGCCAAGATCAAGATAAAAATATTGTGTACGGGCTGCTTTTCAAAAAAATAAAAAGGGAAGTCACTATAAGCTGTTAGCTCGACTGGTCCTGTTCCGAAGCCCTTACCCCAAAGAGGAGCCTCCTTGAAGCGTTCCATATTAGCCCTGGCTAGCTCTATCCGCATTTGTACCGATTCGCTGTGCCAAAAACTCAAACTTACCGCCCCCCTAAGAATAAAAGCAATTGAAGCAATAGAGATTAATAAGATGACTATTTTTTTGAGTAAAGAATTTTGCCAGTTTAGATCACAGCCTTTTTTCCAAAGCAGTCCAATCGCTATGACAATAAACCCGGTCAGAGCGGTCCGAGAAAAAGACAACGTGAGTCCTAAAAATTCTACGATGAAAATCCCAAGCCAAGTGTTACGGGCAAAAAAAGTAGGGTAGCGGAGAAACCCCTGAAAAGTAAAGAAGAGAGCAAAGAGTTGAAAGCCACCTAATATGTTGGGGTGAGAAAAGGTGCCGTAAGCTCTGAGAAAAAGTTGGTCGCCCAACCAAATTTTAGCCAAACCCAAACTTTCTTTTCCCAAGTTACCCTCACCCAGCCAGAAAAGACCTAATGATTGGCCGGAGACAAATTGGTAAAGACCAAGGAGTGATTGACTGATGCCGATGAAGATAATAATGAGCAGAAAGGACCTTTGGTATTTTTCGGAAGCTCGAAGCAAAAAGCAGGCACTAACAACGGCTGAAAAAATTAGGAGTATTCGAATTCCCAACACTAAAGAAAGAATGGATGATCCGCTCCAACTGGCTGACAATAAACAGAATAGAGAGAAAAGCAAGCCCAAAGAGAAGATGGTTCTATTTTTTTTAAGAAAATTAATAAATGCTAAAAAAGATTTTTTATGCCAAAATAAAAAGACAAAAAAAACTAAGAGGAAAGCAAGGGTGACAAAATCAAAAAAGTAGAGAAGAATTTGGGGAAAAGAAGTGTCACTTTTCAAATAGGAAAATTGTTCGACCTGGATTGGCAATGAGAAAGCCGTTCCCGCCGTCCAGAGTAAAAAAATCAGGGGTAGCCAATTTTTTGATTTTAACATAATCTTTATTAGTCAATGAAAGAAGAAAAATTAAGAAGGCCAATCTTGCTTATCACTCGAACTTATCCGCCGGTACTCGGGGGTATGGAAACTTTGAGTTTTAATTTGATAAAGAATATCCAAAAACTGACTGAGACGATTACCATTATTAATCCTTATGGTAAGAAGGCTTTGCCTCTTTTTCTGCCATGGGCTTTTCTGAAGGCGGTTTGGGTAATAAGCTTTCGCCGGGTACGGATCATTCATCTTTCCGACGGAGTATTAGCTCCCATTGGCTACATTCTAAAACTGTTTTTTAAAAACATTAAAGTTGTCTGTAATTTGCACGGTCTTGATGTAACTTACGCTCAAAAATCTAAAATATTTTCCGCTATCAACCTGCCTGCCATAAAAAAAATGGATTTGCTCATTGCCGTCAGCGAGGGAACGTCTCAAATTTGTGCAGATTTCGGTCTGCCGGCGGATAAAATAGTAATAATTCCTAACGGTACGGAAATTGATGAAAATTACCGTCGGGAAATAAAAGAAAATTTTGCTAAAAAATCGGTAATGGCTAAAAAAATCTTACCGGCCAATGATTTTTTTGCGAATAAGGAGAATTTTTTAATTCTTTCGTTGGGGAGAATTGTCAAAAGAAAAGGTCTGGCTTGGTTTGTGAGAAGGGTTATGCCTAAACTGCCCAATTCGGCCAAGCTGATCGTTGCCGGCTCCGGTCCGGAGGAGGCAAAAATTAAGCAATTAGTGGAGAAATATAAGTTACAAAAGCGAGTTTTAATGTTGGGCTTTATTTCTAATCGTACTAAGAAGTTTCTTCTAAACGCTTGCGATATTTTGATTATGCCCAATCTTTCAGTGGCAGGAGACCGAGAAGGCTTCGGTATAACGGCAATTGAGGCGGGGGCGGCCGAGTTGTTGCCATTAGTCTCAGGCATCGAAGGTCTTAAAGATGCCGTCAAGCACAAGAAAAACGGTCTGGTTCTGCCTTCTTTAGATGCGGAAAAATACCTTAAAACCGTAGAATTGCTGATGGAAAATCCGGCTTTGAGAATCCGGCTGGCTAAGGAAGCCCGAGTCTTCGTTAGAAAACATTTCGACTGGCAGATAATTATTCAGAAATATCTAATTGAATTTAAAAAAATCGATAAAAATATTTAAAAATAAAATATGTTAATTTTTTTGGGAGCCGTATTTCTTTACCTTAAATTTTGTGCCGTTTTATTTCTGTCGGTCTTGCTACCCGGTTACTACCTAACCAAAATTTTTATTACGCCGGAAAAGCTCAGTTTGTTGGCGGAAAAATTGCCTAAGGGTGCGAGGGACTATTTTAAGCGTTATTTTTATTTTATTTTTGCGCCGGCTACCGGTCTAGTCTTGATTGACGGCTTAATGATAATTCTTTCCAAGTGGGGAGTGACACTTAACTTTTGGTCTTTGCTGCCAGTTGCTTGTGCAATTTTGGTTTCGCTTTATTCTCTTAATCGCTTCCCATTGAACCCAAAAAAAGATATTCCAGCTAGCGAGGAGGAGAACCCCAATAAAATCAAAAAAGACTTATTTTTTCTACTGTTTGCGGTTATTTGGCTGTTGACGGTCGGCCTTCGCATAATTTTTTATTTACCGGATGTCTTGCCTCAAGACACAGATTTGGGCCATCACATGTATTTCTCCGAAAATATAATCTTGGAAGGACAACTTCCTGAATACGATACCTCCGAAGTAATCGTCGGAGAGCATTTAATTTTCGCTTTTTTAAGCATTCTGAGTGGAGTGGGTCTGCTTTCAGCCATGCCTTTGATTATTTTGGCGGGCTTTAATCTAATGATGATTTTAAGTTTGACTTTTTTCTCTTTTCTGCTGACAGGCAACAAAAAAA
>CAZRPR010000004.1:22612-45965 GCA_964602125.1 uncultured Candidatus Saccharibacteria bacterium
ATGATGATTTTAAGTTTGACTTTTTTCTCTTTTCTGCTGACAGGCAACAAAAAAATCGCTCTCCTGACCATGGCTCTAGTCGGTATTTACTACGCTATCGATCCTCCTCAGAGCCGATACGCCAATGGTGGCGTAGTCGGTAACACCTTGGGCAACTATTTTATCTGCCTAATCTTTATTCTAGCCTTTGTTTTCTACGCTTTTTGGCTTAAAAAAATAAAAGGTCAAGTCAAGGCAGGTTTTTCGCAGGCGATGCCCGCCATCATCAGTCTACTTTTCTTTCTCCTAGCCGGTATTCTCTACACTCACCACCTAAGCTCATTTCTCCTCCTAATTAATTTGCTATTCTTCTTTCTCTTCTGGCTTGGTTCCACCTTAGCCATTCTGAAATTCGACGTAAAAAACTTTTTCCAATCGCTGGTCGAATTATTCGCCGCCCTTTTCCGCTCCCCCCAGTTCTACCTGACCATAATTATTTTAGCTCTCTTCCCACTTTATTTCTATTTACCTTTTTATTTGGAGCATAGTGCTGTTGAAACGGTGGCCAGGGCTCCGCTGAAGGAAAGCCATATGGGCATAGAATGGTCTTCTTTGCCGGGAAAATTCGGTTGGCTAAAAATATTGTTTGCCGGCGTAGGGCTAGCTTTGATTTTAAGATTTCCTTCTTTTCTCAAGGGCGCCATGGTTTTTAGTTGGTTTCTGCCTCTTTTTTTACTTTCCTTTTTTCCCCAAATTTTTAATATTTCTATTCCTAGCCGCCGAGTGGCCACTTATCTGATTTTTCCACTGACCATTCTGGCCGCTTACGGGCTTTACTTTTTGTTTAAAAAAGTTAAGAGGAAGATGAGAAAAAAGTATTTTTGGCTAGCTTTAATTGTTTTTGGGGGAATTTTTATTTTTGACGGCACCACCGATTTTCGTTCGAGTTACAGTGCCAGTAATAAATTTCAGGAGACGGTTGAGCTTTTTGAAGCTTCAAAGTTTTTAGCTGAAAAAACAAGCGCAGATTCAGTTATGCTTAAAGATCATAGCACTTTGGCAGGTGATAGTTGGATAAAGTTTTTTCTACAAAGAGGTTACGATTATTTTATTTCTCGCACTTATGATTATAAGTATGAAACTCTCGATCCTTACAACGACACTGATCCTTGTCCTAGGGAAATGATTACGGTGCCGGAAAGCCAATTGGCTAAAGCTTGTTATGGACAAACTCAAACAAACTATGTTATATTGAAACCTGAAGGAGATGAATTCCTTTTTTGGAAATCGGGAAATTTTGATTTAATATATTCAAGCAATACTATTGCGGTTTTTAGAGTAAAATCTTACTAATCACTTTATTTTTTAATTTGAAAAAATGTTGACGACCGAACAAATAAGAAATTTTGAGGAAAAATTGTTTCTGGAAAAGAAGAAAATAGAAGATCAGTTGGGTAAATTCGCCAAAAAAGACAGTGAAATTCCCGGTAATTATAAAACCGAATTTCCTGATTTTGGAGATGAAATTGAAGAAAACGCTCAGGAAGTGACTGAATATGCCCAAAGTATCTCCCGAGAACACAGTCTGGAAGAGGAACTTGTCTTAATAAATAAAGCTCTGAATAAAATCAAAGAAGGAACTTACGGTCAATGTGAAAATTGTGGAGAGGCGATTCCGTTGGAAAGATTAGAGATTAGACCGCAAGCGCAACTTTGCGTTTCCTGTAAGGGCAAAAGCGAGTAATTTAAAAGTCGTCAATTAAAATTTTACAATCGGATGAAAAAAAGCAATCAAGTTAAAAAAGTCTTACCTAAGAAGAAAGCACCTAAGGTATTGGAAAAGAAGATAGAGAAAGTAAAGAAGGTAAAGGAGGTAAAGCCGGAAAAAATTGTGGTAGATAAAAGCCAAAAGAAACTGGAGATGGAAAAAAAGAAATTAAGCTTAGATAGAAAAAAAGTTAAGGAAGATAAAAAGAAGGAGAAGGACCTACACCAACACAAAATTGAAAGCTTAATTCAAGAAGGAAAGCAAAGAGGCTTTGTAACGGAAGCGGAGATTTTGGAAGTGGTACCGGAAACGGAGGAGCAAATAGAAATGATTGAGGAGCTCTATAAAAACCTTTCTTTGGCTGGAGTGGAAATTGTTGAAGGTGAGGCGGAATTGCTTGAGGAAAGTAAGGAGAAAAAAGAGCCGAAGAAAACTAAGAAAAGTAAAAAGGCGGTTTCAGATGAGCCGACGGGAGGCGATACTATTCAAATGTATTTGCGAGAAATTGGTAAGGTTAAGCTGCTTTCTTCAGAGGAAGAAGTTGTTTTAGCCAAAAGAATTGAGAAGGGAGATAAACTGGCCCGTCAAAGATTAACGGAAGCCAATCTTCGATTGGTGGTTAGTATCGCTAAAAAATATGTTGGTCGATCAAGCAGTTTAAGCCTTCTAGATCTTATTCAGGAGGGAAATTTAGGGCTTTTCCGAGCGGTAGAAAAATTTGATTATCGCAAGGGTTATAAATTTTCCACTTACGCTACCTGGTGGATCAGGCAGGCAATTACCAGAGCTTTGGCCGATCAATCCAGAACTATCCGTATTCCCGTTCACATGGTTGAAACTATTAATAAATACACTCAGGCTAGTCGCCGACTAGTTCAAGAACTTGGCCGAGAGCCTTTTCCAGAGGAAATTGCGGCTGAGCTGGGGATTGAGACTGATAGAGCTTTACATATTCAAAAAATTTCTCAAGAAACTATTTCTCTAGAAACCAGTGTGGGCGATAGTGACAACGAAGACACCACAGTTTTGGGAGACTTTATTCCCGATGAAGAAGTTAATTTACCAACTCAAATTGCTAGCCACACCCTGCTTCGAGAACAATTAAAAGATGCGCTGTCAGACTTAACCCTTCGGGAGAAGAAAATTCTGAGCATTCGTTTTGGTCTTGAAGACGGGGTAACTCGTACCCTGGAAGAAGTAGGTCATAAATTCGGAGTGACGCGAGAAAGAATTCGTCAGATCGAGGCGAAGGCCCTGGAAAGACTGCGAAAGCACGGCTTAGCTCAAAAACTCAAAGATTTTTAGTTTTAAAACAAAAAAAATAAATGCAAAACAAAAAATCAAAAGTTAAAAAAGGTTTTACGATAATCGAAATGATGATAGTCATTGCTATTATTGGAATTCTGACAAGTTTAATGGTAGTTTCTTTGGGTCGTACTCAAAAAAATGCTAAGGACACTCGCCGAAAATCAAATCTTGAGAATGTAAAAGGAGCTATGTCGATGTACTACTCAATAAAAGGGGGTTGGCCTAGCGATGCCGCTCTCGGTAATTGGACCACTCTTATGACTGAGCTTTCAACTAACAATGGGCTCATAGATTCAGTTAGTAAGGATGAAGATGGCGAGACGGACGTTTATCAAGTTTGCAAGTGTGGCACCACGGATTGTAACTGTACTGCCGATTCAGCTCTTAATGTAGCCCGTCTGTGTAATAAATGTATGATTACAGATGGAGCTTGTCCGAATTCGCCTGCCATAGTAACGGACAGTTATTGTACTTACGTTAAATAAACTTTAGTAATAAAATAATTTTGACAGGTAAAAAATAGTCGTTTAATTTTAAAGTGTAAGATAAATTTAATCATTAATTTTGAGAAGATGACACCGAAAGACGCCGAATTTGTGGAGTACGTGGTTAAATCCATCGTCGACCATCCGGAAGAAGTAAAAGCAGAAAGAAGAGTTGACGAAATGGGAGTGTTGGTCACTCTCAGTGTCCATCCTGAAGATATGGGAATGGTCATTGGTAGAGACGGAAGCACCGCTAAAGCCCTTCGAACCTTGCTTCGAGTGGTAGGAGCTCGCAACAACGCCAGAGTAAATTTAAAAATCAGTGAACCGGAAGGTGGTCGCCGACCAAGAAGAGAGGAAAGAGAGCTCGTTACCGAAGAAAGAAAAGAAGAAACAGAAAGACAGGAAATTGACGAGGTCGTCAGTGACTTGAAATTGTAAGTCTCAATAAATCTTTGTTCCGGGGGCTTGCTCTCGGAACAAAGATTGGCTCTTTAATAATTATTTTTCTTTGAAATTTGAGATCAAACAGGGAAAAATAATTATTAAATTTTTTAAACAAAAAAATGGAAACAAAAAAAGTGGAAAAAGGAGGGCTGGGGAAAAAGTTAAGTAAGATGTTAGCCTTGATTCCGGTAGCCCACGCCGATCTTACCAGCGTAGCTCAAAATGCTCCGGGAGTAGCTAAAGGTACAAGTTTCGATGTTGCCCTAAAACTCATTAACTTTGCCATCACTCTCATTGGAGTTTTGGGAGTAATTATGTTTATTTACGCCGGGTTTCTATACATGATAGCAGCTGGAGACGAAGCCAAGATTACGAAAGCTAAAAATACTATGACTTATTCCATTGTTGGTCTCGTGGTGGCCGTTTTGGGATTTGTGGTAGTGGCAACAGTTCAAACATATATTGTTAAGCAGAGCGGATAATACATATATAAAATAAATATAAAGCAGAATGTTTTTGAGGTATATTTTTTCTGTAGCACAAGTTGAAGCTAAAATAATAGATAACTCAGCCAACATAAATTCTTCAGAGGCTCTTGGTGGAATGGATTTTTTATATCCGCTTCTGACCGGAGCCTCGGTCTTTATGGGAGGGTCTGGGGTCGTGATGCTTCTTATTACGCTTTTTTTCTATTTTGTCGGGGCGGGAGATGAAGACAAAATGGGAAAAGCGCACAATATGCTTTTCACTGCCTCCGCTCTTATTATAATTTCAATCCTGCTTTTCTTTCTAGCAAAAATGTTTTAATTAAAAAATTTTAAATTAATAAAAAAATGAGCAGTAAAAAATTTTGGCTTTCTGTTTTGTTCTTTTTGGGGGGCTTCGTTCTGCTAAATTTTGTTTCTTCAAGTCCAACTGTCTTAGCCGCTGTTTCTGCTGATGGTTGGAATCCAGATGCTCTTAAGGTAACAGGTCTATCTGGGCGCTCATTTTTTAGCATTTTACTTTCCGTTGTTAATTTCGCCATCACCTTTATTGGTATTTTGGCGGTAATAATCTTTATTTATGGTGGTGTTATATACTTAATTTCTTCTGGTGAGAATGATAAGATTGAGCAAGCTAAAAAAATTATCCAGTATGCCATTATAGGCATAGTGGTTTCAGTTTTAGGTTTTGTAGCCGTAAAAACAGTTGACAGTATAATCAAGGGCGGAGGAGGAGATGCTGCTCCAGCGGGAGGAGAAACATTGGCTAGTCCGACTGAGGGTCCCGGGCAGGACGGCTCCATGCCGGCTAGACAGGTTCAGCCAGGAGAGGGTGGCAATTACGTACCAGGTAGCGGTGGCGGACGAGCCGCCTTGCCAATTTCACCGGAGATGATGAATTAATTTTTTATTGAAAAAAATGTTGATAAAAAAAATTAAAGAAAAAGTTGATTGGATTAAACGGCATATTTATCTTTATGCCGGTATTTTTGACGGCTGGTCGGGTGTTGGTGGAGCTCCTGATCCAGGAGGAGAGAGTGGTCATCCCATTGCCGATGTCTTAATGCGAGTTTTAAATTGGCTTTTGGGAATTTTTGGTCTATTAGCTATCATTTCTTTTATTGTTGCTGGCTTTCTCTACTTAACCGCCCAGGGAGATTATAAAAATATCGAAAGAGCGAAAAAAGCCGTAACCGCAGGAATAATTGGTTTGGTGGTCGGCTTGACAGGTTACGTGATAGTGCTTACCGTCGACGGCTTGCTAAAGGGTGGAAAATAAGGTATTATTTAGAATGCATAAAGTAATTATTAAATTTTTGTTATGGCAAAAGAAATTAGCGAAAAAGACTTTAATCAATTAGTAGTGGAGTCTAAGGGTGTGGTGTTGGTTGATTTCTGGGCTGATTGGTGTGGCCCCTGCCAAGCTATGATTCCGATTCTAGAATCTGCCTCTAAAAAATTAGAGGGCAAGGCTCAAGTTTTTAAACTTAACGTTGATCAAAATCAAGAAATTGCTTCTCGTTTTGGGGTTATGTCTATTCCAACTCTGATATTTTTTACTGACGGCAAGGAGATTGATAGAAAGATTGGTCTTCAATCGGAGGAGGGTTTAATCGGAACAGTGGAATCGTTGCTTAATAAATAGAATTTTGTTTTTTCATATTTTTAAAGTAGAATTCTAAAGGTGAGCGGGGGAAAATTTTTTGGCCACCCTAGCTCAATGGTTGAGCAATTGTTTTGTAAACAATAGGTTATCGGTTCGATTCCGATGGGTGGCTCATTAGTCAAGAAAATTCTTTTAAAAAATAAATGAAAAAAGAAACGGTCACTTCCTCTATCGATTACTTTCTGGAAGTAGTTGAGAAAACTGCTCAGGAGAAAAAAAATCTTAAGCAGACCATCTTCAAACTAGAATCATCTGAAATTACCGGTCAGATGGCTCTTTGGTATGAGAAGGTAAGGGGAGCAGTTCAATACAAAGAGGAACATTTGTTGAGAAGAACAACTATTTTTCGCTTGTTGAAAAGATTAATAGAAATTGAACAAAGAAAAAACAAAAGGGAAATCACTTTCGGTCTGTTTCGAGAATTGACCATGGCTGGACACATTCAACAAATCGAAGGCAATGATGAAAATTTTATTCGGGTGGAAAATATCCTGGCTCGTTATTTAAAAACTCTACTGTTGGTCAATGTTAAAGTAAAAAATGGAAGTGAAAACTTAAAAATAAGGCGTTGGTTTTTAACTTTAGCCTCGGAAGAAATTGAGAGCCAAATCAATCCTCAAAAGGAAAAAATGGCCCTAATATATGCTATTTACGAAACGATAAGACCAAAAATAAGCTTTAAGCTAGACACACCACCCTTTCCCCTGCCTGGATCAAAAATTAAAGGCATTCACGTTTTAGCGGAAGAGTATTTAGGGGTGGGCTCTTTGGTGGAGCCTTTGGAAAATTCGATCATGTCCAGTGGCAAGAGTAAAGAAAATAAAAAAACTTTTTTTAGCCAAGAAAAATTATTTAACTTGCTTGTCTATCTGGCTATTTTTAGAAATCTAAAAAAATCAGATCGAGCTATGATTCGTTCTTTGGTTTTTAATATTTATTTTCCACGATGGACAGAGCTTAACGACAGCGATGAGGAGGAAATCGAGAAAGCAATCAAGCTTTTGACAAAAAAACGAATAGAAATGGAAGTGATTGCTGAGCATCCTCTGATGCCTAAAATTCTCTTTCCTATTAAGAAATACATGCTTTGCTCAGCCTTTTTTTATGAAGCGGTGATGGAAAATCCCTTGGAAGCGAAGGCCATTGCCAGGCAAGAATATTTACTATTAGAAAAAGTGAGAAATAAATGTAATTTGAGATATTTAGCGGAAAGTAATAAGCTTAGAAAAAGGATTGGGAGAGGAATTCTCTATGTCTTTCTGACTAAGATGGTGGTCGCCATGCTTCTGGAAATTCCTTATGAAATGATGATGAAGAGTAGATCGATAGAATATCATTCCTTGGCAATCAATTTGTTTTTTCCACCCATCTTACTTAGTCTAATCGCTTCTTCCGCTAGAAAACCAGGCAATGAAAATACCGAAGAGATTCTTAAGGGGGTGAGTGCCTTAATTTACAAATCCAAGCAAGAGGAGGAATTAAAAAGTATTAAAATTACTGACAGAGAAAGTGCTTTGGCCGAAAGAATGCTGGATCTTTTCTATATTCTGGTTTTATTTACGGTTCTTTATTCTTTGATTAAACTTTTAGGGTTTCTGGAATTTAACATTGTTGCAACTTTAATCTTCCTGATTTTTACGGGAACGGTAAGTTTTTTCGGGGCTTTAATCAGACAATCTATTCGTGATTTGGTCATTACAAAAGATAGAGAGGGAATTCTGAGTTTAATCTTTGATACCGCCCTCCTGCCTTTTGTGCGAATCGGTCGCCTTATATCCGTAAAATTTTCCAGAATCAATGTCTTTATCTTTATTTTGGATTTTCTGGTTGAAGCCCCGTTTAAGTTTATAATTAGAGCTTTTGAGGCTTGGATTGATTTTTTGAGAAAGAAAAGAGATGAAGTAGAGAGACAATTTGATTAAATTTTTAAATTAATTAAATAAAACAATAAAATTTATGTTATTAGAAGGAAGAAAAAATCAAATAGCTTTCGGAGTAGCAACGCTGCTCGCTTTTCTAATTTTGACCGGCGTAGTCTACTATTGGCAACAAAACAAAGGAACTGGCAAGGAGGATGTTTTGTCAGCAGATAAAAACAGGAGTGCAGAGAATGTTAAGGCGATTGAGAATAACGAGGAGCTGGCAGAGACTGTTGGTTTTGATGAAAAAAAGAGCGATGAAGTACCGGATGAAAATTTTCGACAAAAAAGCGTTGCTTATTTTATCGCAAACATAAACACTTTAGTGCCTCCACCGGAAAATGACAAATGGGACACTCCTAGTATTAGTTTTTATTTTATCGGTAACTCTCATTTTTATGTTGATCTTTTTCCGGCTGAGGCCGAAATTGGAGCTATTAGGATTCTTTACAAGTCCGAGCTTAATGAAAAAGAAGAAATTTCCCTTCAAGAGTTGGCAAAATATAAAGAAGGGGAGGAAGAATGGTCTTTGCTGAGCGGTAAAGATGATTTTGAAGAATATTATTTTGATGAGTATGGTTTTGACGAAGAGACCAATAAATGGGCAAAGCTTGATTTTGATGAGGAGATAATCAATTTCGAAGAGGGGGATGAAGAGCTAACAGAGGAAGAAGAGGCAGACATCGAGGAGGAGGATTCGCTTTTAGATCCCGAGGAAGCGGTTGAAGATAGTGAAGCAGAAGAAGCAGAAAAAACCATAATTCCTTAAGTAGGTTTATTATTAAAAAATAATGAAAACTAAAAAAAAGATAAAAATAAAAATTAACGGAGGCAAATTTGAAGTTTCCAATGGTGATAAATTGCTGACCATTCTTCGAAAAGAAGGCATATCCATTGCTACTCTTTGTTCCCATCCGGATTTTTCAGAGAGTGGAGCTCGTTGCAGATTGTGTCTGGTCAAAACCAGATTAGAAGGAGAAGATAAATTCAAATTTTCTCCCAGCTGTAGCGTTAATGTAGTTTCCGGTATGGAGATTATTACTGAAGACAGTGAATTGGCAAGGATCAGAAATACCCTACTTGAAATGCTTTTTATGGAACATGCCGGTCTTTGTTCTACTTGTTTTAAAAATCAAAATTGTGAATTACAAGATTTGGCTATCAAATATTCAATTGACGAATTTCGTTTCGCTCCCAAAGTAGCTGAGATGACAAGCGAAGAAGCACTGGAAAGGCTTAGGGATAATCTTGGTAGAAGGGTTATCGATAGAGAAAATCCTTGCCTAGTAAGAGATAGTAGCAAGTGTGTCGAGTGTGGCCGCTGTATTAAAGCTTGTGATGAAATTCAGAAAGTTAAAGCTTTGAGCGTTCAAAAAAGAGGCATCGAAATGGGGGTGGGCACGGAAAATTATGTGCCTTTAGAATGTACTTACTGTGGCCAATGTGCCGTTCACTGTCCTACGGGCGCCATTATGGAGAAAAACGATTTAATAGAGGTGGTCAGAGCGATTAAAGATCCTCAGAAAATTGTTATTGCTCAGGTGGCACCCTCGGTTCGGGTAACTCTCGGAGAAGAGTTTGGTTTAATGCCGGGAACAATGGTCACTGGTAAAATGGTCTCCGCTCTCCGTCGATGTGGATTCGATACAATTTTTGATGTTATTACGGGGGCTGATTTTACTATCATAGAGGAGGGCAATGAGTTTTTGGAAATAGTAAAAAACAAAGGAAAAGCTTGCTCCTTGCCACTCTTTACTAGCTGTTGCCCGGCTTGGGTTCTTTTTGCCGAGCAACATTATCCTGAAATTTTACCTCACCTGTCTTCTGCTAAATCTCCTCAATTGATGCTAGCCTCTTTGATTAGAAATTATTACGCTAAGGAAAACAAGTTAAATCCAGAAAATATTGTTATTGTTTCAATTATGCCCTGCACAGCAAAAAAATATGAGGCGGATAGAAAAGAATTCTCCCAAAATGGTAGAAGAGATATTGACTTGGTTATTACTACCAGAGAATTGGCACATCTAATAAAGAATTTTAAAATCCCTTTCAATGATTTGCCTGAGTCAGATTTTGATCCGGCCCTAGGTATCTCTTCCGGTTCCGGTTTAATCTTTGGTGCCAGTGGCGGAGTGACCGAAGCCGCCTTTAGAACGGCCCATTTCTATTTAACGGGCGAGAGCTATCCTAAATTGGAGTTTGAGGAAGTTCGTGGTATAAAAGGAATAAAGGAGGCCGAAGTTACTTTAGCTGGAAAGAAGCTTAGAATTGCTGTTGCTCATGGACTAAAAAATGCTAGAGAAATAGTAGAAAAAGCCATTAGAGAAAAATGTCCTTACGACTTTGTCGAGATAATGGCCTGTCCGGGTGGCTGTATTGGTGGTGGTGGGCAGCCTATGCCGGTGAGCGATGAAATAAGGAAAGCTAGAATAAGAGCTATATATAATACTGATAAACAAATGGCTATTCGTGAATCGCATAAAAATCCGGTAGTAGAAAGAATTTATCGAGATTTTCTTTACAAACCTTTAGGCCGAAAAGCTGAAAAACTTCTTCATACTAGTCACTATCCCTATAAATTCAAGTTTAAAAATTAAGTCATGGACATTAACGCTCAAGGAAAAGCAGACAATCGATTCCATTCTGTTGCTAAAGGTAAGATCATTTTAAGCTGGGAAACGGAAGAATTTACCTATCATCCCAAATCAAAAATTTGGTTTTTGATAGGGGGTTTATTCTTCTTTTTAATAGTCGGTTATTTTATATTAACTGAAGAAATTATTACCGCTATCACCTTCCTTCTTTTGGGGGTAACAGTTTATCTTTTTTCCATTAAAAAACCCAGAAAAATTGTTTGTAGTATAGGTCATAATGGTATTTCTGTCGATAATTTTATTTATTCTTTTAAAGATTTGGATTCTTTTTGGATTTTCTTTGAACCGCCCGATTTCAAGGTAATCAGCTTGAAGCACAAAAAGGCTTATTTGCCTCACATTCAAATCCCCTTTGATGATGAAGATCCGGTTTTAATTCGTAAAACTCTGATGCAGTTCTTAAAAGAAGAAGATCAAGATGAGGGTTTCAGCGATCGATTAGCTCGTTACTTAAAGTTTTAAATTTTTTATTATGGCAAGAGACAAAGCAAGAATAGAAGTTTGGTCAGAATTAATTTTAAAAAAAACCACCTTTCTTTGGTTGCCTATTGTCGCTTTTTTTATTATAATAAAAAGAATTAGAAACAAATAAAAATAAAAAAATGAAAAGAATTGTTAAACAAAGCATTATTGTTTTCACCCTCCTGTTTGTCATAGGGTCACTTTTTTGGTTTTTTGGTTGGATTTTTGAAACTAAGCCTACTTGTTTTGATGGCTTAAAAAATGGAGCAGAAGACGGTATTGATTGTGGAACGGCTTGCGAAAAATCTTGTCCGAGAGAGAGGCCTAAGGCGGAAAAGATAAAAGTAACTAATTTTGAGGTAATTAAGGGCGGTAACAACAAATGTGATTTAGTGGCTACGGTTGAAAATCCTAACAATAGCTTGGTCGGCCAGCACATTCCCTATAGTTTTAAATGGGGAGATAATATTATAAAAAAAGGAGAATTTTACATTTACCCGAGTGAAAAGCGTTATTTAGCTGAATTTAATTTGACTTGTCAAGAAGATTACGAACCGGAGTTTGATGTTAAAGAGACTGAAGACTGGGAGTTCTTTCGAAATTTCACTAAACCTGACTTACAGATTTCCGATTTCAAGCTTAACTATTTGGAGGGACCGAATGAATTTGCTGAAGTTAACGGAAAGTTAATTAATCGTAGTGCCTTTGATCTTAAAACAGTAGAAGTTTTTGTTTTAGTTAAAGATGCAAATGAAAACCTGTTAGCTATAAATCAAACCACTATTAATTCAATTTTGACCGGACAAGTTAGGGATTTTAGGATTTTCTGGACCCATTCTTTTGAGACAGGCGGGACGCCTTCTTTTTATGTTACTACCAATCTTTTTGACTCTCAGAACTTTATAAAACAGTTGGAGACTGATAGTACTAAATCTCAAGAAAAAAAAGATTGGGTTTATTAAAATAAAAAAAGAATAAAAAAATTTGCCCAATCCGAATTTATTGTTAATAATGAAGACCAAGTTTCAAAAAGCTTTTGGTTAAAGCTGTTTTTAGTTTGTTTTTTATTTATCAAAAATATGTCACATCAAGAAAATTCTCGAAATGCTCTCCGAAAAAAGCGTCACCAAAGAGTCCGGGGTAAGATTAGCGGAACGTCAGAAATCCCTAGGCTAAGCGTCTTTTTCAGTCTTAAGTATGTCTACGCCAAACTCATCAATGATGAGAAGAATTTGGTTTTAGCGGAGGTTAATAGTTTGAAAACGAAAAAAGAAGTCGGAGAAAACAAGGGCAAGGTTGATTTATCAAAGGAAATCGGTGGAAAAATTGCCAAAATAGCCACAGAAAAGGGAATTAAGAAGGTAGTCTTTGATCGAGGGGGTTACAAATATCATGGCAAAGTCAAAGCTTTGGCCGACGGAGCCAGAGAGGGTGGTTTGATTTTTTAATTTAAATTTTTATTTACTATAAACCCAATGAAAGATAACTATAGAAAAAGGGACAAAAAAGAAAAGGATTTTGATCATAGCTTGCTTCATGTAGCTCGAGTAGCTCGAGTGGTTCAGGGAGGAAGACGTTTTAGTTTTAGAGCGACAGTAGCTATTGGGGATCGAAAAGGAAAAGTGGGCGTAGGAGTTGCTAAGGGCTCCGATGTATCTTTGGCCATAGGCAAGGCTATCCATGATGCCAAGAAAAACATGGTAACCTTCGTTAGAAAAGGAAATACTATTCCCCATGAAATCAAATTTAAGTACGAAAGTGCTCGAATTATTTTGAAGCCAGCCAAGGAAGGCAAGGGTATTGTGGCGGGAGGAGCTTTACGAGTTTTAGCCGATTTGGGTGGAATTAAGGATCTGACAGCGAAAAGTCTTGGTTCGAATAATAAGATAAACACTGCCAAGGCAATGCTGGGAGCCTTAAAGAAACTAAAGAATATCCCTTCCAAGAAAGAAGTTATTAAGGAAACTGTTGCCATAGAAGAAGTCAAGGAAGAACAGGTTGTTCCAAGTCTATAAATTATTAATTTACGATTTACTATGCAAATTCACGAAATTCAAAAGCCTGAATACCAGAAAGAAAAGAGAAGCATTGGCCGAGGTGGAAAAAGAGGAACTTATTCCGGTAAGGGTAATAAGGGTCAAAAAGCTCGTTCCGGTGGAAATATTCCGCCCGGATTTGAAGGCAGAGAGACGACACTGGTGGCTCGTTCACCGAAGATTATCGGTTTCACTTCTCCTAAACTAAGAAATATTGTGATTAGTCTTGGTTTTATAGAGAAACATTTTGAGGAAGGAGAAGAAGTATCCCTCAAAACTTTATTGGAAAAAAAGCTAGTTACTAACAATAAACGTAGTCGAGCGAAGAAAAAAGCCAGAGTAAAAGTCTTAATTGGAGGAGAGCTCAAGAAGAAAGTTAACGTTAAAGACCTTTTAGTTTCTGAAAAAGCCAAACAAATTATTGAAAAATTAGGAGGCACGGTTACTCTTCAAAAAATTGAAAAAAAAGTAAAAGTTGCAAAAAAAACCGATAACTAAAAATGTTTATTTACACTTTACGTGTTTTTGGCTGCCAAATGAACTATGCAGATGCGGAAAGAATCGCCTCTCGGCTTAATTTAATGGGCGGAAAAGACAGTCTAGACATTGAAGAGGCTAATTGTTCAGAGTTGCCCAAACTCGATATTTTCCTTAGCTGTGGCGTTCGTGAAGGGGCGGAACAAAGAATTATAAGCTTAATTAAGAAAACAAAAAAAGATAATCCGCATAAAAAAATAATTTTAACCGGTTGTTTGGGGCATCGAAAAGATCTCCGGCAAAAACTTTCGGATGTAGTCGATTTATTTATCCGAGCCTCTAAATTTTTGGATTACGAAAAAGAAATTTATAAAATTTTAAATAAACCAAAAAAAGAAAAAGAATCTTCCGTTAGGGATTTTTATAGCCTCAAGCCTCTTTGTCGAGAAAGTTTTAGGGCTGTAATTCCAATTATTGCCGGCTGTAACAACTTTTGCTCCTATTGCGTTGTTCCTTACGCCAGAGGAAGAGAAGTCTCTAGATCACCGGAAGAAGTTTTTAAAGAAGTGAAAGTGGCCCTGAAAAACGGAGCTAAAGAAATATTTTTACTTGGTCAAAATGTGAATAGTTATAAGGGGATTGATAAAACGGGAAAGCTTTGGGATTTTCCTGATCTTTTAGAAAAAATAAGTAATTTCAGGGGTGACTTTTGGCTTAAATTTCTCTCTTCTCACCCTAAAGATGTGAGCCTGAAATTAATTCGAACCATGAAGAAAGGTAAAAAAATATCAGCCAATCTCCACTTGCCAATCCAATCTGGAAGCGATAAAATATTAAAATTAATGAACCGTAAATATACGGTAAAAAAATATCTATCCTTGATCGAGAAAGCAAAACGTATTTATCCTGGAATCATTATATCTTCAGACATAATTGTGGGTTTTCCTGGTGAAAATAAAAAAGATTTTCTAGATTCAGTTAGAGTGGTTAAGAAAGTTGGCTATGAAATGCTTTTTAGTCTTAAATATTCTCCTCGACCGGAGACTTTAGCTTCAAAAATGAAAGATGACGTGGTCCAGGATGAGAAGAAAAAAAGGCAATTACATTTGGATGCGGAATGGAAAAAAATTGCTTTAAAAAATAATCAAAAATTTATTGGAAAGAAAATTAAGTTTATTGTAAATGGCGTCAGAGAGCGTCAAAACGATTTTTTAATTTCGGGAAAAAGTTTTGAAGAAAAAACAGTTTGCATAACTCAAAAAAAATCAGATAATATAAAAACAAGGGGAGATTGGGTTTGGGCAAAAATTAATAAAGTTAGTGCCCTTAGTCTTAACGGAGAAATAGTGACAAAATAAAAATAAATAAAAAGTTTTTTTATGCAATCAATTTCGCATCAAGAGTTTTCCTGGATTTTTATTGAGGATATCAAGGCGGATGACATTTCTTTTGTGCAGAAGGAGTTTAACCTGCATCCACTTATAATTGGGAAATTAACATTGCCCCTATATCGGCCTCAATTTAATGAACATGACGGCTACTTGTTTCTGGTTTTACATTTTCCGATCTTTTTCAAAAACGGTAGCCTTAAAGAAGTGGGTGAGGTTGATATTTTGGTGAATGAAAAGTTTCTGGTGACCGTCTGCTCAAAAGAAGAATCCCCCATTGCTAGTTTTTTTGAACAGTGCCAAAGAAATGTAGAAATTTCCAAGAAATATTTTCAACGAGGACCTTACTACTTATTACTCATCTTGATCGGTCAAATCTTAAACAGTTATTTTCCTTTTCTGGATCAATTAGCTCAAAAAACTGATGCTATAGAGAACGATCTTTTCAATAACAAAGAAAGTAAAACTTTAAAAGAAATTACTTTTTTACAGCGGGATATTCTGGATGTAAGGCGCGTTCTTAAGCCACAACTGCCAGTCTTTAAATCTCTTTTTGCCAAAGAAGATATTAAAAAAAGCAATTTTTTGTCTCTTTATGTCCAAGATATTCTTTCAACTAACGTTCAAGTTTGGAATACGTTGGAAAATTATTGGGAGACAGCCAATACTCTTCATAGAACGAATAACACTTTGCTTTCTCATAAGCTGAATAAAATAGTTAATATTTTGACCGCTTTTTCCGTCAGTTTCCTACCGGTGGGCATTCTGGCCTCTATTTTTGGAATGAATGTTAAGTTTTCTCCTCTGTTTGAGGATGTGAGAGTCATTTTCGCTTTAATGTTTTTGGTTATGTTTGGAGTGGGAATATTTCTCTTTCTTCTGATTCGTAAAAAAAGTTAATTTTTTAAAATTTATTTAAATAAAATGCAAAAAATCGAAACAAAAACAGGGCTCGCTATAGTAATTTCAGTCACTCTGGTTCTATTGGGGGCCATTTTTTTCTACCTTAATCGGGTGGATGATTGGTCTGGGCAGGATTTTTCAAGGAATAACAGGGCCGCTGGAAAACTTGGGTTGGGGAAGATTGGACTGAAGCTGAAAAATTTTTCTTCCGAGGAAGAATTCAAAAAATACTTAGAGGAAGGGCAAGAGATGAGTTTATTGGGAGGCATGGGAGGTATTATGGGGGGTGGAGCGGTGATGCCAATGAGTAGCGGCTTTGAGGAAAGAAGTATTGCCAGTGATGTTTTAATGGACAGCAACTCAGCTCCTTCGTCAATGAAACTTGGTATGGAATCTGGCTCGCAAGCTAGTGGAGGAGCGGTTAGCCCTCTACCGGAACGCTTCTCTTCGACTAACACGCAAGTTTTGACTATAGATGAGGCGGATATCGTAAAAACGGACGGTCAGAACATTTTTTATTCAACGGAGGGAAGCTTCCCTTATTTCAAGGACTCTCCGATGCCGATGAGAACTTTCAGAGAGGACGGAATTTCCCTGCCACCCTTTCCCGATCGAGAAATGGAGCAGGCCAAAACAAAAATTATTAAGGCTTTTCCACTGGCTGAGGCTAAAAAAATCGGTGAAATCGAAAAAAATGGTGATTTATTTCTATCAGATAATTTGTTGATTATTTTAGCCACGGCAAACCAAAAAATTTATGCTTACGACGTGTCAGATCCTAAAAATCCAAAAGAGGTTTGGTCTTGGGATCTTGATGAAAACAGTCAGATTGTTGAATCTCGCATGTTTAATGGCAAGTTATTTTTGGTGACTCGATCCTTCACTTCCTTTGATAGCCCTTGTCCTATTAGACCATTGACTAGGAGTGGGGTGGCCGTTGAAATGAGTTGTGCTGATATTTATCATCCGGAAGAGGTGGTACCCGTCGACTCAACTTACGCTTTTATCTCTCTGGATGTGTCAACGGGTGAGGCGGAGAACAAAACGGCCTTCGTGGGCTCTGCTTCGCAATCGATTGTCTATATGTCGGAAAATGCTATTTACTTAACTTACGAGAAACCGGCTGATTACGTGAAGACTTTCTCCGGTTTTTTGGAGGAAAACGAAGATTTATTTCCTTCGGTCGTGGCTCAGAAAATGAAGAATTTGAAAGGCTATGACATCGGTCCCAAGGCGAAAATAGAAGAAATGTCCACGTTGATTGAAAATCATTTGAGAGGTCTGGGCAAGGATGATGTGATGAAACTACGTAATGAAGTTAATAATCGTATGGATAAATACGCTGCCAGTAAGGGGCGCGAGTGGGAAAGTACGGGCATTGTTAAGGTGGGAGTCAATGATTTGAAAGTCCAAAATTCCAGTCAGGTACCGGGAAAACCAATAAACCAATTCGCTTTAGATGAATATCGCGGTAATTTGAGAATAGCGACTACTTTTGTGCCTATGAGTTGGTTCCCCGGCGGATTTTATAGCCGCAACAGTTCAGCGGAGGCGAGTGATGTTTATGTTCTGGATGAAAATTTAGCGGTAATCGGAGCAGTTAAAGATCTGGGTAAAGGTGAAAAAATTTATTCAGTTAGATTTTTAAGAGATCGAGGCTACGTCGTAACTTTCAAACAAATCGATCCCTTTTTCGTGCTTGACTTGTCAGTGGCGAATAAACCGGAGCTTAAGGGAGAGCTGAAAATTCCTGGTTTTTCTTCCTATCTGCATCCTTTGCCGAATAATCAGATTTTGGGCATTGGACAGGAAGATGGCAAAGTTAAGATAACTATTTTTGGAGTGGCGGATCCTTCTAATCCAAAAGAGTTGTCCACTTACCGACTAGAAGATTACTGGACGGAAGTTTCCAACAATCATCACGCTTTCCTACTAGACGAAAAACACAATGTCTTTTTTCTACCCGGCGGACAAGGTGGCTACGTCTTTTCCTACGCAAGTGACCAATTGAGCCTTAAGAAGGCTATAAGCGACTTTGGGGTCAAGCGAGCCGTCTACATCAATGACTATCTTTACGTAATCGGTGAGGAAAAGATAAAAGTCCTCAATGAAAAAACTTGGGATGACGAAAAAGAAATAGAGCTTTAAAATCAAATTGACCTTAGTTCCTCTAATTTGTAATTTTTAAGCGGTGAAAAGAAAGATTAATCTTTTTCGATTTGTTCTTTTGTTCTTTTGTTGTTTTCTATTTTTATTCTCTGCGGGAAGCATTAAAGCGGCAGAAAACGAGCATATAGAAAAATTTACTTCCAACATTAAATTGGACAAAGGAAGTGAAGTCTTAGTGGAAGAAGAGATTGAATATTTTTTTCCGGTGGCGAAACATGGTATTTTTCGCTCCATTCCCTATCGTTATGATCTAGAAAAAAAAGATGGTTTTAGCCGAGAATACATCGTGAATTTCAAATTTATGGAGGCCAAGAAAGCCAATAAGGCTGGGGTTTGGGAGGATGTGCCTTATAGCGTCAGTCAGGAGGGCAACAAGAAAGTGATAAAGATTGGGAAGGAAGAGGAAATGGTTGAAGGTTCTGTAAAATATCGCTTAGTTTATTCTCTTCAGAAAGTGATTACTTTCAAACCGGAGGAAAATCCCAATCAAGACGAGTTTTTTTGGAACGTAACGGGTAATTCTTGGGAAGTGCCCATAAAAAAATCAGAGGCTATTATTAGTTTTCCCTCCGATATAGAAACGGAAAAATGGGCTTTTGCCTGTTTTACCGGAAAAATCGGTTCTACGGAAAAAGAATGCTTGTTTGAAGCGGCCGGTAAAAATCAAGTTAAATTTGAAAGTAAATGGGAATTAGGCGTTGGGGATGGTCTGAGTGTAATAGCCGGTTTTCCTCGAGGCATAATTAACGAACCGACTGTGACGGAAAATTTTTGGTTTACGCTAAAATACAATCTTATCTATTATATTTTTCTCCTAATTCCCCTGGTCAGCTTTGTCTTTCTTTTTACCAACTGGTTTCTTAAAGGGCGAGATCCTAAAGGCAAAGGCACTATTATTCCCTTTTACGCTCCACCGGACAATTTGACACCCGTAGAAATTGGCACTCTTTTTGACGAAAAGGCTGATCCTAAGGATTTTTCCTCCTCTATTATTAATTTGGCGGTAAAAGGCTATCTAAAGATAAGGGAAGTTGAAAGCAAAGCCCTTTTTGGAATTTTTAAAAATAAACCAAGCTATCAGCTAATTGTAAGAAAAGACGATAACTTGCCAGCAGGAGCGGAAAAGGAGATTTTTAAAGTCATATTGGGGTTGACGGCTAGTGAGCAAAAAGTGGTTACTTTGGATCAATTGCAAAATATTTTTCCTCGAAAAATCGATGCTCTAAAAGCAGCCGTTTATGATTCTTTGGTTAGAAAAGGTTATTTTCCTAAAAGTCCGGAAAGCGTAAGAAAAAATTATTTTTTGGTTGGGCTAATTATTTTTATTGTTGGGGTTATTTTTACGGCTAACTCTTTTGGATTAATTGGGGCGGGAAGTTTAGTCATAACCGGTGGGATGATTATGGTCTTTGGCTATTTTATGCCCCAAAAAACCATCAAGGGGGTGGACGCCTACGAAAAAATTCTTGGGCTGAAAGAATATTTAGAAGTGGCGGAAAAAGACAGAATTAATTTCCACAACGCTCCCGCTAAACGTCCCGAGGTGTTCGAGAAGCTCCTGCCTTATGCTATGATTCTTGGAGTAGAGAAAGAATGGGCCAAGCAATTTGAAAGTATTTACACCGCCAATCCTTCTTGGTATGAAGGCGGATCTTCGCTTAACACTTTCAATACTTTTTATTTAATCAGTGCCCTCGACTCATTTTCTGAAGTGGCTAATGCGTCGATGGGAGTCAAGAACGAAGGCGGAATCGCTTCCGGCGGAGGCAGCGGCTTCGGTGGTGGTGGTTTTTCAGGTGGCGGCTTTGGTGGAGGTGGAGGAGGAAGCTGGTAAGGAAGTTAAAAGTTTAAAGTTAAAAGTTAAAAGTTGAAGGAGGAGGACGGAAAGAGGAAGGTTTTTAACCTTTAACCTTAAACTTTAATCTTTCCACGCCGTTCACGGCTTATTTAAAACTTTACAAAAACTTTCTAACTTTATAGACTTTATGAACTTTCCCCTTTTTACTTTCCCCTTGTCCCTTGCTCCTTGTTACTTGTCCCTAACTTTCGGGGTGTGGCCTAATTGGTAAGGCGCACGATTCGGGTTCGTGAGATTCCGGGTTCGAGTCCCGGCACCCCGACCAAATTAAAAAAGACTCCTTTTTAATGGGAGTCTTTTTGGTTTTAGGGAGGGGGGAAATATAAGTTAGCTACTCCATATAAACATTAATGAGTAGCTGCTTGATCAAATCGTCGGGGGAGCCGAAAATTTGAACTGCGGCTTGATCATATTTTTCCCGAAGCACAAAAGCTTTGCGAGTCAGAGTGTCGTAAGCAATTATGTGTACTGTCCCTGCGCAATCGTGCGGGGTACAACCTCTTAAAACAACTAACACTCGACCATCTTTTGTCTTGAAAAAATGGTTAGGAAAAGCAGTGCTAACATCTTTGGTCTTGAAGTCTGGCTTGACTTTTTTGATGGCATCAAGAATCTTCGGATGTCGTTTAAAAGTTTCGAAATTATACTCCTTATAAGTGTCACTGAGACTATGGAGATATTCTCGATAAACCCCAATTGACGTTTGGTTTAAATTGTCAATGGGGATTGTCTCCGATTCTGCACCAAACGCTAATCCGATGCACAAAAAACTCAAGAGAGTAGCTAGCAAAATTCTCATTTTTCCGCTCCTTTTTATAATGTACTTGAACGCTAAACAGTATTTAAAGAATACGAAAAAGTCAAGCAAATTGACAGTTTTGAATAATAATAGTCTATTTCTCTATTAATAAACTTCCTGTTAGGGAAGTTAGTACTTTAAAGAAAGGAATTCTAGTATGATTAGTCATTTGTGGTTGTCTGTGGCTGGCGCATTCTTTGTTTTTTTTCTTTTCAGCTTTATTTGGGCTGTTTGGGCTTGTTTAAATAAGGGAAGTAATTTGGATAAATCTGCCGCATTGATTGCCTTCGCTTGCCTTGCAATCTCTCTTATCATTGCAAATAGTATTCCCAATAGGACAGAGATGGATTTAATTAATTCGGCTGATTTAAGCGAAATTAGATTAAGAGGCGAACAAGAGACCACTCCAAGGGTCAAATTACTTTTCAAAGACGGAAAGTTTTTGGGCATTAAGCGAACGGATAAAAATCTCGCAAACGAATAAACATTCTTTCCAAAAGACTTCTTTAAAATTAAAGGGGTCTTTTTTATTTATTTTTGGGAAATTTTTGAATCAGATATTTTTGGACGGAAAGAACGGCGGAGGCTCCTTGACCGCAGGCAATAACCACCTGTTTTCCCGGTAAATCAGTAATATCACCGGCGGCAAAGCAACCTGCGACGCTTGTCTCAAGACTTATCGGATCGACTTTAATTTCTCCTTCCTCATTTAAATCAAGAAAGTTTTTGAGAAAAGCGGTGTTCGCTGTTCTGCCTATTTCGATAAAACAACCCTCAACAGGCATTTCCTTTATTTTTTCAGAGGCTATTTCTTGATAAATTATTTTTTCTAGGGAATCTTTTCCTTCAAAACGCTCTATTTTTACTCCTGTTATAATTTCAATATTGCTCTTCTTTTTTGCCTCTATTTGTAAAATTTCATCCCCTGAAAGGTTGGCTAGAGACTCAAAAATGTAAACTTTTTGGCAAAAACGAGAAAGTTCGATGGCTGATTCTAGGCCGGCATTACCGCCACCGATAACTGCTACGATTTTGTCCTCAAAACCTGCTTCATCACAAGTGGCACAATAGGAGACGCCTTTGCCTAGAAACTTATTTTCATTTTCGACTGCTAATTTTTTTGGAAAGCAGCCGGTAGCAATAATGATCGCTCTGGATTGGTAAAAGCCTTCGTCGGTGCTAACAATAAAGCTATTCGGGTTTTTTTTGATTTCCTCCACTGTCTCGAAAGACTTTATTTCGATATTTTTGACAGAATCCAGATGTTTTTTAAAATTTTGAATCAATTCCAAGCCGGATACTCTCTGAAATCCAGGATAGTTTTCAATCCAAGCGGAAGTTCCGACTTGCCCCGTAAAATCTTTGGCGATAAGGATTGAGTCGATATATTTTCTTGAGGCGTAAATACTGGCCGTAATGCCGGCCGCTCCTCCGCCAATAATAATAAGGTCTTTCATCTTAGTTTAAGTCTAGTGAATTATTTAGCTTTTGCTTATCCCAACCGATAATTATTTCTTCGTCAATTAATATAACGGGCAAAGTGCTTTGACCGGAGATTTCTTTGACTTTTTCAATCCCCGTCTCTTCCTCATAAATATCAATTTCCTCATAAAGAACTCCCCTTGTCTTTAAATAACTTTTAAGGGTGTAGCAATAAGCACAATCGGGGCTCGAGTAAACAATTATGTTTTTAGTTTTTTTATCCATTTCCTACTCTGATTAAATTATTTTCCCTAATACTTAAATCTTAAGGGATAATTTCGTATTTTAAAAATCAGATTAATTGTAATTTCTATTTTTTGCCACAATTTTATCTTTTTGTTATTCTGTTTTTAGTAAGAAATAGAGTCTTTTTTAAATTGCAATTTTACATGGAAAGAACATATATAGGAGATTTGAACAAAAATATTGGTAAAGAAGTCAAAATAGACGCCTGGATTGACGTGAGACGTGATCAAGGAAAATTAATCTTCTTTGATTTGCGAGATGTGTCCGGCAAAGTACAGGGCGTTATTCTGCCCAATAACGCCGAAGCTCATGCTGTTGGATCGGAACTAAGACCGGAATGGGTGGTAGAAATAATGGGCCAAGTTAACGCCAGACCGGAAAGGGCTGTTCAAAAAGAAAAAATAAATGGCGATATTGAAGTAGAAATCAAGTCAATTTTAGTTTTGAATAAGGCAGAAACGCCACCTTTTGAGATTGAAAGCGATGGACGAGAAATTACGGAGGAAATTAGACTTCGACACAGATACGTTGATTTACGTCGAGCCAGAATGCAAAAGAATGTTCAAAAAAGACATGCGGTCATGCAATTTATTCGTGCTTTTTATTCTAAAAATGGTTTCTTAGAAATTGAAACCCCCTGTTTAACCAAATCCACGCCGGAAGGCTCTCGTGATTTTTTGGTTCCTTCTAGAGTTGATCCCGGTAAATTTTACGCCTTGCCTCAATCACCCCAGCAATACAAACAGTTTTTAATGTCAGCTGGTTTTGAAAAATATTTTCAAATTGCTCGTTGTTTTAGAGATGAAGACACTCGCGGTGATC
>CAZRPR010000005.1:0-3568 GCA_964602125.1 uncultured Candidatus Saccharibacteria bacterium
GAAACTAAATTAAGTTTTCCCTTCCAATCATTTATTTCTTTATTATCGGAATTTAAGACTTTTAGTGCAAGCGTACCCTTGAAAGCTCCCTCCCAAGAAGAGTTTCTTAAACAAAAAATTGGAGTTATCTTTTTTTCTTCATTATTTTTTTCGGCAAAACCTAGAAATCGAAATATTCCTTTGTTTCTTCCCTGAATCACAAATCGAACATTTGAGGCTGACTGGTATTCATTGCCTTTGGCAACAATCTTAAGATTGTAGAGATTTTCTTTGGGGCTATCGTTTAAATTAAAAGTAAAGATGATTTTTTTGGTGGCTCCGCCAGCGATTTTTATTTCTTCATCCTTTTTGATTATGGGATGATCTGATTTGGTTTGTCCCCAATCTGTTAATTGATAGTTCAGAGTAATATTTTCTTCAGTAGAGCTTAAGTTTTTCAGGGGGAATTCAACTATGATTTTGCCATCGGCCAGGGGGTCGATGAGACTGGCCGGTGATCGATAAGAATATTTCTGCTCGTTTATTTTTAGATTGTCTTTATCTATCTCCACTTTGCCCTCTCTAGCATTCTCTTCCGAAGCAAGTAGGCTAAAGTTATAATTTTCGGCTGAGGAAAAAACCGTCAACGGGGTTCCGGCTAAATCAAATTTTTGTTGTGAATTAACAAAGAAATCCATACGATAATCGCCCGCTTTTAAATTTTCAGGAATTTTCCAATTGATAGTAAATTTCTTCTGCTCGTTAACGTGAAGATCAAAGGGTTTGGTTGCGTAAAACTCATCAATTAGATAGTCGCCGTTAGCGGAAGTGTTCTGATCGGAATCTTTTCTCCAAACTTGAACCCAAACATTTAAGTTTTCAAAATCTTTAATATTGTATATTTCCCCTTCGTTACAGGCATTCTCTTGACTATATCTCTCTTTACATTTTTTAGAAATAAGAGCGCTTTGGTTTTCACTGTCATTTATAAAAGATAAACTTCCATTAAGAATAATGTTTTTCTTACTGGTTTCTTTGACTTTTTTTTCATTTTTTTCTTCCGGAGTTGACAGGCTTAAATTGAATTTGACAAAGGGCTCAGTGTAAAAAGGTAAGATCGAATCGGCAGCGCCTTCCAAAAATAAATTCTCCTCGAGCCCCAAACTTTTTTTAACTGATAAATCTAGAAATTTGTTCATTGCTTCGCTCACTTCCGCTGATCCGGTAGCCAAATCAATTTCTGCCGATTCTTCCGCGTAACTTACTGGTGGAAGAATGAATAGACAGAAAAAGGCAATTAGGCTGGAAATTTTCTTTTTCATTTTTTAGATATTTATTTTTTATTTGAAATTAGCGAATATAAATCTTGTCTTTTACGGTCAAATTTGCCTGTTTACAATCGATATCTTTTATTTTTGCCTTGATAGATCCTTGACCGGCGGCCGGAAAAACAAAATTGGCAGTCTCTTCATTTTTATCTTCTTTAGTTTTGGTGCCATTGGCTACGCTCCAATCAATCACATTTTGATTTAAACAGATTCTGGAAATTTTAGCTTCAACTTCAGTGTTGGCGTAAATCTTGAGATCGGAAACAAAATCATCGACACTTCCGGCTTCGCGGATAAGAACTAAACAACTGCTCTTGTTCCCTCCTGCCATATTTATTTTTGCTTGTGAGATACAAGTTATCCAATCCGTACCATCCGTCTCTTTAATCGATAAGGATGGATAATAAATTTTCCCTGATTCGCTATAGGTACATTTATGGTTCGGGCTTTCCGTTGTTTCCTCTCCTTTGCCATTTTTACAATCCCATTTATACTCTTTGGGGTGCAACGTTTCGCTAGTGTACGCCTCTATTTTAACTTCTGCTGAATCTTCACAGAGCGTCTTGGAAGATCCTTGGTCGGTGAAAACGTTGCAGAATTTAACTTTTTCCGGCAAGACTCCGTAATTGGTTGTCAGTTCTGGGCTAACATTCAAGCCTCCTAAACCGTAACCACTGCCACCATCTGAGTTGCCTCCAAAAAAATTGTCGGAGTTATTGTTTGAGTTGAGTTTGTCAAAGGAGCTTTTTACCTGTTTACCAGTGTTAATGTCGTTATCAAAGGCTTCGCAAGCTATGGCGTAAGAGTCTTTTACGGAACTTTTAAAACTCACAACAGAACGATAGGGGTTAGCTATTTTTTCTTTACCCAGCTCTTCTGTCAAACTGCCTGTTTGCCAAATATCAGTATTCGAGAGGAAATGGCAATTTTCTTGTTTGTTCTGACTATTAAAACAACTCCATTTGACTTTAGTGATCTTATCGCAACAGTCGTCTGGATCAATAATGTCACAAGTTACCTTGATTGTCTCATCAGTTTTTAGGTTGGTAATAGATTGGCTATTAGGGAAAGAAATACTAACTAAGGGAACTCTATTAACTACGTTAAATATAGTGTCACTTTTAGCTGAAGGGATAGGTACTTCCGGTAAATTTAAATCTATAATTTGGTTTTTGCATTGGCCAAAATAGGAAGTTGCTGGAATCGACGAAGCCAAGTGTCTTTCTCCGCTAGCTCGAGCTACGCATTTTCCATCATTACATTTAATGTATTCGCTATCTGTTTCCGCACTTAATGTTTTTTGAACTAAACTATTAAAATCACTCGGGACTTTATGCACTCCCTTTCCGGACATTCCCTTTAAAGTCTCTTTTGTTGTTGAGGAAGAAAGACAGTTCGACTGGTCACCACAACTGGAGATGTCCGTTGGTGGAGAAACAAACATATCGTATCCCATATGAACTCCGACCGAGTAGCCGGCTAGAATATTATGAGTAAAGGCATCCGAAAGCTCAATGAGCTTTGATGCATTTTCGTCCAAGGTTTTGGTGGGACCGGTCTGAAACCATTCACCCTCAGTTTTGAGATTAAGAGTAATATTTTCGCATTTATGAGTTTCGGTAGAGACGATAGGTTTGCTGTCGCCCGATTGTTCGGTTTGGTATTTTAAATCGTATTTAAAAACATTTTTTTGGGAGCATTCATGAACCACTTTTATGTCGCCACATTTAGTGATCACTTGCTCGTCGTCTGAATGAATCTTGCCGTCGCTATATTTAGGTCTATTTCTTAATTCATAAGAAACTAAATCGTGGGAGCCTTCTTCTATATAGATTCGGCAAAATTCATTGATAGCAGCAGGATTTTTTGGGTCCATACCGTAGAGGTAATCGTAGAAATTTTTATCGTATTTCCAATTGCCTTCAGCGTTTTGATCATGGAGAATAGCTGAGCTAACTCCGGGAACAGTAACTTGTTTTGGGTAATATTTCTCGTAATAATAATTTTCTCTAAAGGGTTGAATAATTCCACCAGAAGCAGCTATTTGGGCGGTGCCGTTTTTAAGAGTCTCCTCTAGTTTCTTGGCTACTGATTGGCAAGTGGAAAGTTTTTCATTTAATTCAATCGTCTTTTCTTCTTTAATGTAAATTTTGTGGTGTTCGGTAAAACCGATTTTGAATTGAGCACAGAAAGTACTGCCTTGACTCAAATCTTTACCATAAGTTTGAACTTCGCCTGAAATTGATTGAGAGGGTGAAAAA
>CAZRPR010000005.1:3668-4909 GCA_964602125.1 uncultured Candidatus Saccharibacteria bacterium
AAAATCATGAAAAATTTTTTAGGAAAAAATCCTTTTCGTTTCATTGTTCAGTTAATGGTATTGATTTTAATGTTTGGATTGGCTTTAGGTCATCAATATTTAGGAGTGGAAAAAGTGGCGCCCATTGACGCTTACTGCCCCTTCGGAGCGGTGGAGAGTTTCTTCACCCTGATTTTTACGGGTGAGTTTTTGAAGAGAATATTCATCAGCTCCTTTATTCTATTGGGGATCTTTCTGGTGGCTACATTTATTTTAGGTCGGGTTTTTTGTGGTTATTTTTGTCCTCTGGGGGCAATCCAAGAAGGCTTGAGATTCATTGGGAGAAAGTTGGGTTTTGAAAAGGATTTGGAACTGCCTTTGTGGCTGGATAAATACTTAAGATATGTTAAATATATAAGTTTAGCCTTGGTTGTCTACTTCTCTTTTTCTCTTAACGATTTGATTTTTCGAGAGTACGGTCCCTACAATGCCCTCATGCATTTAGGAGAGGAGTTTGATGAAAAGATTGTCGGCTATAGTATCTTGATTGGTATCGTCATTATTTCTCTTTTTACTAAAAATTGGTGGTGCCGTTATTTCTGTCCTTTGGGGGCTTTTTTGGCTCCTTGGAAAAGAATAGGTGCTTTTAGAATAAAAAGGAATGCCAAAACTTGTATTAGCTGCGGACTTTGCGACACTAATTGCCCGGCCGGATTGCAAATAAAAAACGTTAATGAGGTTAAGAGCGGAGATTGTATTAGTTGCGGTAAATGTGTTGGTCATTGTCCGGAGAATAGTTTAAGTTACAATATTTTTGGTCATACGGTTTCCCTTAAGAAATTCACACTCTTAATTATTGTTTTAGTTATTCTGCCCTTAGTGGTTATGCCCCTCACTCCTTTTTGGCAGACCAAACCGGAATCAAATATTGTTGATCAAGAAGGAAAAGTTGATGCCTCCGATCTTAGAGGTAGTAATACTTTACAATATGTAATTGAAACGACAGGCGTTCCTTTGACTGAATTTCAAGAAAAGCTTGACTTACCGAACGATGTCGATTTGGAATTAAAACTAAAAGATATTGGCGTTAAATATAATTTAAAAAATGCTGAAGGAGTTTTTATTGAGACCGAAGAGTTTCGAGCGATAATTGAAGATTATTTGAATCAAGAGCCGAAAACGGAACCCGTTATGCTCAAGAGTGAAAATACAGAGGATAAAATAGCTGATTGCCCGTTTGGTGAAACGAATTGCGAATTTCC
>CAZRPR010000005.1:5009-7839 GCA_964602125.1 uncultured Candidatus Saccharibacteria bacterium
GAGCATCTGGGTTTTTTTCTCGGAACCTGAGAGCAACGTCTATGCCGTCGAAATATGAATATTTCATTTTAAAATTGACAGCAAGGATATCAAACTCTCTTTCGTTCATTAACTCAAGAGCTTTCTGAGGGTCTGAAATGAAAAACCTATCGAAGCCAACGTTGTTTTCCTCTAAAAAACTTTTATAGAAGAAAAGTACCGCCTCGTCTCCGTCTACTATCAGGGCGCTTTTTCGTTTTGACATATCCCCTCTACCTCCCTTTCATATAATGTGCTTTTAAACGAACAGTGAAAAGTAGAACGACTTTTTAAAAAAAGCAAGGAAAATCAAGCTATTTTTGTTTTTTTAATTTTTTGGGTTGTGTTTTTGGTAACAAGAATAGGCCTGTCATAAAAATTCCTATGGCAATCCATTGAGCCAGGGTAAGGGCGAAAAATCTTTCATCTCCGCCGGCGGTCGGTTCCGCTCGTAGAAAATCGAGCCAAAAACGACCAAAAGCGTACGCTATAAGCGAAAACAGAAAGATATTTTTATTGGGTTTATTTTTCTCCCGATAATAAATAAAAAGGCCTAGCAATAATACAAAAATGGCTTCGTAGAGAGCTGGTTCGTGACGATACGCTCCCTTTAAAAACATGGCCCATGGTAAGTCGGTTGGTTTTCCCAGATGGTCATGAATGAAAGAACAGCCAATGCGACCGAAAAACAGTCCGAAAAGCCAGGCGGGAGCAAAAATTGCTCCCAAGGTTTTTAAATTAATTTTGTGTTTCTTGCTCCACCAGATGGCGTAGAACAATCCGAAAACGACTCCTCCAAAAAGAGAAAAACCGCCTCGCCAAATTTTAAAGATATCAAAAATATTTTCTTTATATATCGGCCATTCTTCCAAGACATAAGACACTCTAGCTCCGAAAAAAATAAAAAAGACTAAAATTAAAGAAAAATTCCAAAATTGATCTTCGGAAAGGGAACTTAAGGTCGAAGTGGGATATTTTTCACTCCAGAATCTTTTTTTGGCCAAAGCTAAATAAATAGCGATGATAATACCAACCGCTACCATTGAACCCCAAAAATGCAAGTAGACTGGTCCGAGTTGAAAACCCTCAAAAGTGATTGTGGGTAAGATTAAAATTGTTCCAAACATTGCAAAAGTTAAATAATCGGCAACTACATTGTAATTCTCTTTATTGGGAGGGACAAGAAAAAGAAAAAGGACTCAAAATTATTTTGAGTCCCAAGGGGAGGAAGGATAAAAGGAGGAGGGTGTTTTTGTGTTTTTGAGGTGGTAGAAATTTTTCTAGGGATGGGTTGGTGATTCGGATTGGAATTATAGTAGAGCTTCTCTGAGTTTGGTCAGAGATAGGGGTTTTAGGATGGTGTGATCAGCTAACTTGAAGTCGGCTATTAGGTCTAGATATTCTTTTGAGCCAGAAATGACTATGATTCGGCATTTTTTACCGTGTTTCTTTCTAAATTTCTGAATGAAATCGTATCCATTCATTACTGGCATATCCATATCGGTTATGATGGTCGAGAAGGTCGTCTCTTCGAGAATTTTTAACGCTTCTTTTCCGTTTTTGGCTGTAGCTGTTCTAAAACCCAAAAAATTTAATAGTTCCTTTCCTAACATTCGAATGACTTTGTCGTCATCCACCCAAAGAATATTCCTTTCGGAATCTTCAATTTTTTGAGAACCTCGCACTTTTCCTCCTTTTATTTTGTAAAGAGCTTGGCAATATTTAAATTATCATCGGAAGATAAAATTTGTCAAATAAAAAAGAAACATTCAGTAATCGAAAATTGCTGAAGGTTTATTTTTCGTTTATCATAACCTTAAATAAAAACATAAACTGAACAAAAAATGGAACAAGCGTTGATTAATTGTGATGGTTTAGGCTGTGATATCTGCCGATTGATTGAGACTTTGACTAACGTGATTTCTTTTCTGCTTTTTGTTTCTTTTGCAGTTACTTTGCTGTTTGCTATTATTGCCGGTTTTCTCTATATTTTTTCTTTGGGAAATGAGAAGAAAATTAAATTGGCTAAAAACGGTTTTAAATATAGCTTAATCGGTTTTTTTGTCTGTTTAACCAGCTACTTGGCCGTTAATATTGTCTATCGAACTTTGGGATATGGAGGTGAAAGTTGGTCGAAAATTGAATGTGTTGAAGAATCTTCCGTGGTAGAGAAGAGTGTGACAGCAGACCCTCTTTATAAAAACGAGATTTTAGCGGATGAATTGGGAGGAAGAAGTAAACCGATCCTCCTAAACGAATTGCCTCAGCTGGTTAGTGAATATATCCAAAATAAATACTTCTTTATTCGTGGTCTGGGAGCTCAGCCCGTTAGCAAATCAGTCTCTGATTTTGAAAAAATCATTAAAGAAGTAGTCGAAAACAACGGTTCACTCTATGCGGTCTTGCCTAGAAATTCTTCCCTGGAAAGCGATGAAATTGATTCGAGATTGGTAAATCTTAACAATTTACTCTCGAGTAATTCCGAGGAAACAAAGGGGAGAATCCAAAAGTTAATTAATCAAATTGCGACCGAAAGTCCTTCTAGTGAGATCCCTTTAATTGCCACTGAGGCGGGGGAAGCTCCTGCTATTTTTAACAATATTTGGCCGGACGCCGGTGATTTAAGTCCGATAGTCAACTTGGTTGATGGAGTAGTTTATGAGGAAAATACTAAGCCCTCAAAAGCTGAATCGTCTGACGATTCCAGTTTTACTATCAATCTTAATTATGATGAAAAAAAAGATACTTATTCTCTTGATCCCGAAAAACCGGTCAGTTTAAATTTCGATCCAAGCGTTAATAAAAAAGCGGC
>CAZRPR010000005.1:7939-39147 GCA_964602125.1 uncultured Candidatus Saccharibacteria bacterium
AATTTTTCTCTTTCAAATGCCCCAAAGGCTCCGGAAAATCCGGTTGTCAGTCCACCCGTCTCAACTAAAAATCCTTCTTCCACGGAGACTACGCCGCCTATTCCTTCTGCTAGTGAGTTACCTACTCAATATTCTAGCAGCCTAAGTCCAAGTAGCATTGCTGAAAATATTTCTCGAGTTGGAGGCTATGATGTTTCTGGGCTTAATAAAAGAGTTTCTACCGACAGGGTTCTTACAACAGAAGAAAGAAAAGATTTGAATAAGATGCTAAAAGGTTTTCAGCAAGAGATGGCTGATAACGGTGAGAATATGAACATTCCGACCGAAGCGATGATGTGTGTCTTTGAAAAAGAGTCGGGCTTTGACGGAGGGGCAAGAAGTGAAACGGGCTGTTCCGGCATCGGCCAAATCTGTATGGCTGAGAGTCAGATGGCTATTAATCATATGAAGAAATATGCTCCAGAACATTTTAAAGCTTTTTCAGATAAATTTGAAAAAGACGGAAAAGGAAATATCGATCAAGTTTTTAACGCCAGTCGTAATTCCGGTAAAAACAATGAAAAGAGAAGGGAGCTTCTTCGGTCGGATCCGAATTTTGGAGCGGCTATGGCGTACGCCCTGATGGATTATAAGAAAAAAGGAGGAGAGAACGGCAAAGGTAAACCTATAGGCAATGACAGGGATTTACAAAGACTAATCAACAGCTATGGCCCTGGCGATTCCGGTTATGCCGATTCGATAATGGGTTGCATGAAGAATAATAGATGGTTAGTGGATAGAAGGAAAAAGAAGTAGATAAAATAATGAAAAAAATGATTATTTCAAAGCCGAAAGTAATTGTGGTTTTGCCGGCCTACAATGCAGAAAAAACGTTAGAAAAAACAGTGAAAGAGATCCCTAAAGATTTAGTGGACGAGATTATTCTAGTTGATGATTTTAGTCGAGACGAGACTTTAAGGGTTGCACGTGAACTCGGCCTAACCATCTTTAAACATAGCCAAAATCGAGGTTACGGTGCCAATCAAAAAACCTGCTACCGTACTGCCCTAAAAAGAAAAGCAGATATTGTGGTGATGCTTCATCCAGATTATCAATATAATCCAAAATTGATTAAACATTTTATCGCGCTTATTGAGGAGGATTATTTTGATGTGATGTTGGGCTCCCGTATTCGCAGTCGAGAGGAGGCCTTGGCCGGAGGGATGCCAGTTTATAAATATTACGCCAATCGCGTTTTGACTTTTGTGGAGAATTTGGCAACGGGTTATAATCTTTCCGAATGGCACACGGGGATGAGAGCTTACCGGAGGGAAGTGCTGGAGAAGATAGCTTTCGGGAAATATTCGGACGATTTCTTCTTTGACAGTCAGATGCTTTTCGAAATTGTCAGGCGAAAATATCGTATCGGGGAGATTTCCGTGCCGGTGGTTTATTTTCCAGAAGCATCGAGCATTAATTTTAAGAGAAGCGTGAAATACGGTCTACAGACTCTCTGGTTGGCCTTAAAATATTTTATTCATCGTTAAATTATTCTATGGGAAAAAATAGAGGGGGTGAGAAAAAAACGGTAGTGTATAAAGAGGATGAATCTTGGGGGAGACTTTTTGTTTCCCATTGGCCAATATATTTAATTTTGGTTTCAGTTGGCTTTATTCTTTATTTCAAATCGCTGTTTTTTGATTTTGTTTATTTGGACGATAACTCTTTGATCTTAGAAAATATAAATTTTTTAAAAGATTTAAGTAATTTGCCTCAAGCTTTTTTTAAAGATGTTTTTCAGGCCGATCACGGTCTGGCTGCCTATTACAGGCCGATGCTAACGATTTCTTTTATGTTCGATGCTCTCTTTGGAGGGGAAGCTCCCTTTTTCTACCATCTATCTAATCTGATTATTCATATCATAGCCTCTTTGCTGGTTTTCAAGTTACTCTTTAAACTAGGCTATTCCCAAAAAATCTCTTTTCTCTTAGCTTTTGTCTTCTCGATTCATCCTGTCTTGACTCAGGCCGTTTCTTGGGTACCGGGCCGAAATGATTCTCTACTTACAGTTTTTGTCTTGGCTTCTTTTATCTTTTTTCTTAATTATTTCAAGCGAGAAAGAATAGGTTCTTTAGCGCTGTCCTTTCTGTTTTTTGCCTTGGCGCTTTTTACCAAGGAAAGCGCTATCTTGCTTCCATTTTTTTGTTTGATGTATCTTTGGATGAGAAGAAGCTTGACCTTTAAGTCTGCTTTACAATGGATAATCGGGGGTGGATCAATAGTGGTTATTTGGGCCGTCTTTCGAGGTTTGGCTTTTGCGAAAAATCCGATGCCCTTTGCTTTCGAAGATATTTTTTGGTCCGTTTGGAAAAATTTTCCCGCCTCTTTTCAATTGTTGGGAAAAGTTTTTTTCCCCTTTAACCTTTCTGTCTTACCCAATATTCCTGATACCACTTTTATTTGGGGTATTTTGGCGACGATAATTTTGTTGGGCATTATCTTTTGGGAGTATTCAATTGAGAGCTTTAGAAAAAGAAGATCGCTAATGTTTCTTTTTGCTTTTTTCTGGTTTGGTTTCTTTTTAGCTCCATCCTTTGTCAGGCCGGACCCTAATATTATTGCAGATTTTATTGAACACAGACTTTATTTACCTGTTCTGGGTATACTGATATTCATAGCGGAAATCAGGGGACTCGAAGTTGTTAATCGCATCAAAGCTAAATATTATTGGTTAGTGTTGGCAGTTCTCTTTTTTTTCTTTGGGCCTTTAACCTTTTTTCATCAGAACGTTTTTGCTGATAAATTTACCTTTTGGTTAAATGCTTCAGAGAACTCGCCCAGTTCCCCGTTGGCCCAAAGAAATTTAGGGGCGATGTATCACCTGGAGAAAAAGTACGATTTAGCGGAAAAATATTATAAAAGAACAATCGAGATTAATGATTTGGAACCGATGGTCCACAGTAACTTGGGCTTGATTTACGCTAACAGAGGAGATCTGACTGGGGCGGAGAGGGAATACCTTAAGGAAATTTCCTTTAATCCCGGTTATGACAATGCTCACTTTAATTTAGGGTTGTTGTATTATGCGACTAAGCGAATCGAACAAGCAAAAAAGGAATGGGAAAAAACCTTGGAAATAAACCCAGACTATGTTGATGCTAGAAACGCGTTAGAGGAGACATAGTTAAAAGTTTAAAAAAAGTAGCAAGTAACAAGTTGCAAGGGACAAGGAGAAATTACCTTTTTGTCTTTCCTGAAATTCCCCTCTAGAATGTAACAAGGAACAAGGAATCTTACTTGCCCCTTGTACCTAGTTTCTTGCTCCTTGTAACTTTTTTTAAAACAAAAAATAATGAGTTTAATTTATAGTGGGGCTTTTTCGCCGGAAGAGATAACTGTTCAAGATAAGAAATATCGCCCGGTTATTCTGGTGATTTTGGATGGTTGGGGAATTAGTTTGGAGAGCGAGGGGAATGCCATTGTTAACGCCAATACTCCCGTCTTTGATTTTTTAAAGGGAAACTATCCTTGCATTGCTCTTCAGGCCTCCGGTATATCGGTCGGCTTGGCTTGGGGTGAGGCGGGAAATTCTGAAGTGGGCCATATGACTATCGGTTCGGGGGTTATCCTCTATCAAAATTTACCTCGGATTAATTTGGCCATTCAAAATGGCAGTTTTTTCTCCAATCAAACCATTATTGAGAATATTAATCGAGCCAAGAGAAAGGAGACGGCTCTGCATCTTTTAGGATTAGTATCAAATGGCAGTGTTCACTCACACATTGATCATCTTTTTGCCTTGTTGGAACTGGCTGTTTCTCGAGGAATGAACAAGGTTTTTATCCATGTTATTACGGACGGTAGGGATACCTTGACCCAGGCGGGAGCCGGCTTTATAAAAAGCTTGGAGGAAAAAATGGCGAGTTTGGGAACGGGTAAAATCGCTTCCATTAGTGGCAGAAACTGGACAATGGATCGAAATCAGAATTGGGATAGGACAGAAAAGGGATACGCGGCAATTTTGGGCTATGGTCCCAATAAAGCGAAAAGCGCTTCTGAAGTAATTGCCGAAGCTTACAAAGAGAATTTAAGTGACGAATATATAGAGCCCCATGTAATAGTGGATGAGTCGGGAAATCCGATAGGTCCTTTTGAGAATGGGGATTCTTTGATTTTCTTTAATTTCAGGGAAGACCGAGCACGACAGATAACAACTGCTTTAACTCAAAATAATTTTTCCGGCTTCAAGAGGGAAAAGATGGCGGAGGATGTTGAGATAGTCACCATGACGGAGTATGAAGCCAACCTGCCCGTTAAGGTTGCTTTTCCACCTCAACGGGTTACCACTTCTCTGAGTGGTATTATTTCAGAAAACGGTAAAAACCAGTTTCACATTGCAGAAACGGAAAAATACGCTCACGTCACTTACTTTTTCAATGGAGGCAAGGAAGATCCTTATCCCAATGAAGAAAGAACATTAGTGCCTTCTCCCCAGGTAAGTTCCTACGAACAATCGCCGGAAATGAGTTCGGCCGGTATCACGGAGAAACTGATTGCCAGAATGATGACTCAAAAAGATGATTTTATTCTGGTTAATTATTCAAATGCTGATATGATAGGGCACACAGGAAATTTTGAAATGGCCACAAAAGCGGTAGAAACGGTTGATTTTTGCTTAGGAAAAGTTATAAAAGCCGGCTTACCCTTAGGGGCTTGTTTTTTGATAACAGCCGATCATGGCAATGCAGAGCTAATGAAGGACGTAAAAACGGGAGAAAAAATTACTGAACATACTAACAATCCGGTACCCTTGTTTTTGGTTAATCCCGACAACAAGAAAGAAAGAACGGAAAGTCAGATTATGCGTCATCAAAGTATGGTTGACGGAATGCTGGTGGATGTTGCCCCGACGGTTTTAGACTTGCTGGGGATTCCTGTCCCTCCTGAAATGGTAGGCAGTAGTTTACTTAAAACTTTAAAGTAATCAGACAATGAGAATGGAATTTGGATTTCATGCTAGCGGTGGTGGGAAAATAGAGACTCTTCCCGGTAAAGTGGCGGCCTTGGGAGGTGAATGTTTTCAATTTTTTTCTCGCAATCCTTATGGGGGGGTGGTAAAGAATTGGGAACAGTCTAGAATAGAGAAATTTATAGCAGAAAATCAGCGCTGGGGAATAAAAAATTATTACATCCACTCACCTTATTTTATCAATTTAGCTTCTTCCAATGAGCGCATTTTTGAAGGTTCGGTTAGCGCTTTAAAGCTTGAACTGGAAAGACTTAAAATGCTTAAAGCCCGCTACGTGGTTACTCACTTGGGCAGCGGAAAGGATTTTATTGGTTCTGCTGATTACCCAAAACCGGCTTATGAAAAAGCGTCTTTGGCTTTAAAGGAAATTATCGGGAAAGAGAAAGAAGTTCCATTGCTTCTTGAGATTGCTGCCGGATCAGGCTCAATCATGGGAGCTAAGATTGAGGAAATTGCTATTTTTTTAAAGCGACATCCTCAGCTGGCTGGTTTTTGTTTTGATACTGCCCATGCTTTTGCTTCCGGTTATGATTTGCGAAGCCAAAAAGGAGTCGGCGATTTTTTTGAGGAAGTGGACAAGCAAATTGGTTTAGAAAAATTAAAATTAATTCATTTGAACGATTCCGCCGGAGTATTAGGTTCTAAAATAGACCGACACCGGCATTTGGGAGAGGGTGAAATCGGCCTTTTGGCCTTTGAAAAAATAGTGGACTATTTCAAGGTAAGGGATTATAATATAAGTATGATTTTGGAGACTCCAACCGAAGAAGGATTGAAGAATGATTTGGAATTATTAAAAAAGTTTAGAGACAAATCTTAAAAAATAAGATGATAGAAGCACAAATTGAAAAAATCAGACGCTCGACGGTGGAGATTGTAAAAACCTATTTTACTGAAGATTTAGGTGAATTATTGATTGAAATAGCCAAATTAGAGAGAGACCCAATAGTAGCAAAAAATGCTAATCTGATTGAAGAATTAAAAGTGTATAAATGCCTCCTTCTTTTTGTGGATTTCCCCACTTTAAGTGAAGAAAAACAGCTTTGGCTTTTTAGAAATGCCCTAGTCAAGGCTTTGAGGGTGGGGATAGACGTGAGGGAGCGTTTCATTGTAAAAATGAACGTGCTCGATCCGTCACTTTGGGCAGAGACGGCTCAACCTTTCGTTGAGGCGATTATTCAAAACGAAGAAAGGGTTGGCCGGGAAGGTATTTTAATTCAAGGAGAAGCTAGCCCAACTCCGCCCATTATTAAAAATTGGTTAAGGGATTATAATAGGATTTATGGAATGGATAAGCATGAGAAAATAATCATGCATCAGTATATGACGGAAAGTAAGAATGTGGCGAGGCTCAATCAAGAGGAAAAAATCGTTTTGCTTAAGGTTCTGGAGCTATATGAAAGTCTAAAATTCCCAACCCAAAGTCAGTTTGTAAAGGCCTTTGAAGATTATCTAAATCAAAACTTAGAGAATTTAGAACAAGTGGAACAGCTGTTTGTCGAAGAGGGTTTTGTTGATCAGGGAGTTGACCCCATTTCACAAATGAAAGAAGATCTGATTTTTAATGATAAAGAAATAGTCACTGACAACTTGACCAATTTAATGAAGAAATTTCCGAAGATCTTCGATCAGGAAATCACCGAAAAACCAATAAAATTGCTTTATAGTGAGGAGACGGTCAGGCCAACAATTGAGAATTGGCTTTCCGACTACAGCTCATTTGCCGGTGCTAACGACAGAGAAATTACCGATCGAAGCAGCTATTTGCTCCGATCACCGAATGTTTCGAATCTAAAGTTAGAGGAAAGGGTTAGGCTCGGGTTGATTCTTCGTTCAGTAGATGAAGGCTACCCGTTGCCATTTTCCCTCAGTAGCCAAAAAATAATTTTCAGTTTACCGGGTAGAGCTTCATCCTAAAATTTTTTTAATTTTTTAAAATGAAAATTCATTTTATTCAGAAAATATGCTCCCTTTTTATAATTACTCTGTTGGTTTTTCCTTCCAATTATGCGTTGGCGTTTTTAATTCCCACCTCTGTTAACACCTCTTCTCAAACGGGATCGGCGGCCATCATGAACCAAGCAATGACTGAATCGGTTATTCGCTCTAATGAAGGTGCGGTTAGCGATAAAGAAGAAAAAGCTCCCAAGGTAGATATTATTATTACCCCCACTAATCCGAAAGTTAATGAATCGATTTATGCTCAAGCTTTGCCTCAAAACTTTCGTAATTCTCAAAGTAAACTCTACTATAATTGGTACATTTATAACGCTGATCCGAAGGTGGGTGTAACAGTGGTTAAGGATGGCAAGAAAGTCTTTATCCCCTCTAACTCATTGGAAGGAGCTTTAATTCGCGGGGCCGTTGCAGAGGCTCGAGGAACTTACATTCCGGGAACTTCAAAAAAAGCGAAAGATCTTGGCAATGCTTCCGAAGACGGAAATAATGATCGGGATGGGCAATCGGCATATTATGGAGGGGATGGAGGCAAAGGGGCAATTGAGGAAAAAATCAATAAAATTTTAGGAGACGATTATGATCTTGAGTATGGAGATTTGGAGAAGAATTGCAAGAGCAATTGTGAGGATAATTATGAAAAAGCTAAGGCCGAAAAGGAATGGGAATATAAAAAATGCTCTGAGCCGGCTTGTTCTGATTGGACGGATAGTTGTTGTAGTGACTGTCAAGACGAATACGATAAGTGTGTTAACAAAATTTGGGATGTAAACAAGGATAACTGTTTTGCCGATATGTGCACTGAGGGCAGCGAAGAGGAGGAAAAAAATTGCTTAAGAGGTCTGACGGAGGAGAGCTACTCCGAATGTGATTCCGATTTTTTCCAGGATGAGTCTGATTGTGCTGAGGATAGAAATCTTTGCTGCGTCAATAATGGCAGTTGTGGAAGCAAACCGACACAAGAATGTTCCGAATGCGAGAAGGATTATGACTTAAGTCTTTGGAAGGAAGAAAAAAGTTTCAACTACTGTCAAGCCAAGTGTGAGCTGAAAGAAGGAAATTCTCCTATTTCACTCACCAATGAACCGGTAGGCAGTCGCTGTTTTCGCTATAATTTTGGTGGTAAATCGGGAGAAAACGATTTGATGGGCATTTTTCAGCCGATTACCTGCACTCATTATTTCCCGGGGAGTAATGGCGCAGAAAGCTTCTATGATTGGGAGAAAATTATTCCATTTAAGTCAGGAGACGGTTCTTTTAAGGAAGACGAAGAGAATTTTTGGGGCACTGATCCGACCAGCTCAGATACTGACGGTGACGGATTCTTGGATGAAGCAGATATTATAGGTCTTGGTCAGCAAACAATAAAATACAACTATCAAAGTGGTGATAAGATTGGGGTGGTAGTCGAAGGGACTTCACTTTTTCCCACCAATGAAAAAACTTCCTTTTATAAAATTATGTGGGCTTTTGGTGAAGTTTGCGGAGCAGACGTTCTTTATCAATCTAAGAAGAATTTTCCCGGCTTTAACAGTCTTTGTGAATGCGAGGAAGAAAAGGACGGAAGGTGTAAAAAATCGGGAGACTTTGGTTTTGGTTGTTTGGGGCTAAAAGATATTTGGCAGAGAGTTGAAGGTGAACAGGGTAGTAATCTGGAGGCTATGATATTTATCAACCCCATGAGACCTTCAGTGGGAGAAGAGTTGACTCTAGAGGGCGTTTCCGCTGGTGAAACGATAGACAAGGAGTTGTTGGTTTTTCAATGGACGATAAAACACGAAGGGGAAGTTCTAAAACCGGAAAAAGATATAAAAAACTCACGTTTGATTTGGAAAAAACAGGGGGTGGATACTGCCTTTACTCCCCTAGACAACAAGCTAGCCGAATTTAAAGCCGAAGGAGGGGTTGGCTGGGGGAAAATTAAATTCCTGCCCTTGCTTGAAGGGAAATATTCGGCAGGTTTAAAGATAACGGAACTTTCCGGCACTAAGCAAGTGATGGGAGAAACTAATTTTGATTTTTTTGTCAGTGAAAAGCTTAAATTAAGATTTTTTCGGGCGGAATTAAAAGGGAACAATTTTGAAAAAAAGGACGAACTGTTAAAAAAAGAAGTAACTACGGGTGAGACCGTTTTGGTTGAATATGAAGGAACCCCCTTTGATGATTTTATTTGGAAGATTGATCGAGCTAAAATGGAAGACAATTTTCCCAAAATTATCTTTAAGGCGGAAAAATCATTTGGTTCTGAATACGAAATCGAGCTAACCGCTAGCAATAAAAGTCATACCGACGTGGTAATTGACAAAGCTATTTTGAAAATTGTGGAGCCTTATATTACTATTCAACCGAGAAAATTGGAGACCAAAGAAGCGAGTCAAATGGAAAAAGCGGGTAGGGTTTTCGAGGTGCCCCTCAATGAAGATCTTGAATTTGAGGCAATCCCTGGACCTATTGGTAGCACTTTTGCGACTAAAGGTGAATTGGAATATTTTTGGTCATTAGATAGAAATGGTTTTGAAAAAGGAGAAAATATTCGCAAACTAAACCTCAGCGGAGACAATTATTCGCCCAAAAGTTTTCACTCTCTTCAAGTGGAGATTTGGAATAAAGATGGTCAAAAACTAGCCACTGATCAGGTCTCGCTAACCATTAATCCTAGCGAAACGGTAGTAGAAAACAAGAAAAGCAAAACCGTACTAGGTCTGGCCTTCGCCTATCTCAATCTTTCGGATAATTTAAAATTTTTACTAGAGAATCTGGTTTGGGTTCTCTTTATATATCTTTTACTAAGTAGCTTAGCTTGGCTTTCCAATCAAAATGATGCTAAAATCAGACAGTAGAAAATTTTTTAAAAAGAAAAATCGTTCCTTTTTCTTTTTCTTGCTATTGATTTTGCTATTGATTTTTCTCTGGTCAAATCAAAATTATTTCTATCAGTCCTCCTTCGGTTGGTTTGGAGGAAAGATTTCCGGCTGGCTACTTCGTATAAATTCTTTTTCGCTTTCCGGTAAGCCTTCGGAAGGCTCAATAGAATCTTTCAAAGAAAAAAACCGGATCCTGCTTGAAGAAAATGCGACTTTAAGAGAAAATCTTCTGAAATCAGGTGAAAAAATAAAAACTGAGTTCCAGGAACGTTTTAGTGTGGAAGAAATTCAAGTGACGGGGAAAGAAAGTTTTTTTAATCAGCCCTTGCTTTTTGCTCTGAAAAATCCCGATTCTTTAATTCGCTCCGGTCTGCCTGTAGTTAATAAAGAGGGTTTTCTTGTTGGTCTCACTGACAGAGTTGACAGGAGAAACTTGCAAATTATTTTAACGCCCAACCATCGTTTTAGAATTGGGGCAAAGATAGCGGGAACTGATTGGGCAGGCGTCCTTGCTGGAAGCCACGATTTGCGTTCAATTTTAGAAATGCTTCCCCTAGAAGCCAATCCCGAACTGCAAGCCTCCGTAATAACCGATAATAGCAATCCCGATATTCCGGCGGAGATAATTATCGGAACTGTCTCCGGAGTTGAGGAAAGTGCCGATCATCTTTTTAAGGAAGCTTTACTGGATATTCATTGGAAAAGTGAAAATTTTTTGAAGCTTTGGGTGGTAACGGGCAGAAAATATTAGTTTTTATCATAAAAAATGGGACTAAAAAATCTTCAAATAGTTGAAGTCCTACCCCTCAAACGCTTTCCGTTGGAGCAAAATTCAACTTTTTTCTATTTTATTTTAGACGACAGTCTTCTGGTTGAGGAAGGTGATTTGGTGGAAGTTCCGCTCCGCAAAAAAAATGTTTTTGGCATCGTTGTTCGGTCTAAAAAGACATTTTTTGGCTGTCCATTTCCCAAATCAGACAGCTTAATGCTTGATCTGAGAAAATTTAAAGATTTAGCTAATTTTTTTTACTCCCCGATACCCTTTCGATCGATAAAGATTCGGTCAATTAAAGCAATTAAAGAAAAAAATTTTATCAGTTTGGAACTGCTTGAAAACCTAAGGTTAATTGCGGAAAAACATTTTGTTTCCTGGAATCATTTGGCTCTTTCAACCTTGAATTTACCAGCCAAAAGAAGGGGGTCGAATTTTTATATTTTTTCCTCTTTAGGAGACTGGTTTCGTCTGGCAAAAAAGAGTTTTAGCTTTAAAAAAAATTTTCTTAAAGCTAAATTTAAGGAAAATAGAAAAAACAGCGAAAACTATATTTTTGCCAATCATGGCCAAACGGGAGAATTAGCTGTGCTTATTAAATATTTTTTGGAGCAAAAAAAACAAATTTTAGTGTTAGCTCCTAATAAATTAAGTCTATTTTCTTTGCTAGGCAAATACTCTTTTTTAAGTGATTCTTTTGCCTCTCAAACCCCAATTTTATTAAGCTCCATAATGCCCTCCTCTTGGTTTAAGACTGCTTGGCAGTTGACCAAAAAGTTAGATGCCGCCATTTTTTTAGCTACTCGAGCGGGAATTTTTGCGCCTTTTAGAAACTTAGGATTGATAATTATAGAGGATGGACATAGTGATAGCTACAAACAGCGTGATCTTAATCCACGTTATGACGTAAGAAGAATTTTACCAGAACTCTACCCTAAAATTCCAAAAATCTATTTAAGTAACGCACCCAGATTAGAAGATTTTTATTCTGCACCCCGGGTAATTATAAATAAAAATAGAGAATTATCGATAAAAAGTTATGACTTGAAGAAAAAAAATTCTCCCCCAAAGCCCCTCCCGATAAAGCCGGGAGAGCTTCCTTACCGAAAAACTTTACGATTTAAATATCAAGACAGGGAGAAGGTAATTTCTTTGGTTTTTCCATCGGTGGAAAAACGTTTGTCTGGTGGCGATTCTTTTTTAGGCAAGGCTTTTAATAAAAAAATCTCCCAGAATAAACTCAAGAATAAATTATCGGTAGTAATTGGCAATCGTTTTAATCTGCCGAAGGTGGCTGAAGAACTGGTGGCTAATAAAATTTTTAAGCAAAAGGATATTATTTTTAGTCCTGAAAAAAATGACTATCAGTCGATAAAAAATTTTTCCGATGGTCTGGTAAAAGAATTTGGAGCGAATAAGATATTGTTAGTTAATTCTGATTTTTCTCTCCCTCTAATGCTATTCCAATCCTCAAGAATAAATGTCTTTTTACCTGATTTTGATAACTTAGCTTTTGCTCTAAATTTTCGTTCTGGCGAAAAAACAGTAGCTCGTATTTTTTCTTTTTTAGCCTTTGCTGAAGAGATAAATATTCAAACTCGAGAACCCCTAAACCCGATATTTGATTTAATAAAGCAAGGTTTTTATTTGAAATTTTTCCCTGAATGGCTTGCCTATAGAAAAAAATTTAATTATCCACCCTTTGCTCAACTTTTCAAATTGATAGCGGTTAGAAAAAATCCGACAGAAGCCAAGAGGGAGGCGAACAAATTAGCTGATGAGTTAAGTCGTTGGTCGGAAGTCAAGGACGTCATTGTTTCTTCTGAGGCGGAGCGAGCTAGAAAAAGAGGCATTTATTGGAGCGTGATTGTACGGGCAGATAAGCAATTCGATTTTTCCAAATTAAAAAAGATTTTGCCGCCTGGTTTTTTCTTTGATTTAGATCCGGAAAGCTTGAACTAAATTTTTATTTCGAAACAATGCTTAATTTTAGAAATGAGAAAAAATTGATTGAAAAGATAGGTCGACCGATTTTGGCTATGGATGAAGCGGGCAGAGGTCCTCTAGCCGGTCCGGTGGCAGTCGGAGCCGTCTTTCTCGATGAACGCTCCTTCCTAAGCCTACGAAGAGAGGAAAATTGGTGGCAAAGGGTTAATGACTCAAAAAAAGTAGGGGCTAAGAAAAGAAAAGAACTGGCAAAAATAATTGAAACTTCTTTCCCAAGTCGAGTAATTTTAGTTTCGGCCGTTTTTATTGATCAGTATGGTATAGTTGGGGCGATAGCGGAAGCGGCCAAAAGAATATTTGCCGACTTTGAAGCGAGAAAACCCATTATTTTAAGTGATGGCAGGGAAAAATTCATACCCTCCCTCGCCGTTGACCAGAGAAGTTTCATTGGCGGTGATGGGCGTCTTTTCTCCATTGCCTGTGCTTCTATTTTGGCAAAGGTTAAAAGAGATGAGCATATGGAACTAATGGCCGAGAGATGGTCTAAATATGGATTTGAGAAGCATAAGGGCTATGGGACTACTCTCCACCTGGAAGCTTTGTCCAAGTTTGGTCCTTGTCCTTTGCATCGCTTTTCTTACGCTCCTTTAAAAAATCAGGTGTCTCGAAAATCATTTTCTCTCTCGAGGCTTTAAACCTCTTTAAAATCGCATCAAACTCCTCTCCTGACAATAAATTACGAGATTGAATAATTATTCTTTCTTGAATCAAGCCGTATAAATTGAATAGACAACTAAACCAACCCTTAATGACCAGTCCTACGGTTTGGAAACTACCGTTTTTAGCTACTAATTCCGAGGCGGGCCCTCTCCCTTCCTTAACGCTTCTAAGGAGTAAAAAATATCTTTTAAAGGCCAGTTTGAAGCCTCGACCCAGTTTTTCCAGGGGAAAATCGCGAATCAGATTAAAATATTGATTGCGATGAATGTGAAAAGATTTAAAGGGAGAGTAAGATTTGCCGGTGGCTGAATGATGGTGAGAAATTTTGGCGGAAGGAATGAAAACGGATGACCAGAAACGTAATCGCATTCTGATAGCCAAATCCACATCTTCAAAATAGGCGAAATAGCGAGAAGCAAAAATTTCTTTAATGGGCAAAGGTAAACTTTCTTCTTTTTCTGTCTCTCGATCAACGCAAAATTGCCAAAGATGAGGATTAGCATTCTTGACTTTTCTAACAAAAGCGATTTTTTGAGGGGGTAGAGCCACGTCTTTTAGAGCCTTTATGCGGTACATGACTGACGCTGCCGTTGGACCAAAAACTTCCTCCTCTGCCTTAAAAAGAGACGCTTTTTCCGCCACTCCTCGATTAATGGCGTTTCCATCTGCGGAGATGAGGATTCCGGCGGAGTCCACTTGTCCCTTGGCAAAATAATTCTCAATCAAGGGGGATAGGCTGCCGACTGACCATTCTTTATTTTGGCTAAGAAAAGGAAAGCGGTCTTTTTTGTCAGTGATTTCTAGGTTGGAGTTGAAATATTTTTCGGCCTTGTTGTGAAAAACTTTGATAAAATCTTTGTCGGGCAGAGTGTCATTATTCAGAAGAATAATAGCGTCTGTTTCTAGAAAGTCGAAAGCAAAAGAAATGGCAATATTGTTAGCCAGAGCAAAACCGTAATTTTCTTCACCGTTTAAAACCCAAATCGGAAAGGGGAGTTTTTCGTCCTCGCTTTTTTTGAAAAGAAAGTCTTTCGATCCGTCTTGAGAACCGTTATCTAAAACTATAAGTGAAAAATTAAGATTATTTTGTTTTTTTAAAGCGGCAACAAGAGGGTTTAGGAAGACCAACCCATTCCAATTAACGACAATAATAGTTGAGTGAAATTGATTTTTATTTTTTATTTTTTCCATTCTTTTATTCTACCCTATTTTTATAATTAAGACTTAAGATTTAAAAATTTGAGATAGTTATTAATAAAGGGCTCGAGGTTGCCGTTTAATACATCTTCTGGATTACTGACAGAAAATCCCGTTCGGTGGTCTTTGACCAAAGTGTACGGTTGGAGAACGTAAGATCGAATTTGGTTGCCAAAAGAAGCTTCCTTAAATTCGCCCTTAACGGTTCTTTCTTGATTTATTTTTTCGGAATCTTTGAGTAGAGCTAATTTGGATTGAAGAATTCTTAAGGCCAGTTCTTTGTTTTGATTTTGGCTTCTTTCGTTTTGACAAACAGCAGTTAATTTAGTGGGGAGGTGAGTAATTCTTACTGCGGAGGAAGTGGTGTTAACATGCTGCCCACCCGCTCCGCCCGCTCGAAAAGTTTCGATTTTTAAATCCTTTTCTGCTAATTTTTCCGAGCTGTTTTTGAAAATAGGACAAATCTCGATTGAGGCAAAAGAGGTTTCTCGACTTCCCGCCATATTAAAAGGCGAAAGCCTAACTAGGCGATGAATGCCATGTTCTCCTTTAAGATAACCATAAGCAAAAGGTGCACTAATTTCAATTTCAGCACTTTTGAGGCCCACTTCTTTGCCGGGAGAATGGTAGAGAATCTGAGATCGAAAGCCTTTCTTCTCAAAATATTTCAGATACATATTAAAAAGCATCTCCGCCCAATCTTGAGCGTCTTTGCCGCCCGCTCCCGATTTAACAGTCATAATCGCTCCCATTTTGTCGTACGATCCACTGAAAAGAAGGAGATCTCCTCTTGCTTTTAATTTTTGGTAAATTTCTTCTCTGGCTAATTCGAGGTTTCTTAAACTTTTTTCTTTTTCTTGCGGGTCAATATCTTTTTCGGCTAAATTTTCTAGAAATTCTTTTTCTTCCTTGAGGTTATTAATGGAAATTCCAAGTTCCTGCCAGAAAGACAGCTCTTTTTCTTTCTCTCCCAGAGAGGAGGAAATTTCTCCCGCTTTTTTAGGGTCTTGCCAAAAGTTTTCTCCGTTAAATTCGATTTTAATTTCATCGATTTCTCTCGCTAAATCTTTCAAGTCAAAGATAGTGATTTAGCTTTTTCCAAAGATCAAACAGTTCGAACCATTTTTTTGCTGCCAGTTCCTCTGTTAGCATAGCAATTTTTTATTTACCCACCTCGTCGATGGTGCCTCTCATATAAAAATCTTGTTCGTTTTTATCGTCATGTTTGCCTTCAATAATTGATTTGAAGCCGGCAATAGTGTCCTCTCGTTTAACGTATTTACCTGGTCGGCCGGTAAATTGCTCAGCCACAAAGAAGGGTTGAGAAAGGAATTTTTGAATTTTACGAGCTCGAGAAACCAATAGTTTATCCTCTTCAGACAGTTCGTCCATACCTAGAATAGCAATAATATCTTGAAGATCTTTGTAGCGTTGCAGAATTCTTTGGGTTTCACGGGCGACTTGGTAATGTTCCTCACCGACTACTTCCGGATCCAGAATAGCGGAAAAAGAATCTAGCGGGTCAACGGCCGGATAAATACCTAGTTCGGAAAGAGGTCTAGAAAGGGCCACGGTTGAATCTAGGTGACCAAAAGTGGTGGCAGGTGCCGGGTCAGTCATGTCGTCAGCGGGAACGTAAACGGCCTGGATAGAAGTGATAGATCCATTTTTAGTGGAAGTAATTCTTTCTTGCAAGCCTCCCATTTCTTCTGCCAATGTTGGTTGATAACCGACAGCGGAAGGGATGCGTCCCAAAAGAGCGGAAACTTCCGATCCGGCTTGAGTAAAGCGAAAAATATTGTCAATAAAAAGCAAGACGTCTTTGCCTTCTTGGTCTCTGAAGTATTCGGCCATAGTTAGACCGGTTAGAGCGACTCGCTGTCTAGCTCCGGGCGGTTCATTCATCTGACCGAAGACCAAGGTAGTCTGTTTTAAAACGCCAGAGTCTTTCATCTCGTGATAAAGATCGTTTCCCTCTCGGGTTCTTTCTCCCACACCGGCGAAAACAGAAAATCCGCCGTGCTCAGAGGCGATATTATGAATAAGCTCCTGAATAATAACGGTTTTCCCCACCCCAGCGCCACCAAATAATCCAACTTTTCCTCCTTTAACAAAGGGACAAATTAAGTCAATTACTTTAATGCCCGTCTCAAAAATTTCCGTTTTGGTTGATTGATCAATAAAAGCGGGAGCTTCTCGGTGAATTGGCATTTTTTCCGTCTCTTCCAGTTGTTCCTTGCCGTCAATAGGTTGACCTAGAATGTCAAACATGCGACCAAGCGTTTCTCGGCCTACCGGCACCTGAATCGGTTGACCGGTATTAGTCACTTTCATGCCTCGCTTCAGACCATCAGTCGGGCCCATAGCTACGGAACGAACGCGACCGGCACCTAAATGTTGGTGGACTTCAAGAACCAAGCGATCTTTTCCGTTTTGAAGCTCCAGGGCGTTATAAATTGAAGGCAGAATGCCTTTTTCTTCAAAATAAACGTCAACAACCGGACCAATAACTTGAGAAATTTCTCCAATTTTAACTTCTTTCGCTTCCATTGTCTTTTATTATTTTTAGTTTAATTAGAATGGTTGCTTCTTTAAACAAAGCTTAGACTCGACGCGGTTTTTTGGGTCGGCAACCGTTATGGGGAACAGGGGTAATATCTTTAATTCGATTAATTTGAATACCGGCGTTACCAACAGCTCTAGCTGAAGCTTCTCGGCCTCCGCCTACTCCTTTGATAAAAATCTCAACTTCTTTGATGTTGTAACGAGCAGTTTTCTCCAACACCTTTTGAGCTACCAAGGTGGCGGCGAAAGGGGTTGACTTTTTGGAGCCTTTAAAGCCTAAAGCGCCGGAACTGGCCCAACCTAAAACTTCACCTCGCATATCGGTGATGGTGACTTTGGTGTTGTTGTAAGTGCATAAAACATGGACTTGAGCTCGAGTGACACTTCTCTTCCTAAAAAATCCTTTTTTGGAAAAATTCTTAGCTGAGGGTGATGGGGCCGGAGCGGTCGATACTTCTTTTTTTTCTTCCAAAATTTCCATAATGATAAAATTAAATGTTTAAAATAGGTTATTTCTTCTCAACTTTTCTCTTTCCACTGCTCATCGTCTTTCGTTGATTGCCTCTAACGGTTCGGGAATTGGTTTTGGTTTGCTGACCTCTGACGGGTAAGTGTCTGGAATGACGCATACCTCGGTAGCAACCAATTTCCTTTAAACGTTTAATATTGGAAAGAACTGAATGTCTAAGTTCTCCTTCAGTTTTTAATTTTTCTACTTCAATTTTAATCTTAGCCAATTCTTCAGGATTAAGACTCTTGGCTCTCTTGTTCTTGTCCAAGCCAGTTTTTTCAATTATTTTGTTACTGAGACTACGACCAATACCAAAAATGTAGGTGAGGGAAATCTCTAAGCGTTTATTCTCCGGAATGTTTACTCCAACGATACGTGGCATAGTAAGATAAAATTTAAAACTTAAAAAAATAAGATTAAGACAAATTATCCCTGTCTTTGCTTGTGGCGGGGATTTTTCTTGCAAATAACGTAAATTTTCTTTTTACGTTTGACAATTTTGCAATCACGACAAATTTTCTTCACTGAAGCTTTAACTTTCATGATAAATCGATTAAATTCAAAAATTTAGTTATAGACGACGGATGATTCTGCCCTTGGTTAAGTCGTAAGGGCTCATTTCAACGATTACTCGATCCCCGGGCATGAGCTTGATGTAATGCACTCTCATTTTACCGGAAATATGAGCTAAAATTTCATGTTGGTTGTCCAGCTTCACCTGAAAAGTGGCGTTGGGCAATGATTCCATGACTTCTCCTTCAAATTTTACAATTTCTTTGTCCATAAATTTTTTTAGTGGTCTAAAAACCAAAAAACGCCAAAGAAAGTAACTTTCTTGCTTCTAACGTCTCTACCTTTTAACATAAAACATAGCTTCCGTCAATTCAGGAAGCTATAAACTACTTTAGCCTTTATTTTCTAATTGTCAAAAAAAGATCAGTTTTGAATAAAAGGCGTGAAAATTTGTTGGATTTCCGTCTCCAATTCCTTTATTTTAAGGTTTTTCGAGCCGGGAAGAGCCATTAATACTCCTTTGAAATTTCGAGGTAGCTGGGCAAAGGGCAAAACTTGCAGTAAATGGCGAATTTTTCTTTTTATTTTATTTCGCTCTACGGCCGTTTTGGCCGTTTTTTTGCCGACAATAATAGTGATTTGGGGGCTGGAATCGGTTTCGCTTTCGGCAAAAAAATTGAAAAGAAGCGAGAAATTTGGGCTGTTTTCTCGCTTTTTTTCTTGGAACACTCGGTTAGCCGAAGCTCTTTTTAGTCTATTTTCCTTGGCTAGCATTTTGCTTTAAGCGTTATTTTTTAGAATAGCTTTAATTCTGCGAACGCCGGCGCTGGAAGCTTCTTCCTTAATAATTTCGAATCCACTACCCAACTCGGACGTGTTTTTAACGTGAGGGCCATTACAAACTTCTCGGCTGAAAGTTTTTTCAAGTTCACCGAAAGTATAAACTTTTATGCGATCTTCATAGCGATCCTTGAAAAAACCAAGGGCTCCCGAGCTCATGGCCTCCGGATACGTCATCTCCTCGACCGTAACTGCCAGCTTGTCTTGGATGGCTTTGTTTACCAATCTTTCAACTTCTTTTATTTCCTCCTCGGTCAGTTTTCGGCTAAAGGAAAAATCAAAACGCAAGCGTTCGGGGGTGATATTGCTTCCCTTTTGAGCGACTTCTTGCCCTAAAACTTTTCTTAAGGCGGCTTGAAGCAGATGAGTGGCACTATGCAGTCTGGTGGTTTCTTCTCCTGTATCCAGTAATCCGCCTCGAAATCTCTTCTCTGCCCCTTTGCGAGAAGCTTCGTGATGTTTCTCTATAGCCTTACTTAATCCCTCTTTGTCAATTTCAACATTTCTTTCTCTGGCCAACTCTTCTGTTAATTCAGTGGGAAAGCCGTAGGTGGAAAAAAGTTTAAAAACATCGTCGCCGGAAATTTTTCCCTTTTGGGCAATTTTTTCCCATTCTTTAAGTCCTCTTTCCAGAGTCTTAGCAAAACGAGCTTCTTCTTTTTTTAATTCCTGAATGATAAAGGAAAAATTACGAGGCAAATTGTCGTAAGCTTCCGCGTAATTTTCAACGATTAGACGAGCAATTTGTTCTAACGAACTTCTCTGGTTTTGACTGGAGAATAACTTTCTTTGGTAGCGAATAGCTCGACGAATTAAACGACGAAGGATATAGCCTTGACCAACGTTGGAGGGGGAAATTTTACTATCTTCTCCTAAAATAAAAACGGCGGCTCGCAGATGGTCGGCAATAATGCGCAAAGCTCTAGTTTCCGATTCGTCCTTACCGTAGATAACTCCATAATCATGTTCCATGAAAGTGATTATGGGAGCGAAAAGATCGCTTCTGAAAACATCTTTCTCTCTTGAAATAACGGAAATAGCCCTTTCCAGACCCATACCGGTGTCAACATTAGGTTGATCCAGTTTTGTATAAATCCCATCATCTCTTCTGTATTCCATGAAGACATTGTTCCAGATTTCCCAAAAATTGGCATCGTTAAAACCAGGGCGTTCTTTCTCTAAATCGGGAGCGGTTTCTCCCCAGTAATAAAATATTTCTGTGTCCGGTCCTTGTGGTCCGGGATTTTTCCCGCCCGTAGGCCACCAGTTATCGTCTTTACCCAACAGGAAAATTCTGTATTCCGGCTTGAGTTTTTCGTCTTCTGCTTCTAAATTTTCTTCACCCCAAACTCGAGCATCTATCCCAAAGTCAGAAAACACCTTCTTCCAAATAGCAATAGACTCTAAATCTCGGTCTGAGCTTTCATCTCCGGCAAAAACGGTAACGAAAATTTTTTCCGCCGGTAGTCCAAGCCCATATTCTTCGGAAGTTAAGAAATCCAGGCTCCATTCTATAGAATCGTTTTTAAAATAATCGCCCAAAGACCAGTTGCCGAGCATCTCAAAGAAGGTCAAATGATTTTGATCGCCCACTTCGTCGATATCGGTCAAGCGGATACACTTTTGAGCGTTAGCCAATCTCTTACCTAAGGGGTGGCTTTCTCCTAAAAGATACGGTACCAAAGGCTGCATGCCGGCCGTGTTAAAGAGAACAGTTGGATCGTTCTCCGGAATCAGACTGGCGGAAGGCAGGATGGCGTGACCCCGGCGATGGAAAAAATCCAAAAAACGACTTCTAACTTCGTGACTGGTAATTTTATCAGGCATATATTATGTTTTTAACTTTTAACTTTAAACTTTTAACTTTTAACTTTTAACTTTTAACTTTCCCCTTGTACCTTGCCCCTCTATCCTATATTAGACTTTTGTTTTTTTAAAATTTACAGTCGATTAGACTAAAAAGGGCTGGTCTTGAACATAACTTTTTTTCATGCGCAGGGCTGACTCCGCTTTTTGAAGCTCAATACCCAAATCCAAGGCGTGGTCGATTAAGGAAAGGCTTAGCTCGGCACTAATCTGGCGACCTATAGCCAAGGCGGCTTTTGGCGTCGAGACCGATTGCTCAAAAGTTTTTAATAAGTGGCCGTCAGGTGAAAAATGCTTAGCTAAAATTAGGTTTTTTTGCTCGTCGATTGAAATCTCGAAATAGCCTCGTGGGTCTGTCTCAAAAACAAAATGATCATTAGCTTTGACGATCTTTTCCGCTTCTTGCCAGTTAAAATCATAAATATGAGCGCTGGCGGAAACAAGAGTGAGGCTACCCAGCTCCAGGCCACTTTCCTTGGCTATTTTTTGATGCAATTTGCGTAGACCAAAGGCATTCAGGGGCCAGCCACCGAAAAGATCATGACTTCTCACGTAGACGTTGAAATTCAATTTCCCTTGATTGCGCAGGGCTTGGACTAGTACAATACACGGTCGATGCTCCGCTTTAATATCAATTTTGGGGTCAAAGAGGACGGCCAAAGCTTCCCGAGCATTTGGATCGAGACGGAGTTTCTCAATTATTTTTTCGATCTGGTCTATCTCAAAATGGGCGCCCAGACGATAACCGTAAGTGTAATGAAGACCTTCGAATTTCTCTTTGGTGAGAATCTGGGGCAGATAAGCTTCCAGTTTTTGGCTGTCAAAGCCGAGATATTCTGGAATAAAAAATTTATCAGGATCTTCAGCTTCCACTACAGCTGAAAGGTTAAGAATCTCCTTCATTTTCATGGAGTCAGTTTCTTTCACTTCGCCGAAGCGCATGACAGTCTTGAGGATTTTAAGCCAAGTTTCCGCTACGGTTTTACCCCTAACCTTAAAAACAGAAGGGTCGGTCGGGAAGTGGCATAGAAGCTCACCACCCTCCTCCTGTTTGGCCTCCGGAAATTCTTCTCGCTCCCCGTAGGCCGGTAAGTTTTGATCCAAACTGGTGAGAGTTTCCATTATTGTTGATATGTTTTCTTCGCCGGAGAGATTAATCAAACTTACGTTTTCAATCATTTTTTTAACGGAGGCGCGGTCTATTTCTTTTTCTAGTGAGGGGATGTCGCCCATCGACCAGAGCTTAGCGATTTCTTCCTCTGAGCCACCCCGATCTTGTCCGCAAACAAGTAAAAAGCGGATTTTTTTATTAGCCAGTAAGTTTCGCACTAGAAAATTAATGCCATTTTTAGTGTAGAGTTGTCCCGCTACTGCATAGAGATTTTTAGGAATATCAGTCACTATTTTATCGCAAATAGTCCAACCGGTGGCAATGCCGACAGTCGAATCTAAGTTACCGATTTTTAGTAAATCTTTGTAGTAAATTGGCCAAGACATTCTGATTTTTTTATAGTTTTTTAAAACAACCCCTCCGCTTCGTCGTATGACTCCTCAGCACCTCCCCTCAACTGAGGGGAGGAAAATTATCTAGCTATTCGCTTTTTATTCTTCTTTCAGAAGTTTTTCTTTCAATAAAACCTAGTAGAAAATTTTTATCTTTTTCGTCCAGCTCTAGCTGTCTCACTTTCAGACCGGTTTTTTTCAAGGCCTCCTGCCAATGTTGGTCTCTTTCTTTGTCGGCTGATTCGTAGCCACTTTCGTAAATTATTTCTTTAATACCTGCCCGAACCAGAAGTTTAGTGCAAACATAACAGGGAAATAGAGTGACGTAGATGCTACTACCTTCTAAATCTAATCCTTTTTTACTAGCTAAAGCGATGGCATTGGCTTCGGCATGAATACTGCGACAGAAATCGTATTTACCGGCATCGGGAGCGTGAATGCTTCGGCGATAGCAAATGCCTTCATCGGAGCAATGAGCCACTCCGGGCATCGAGCCGTTGTAGCCGGTGGAAATGATTTGTTTATCTTTAACAACAACGCAACCCGTTGGTCGGGAAAGACAAGTTGAACGAGAGGCTACTAGCTTAGCTAGCGCCATAAAATAGGCGTCCCAAGAGGGGCGTTGAATCGGTTCCATTGGTAATGAATTTATTTTTTACTCTTGATTTTAGGGGCTATTTTTAAAATTTCCGCTTTTTTGGCTGGAGTTTTTTTCTTCTTTTTCTTGCCTTTATCCTCATTTCTTTTTTTCTCATCGGCTTGTAACTCTTTGCCTATTTGAGAGCGTTTTTTAAATCGATCAACGCGACCGGCACTGTCAACAATCTTCTTTTGACCGGTGTAAAAAGGATGACAAGCACTGCAGATTTCTATAGAGAGTTCCGAAACGGTGCTTTGAGTCTTAATTTCATTTCCGCAAGCACATTTAATGGTAGCGGGACCGTAGTTGGGGTGGATACCTTTTTTCATTACAAACGCTTATTTTTTAGTTGTCGGTTTTATATCACAAATAATTTAAAGTAGCAAAAAATTTGGTTTAATAATTTTTTTTTTTAATATTGCCTTCACAAAAATTGTGTGTAATACTCCACAAACTTTAAAAAGTACTTTGAAAATTTAATTTCAAGGATCCAAAGCACTTCAAAAGAGGAGATTGAAATGATAAAATGTAGTTGGACCGAGAAAAGCACAATGGAGCTTCCAGATTTTTGGTTTCCGGAAGAAATCAAAAAACGAGTTATTTCGCAACTGTTAAAATTTGATTTGATCAAGTTCGACAACAACCGAAGTTTAAAGTTAAAGAGTGGTGGAACAACGGACATCTACATCAATTTACGAGATGCGAGAAATTGTCCTGAAGCAATGGATTTCGTCGCGTACCTATACGCAAAAACTTTAGATGAGATTAAAGATGTCTTAAACATCGATAGATTTGTTGAAATTCCTGACTCGGTCAGTTGTTTCGCTGGATTAATTTCGGTTGCATCAAAGATGCCGTATCTTACTTTAAGAGAACAAGAAAAGACGGGTCGAGTGGGTAAAGCCGATATGATCGGTAATCCAAAAGAAAACGAAGCGGTTGTGATAATTGATGATGTAATAACTGACGGACAATCCAAAATAGCCCCCCTGTTTAAATGTTTGGAAAAGGGGTTAACGCCTCTTCTTATTATGGTGTTAGTGGACAGGCAACAGGGTTGGGAAAAGAATTTTGAGCAAGCTGATATTTGCGATATGCCCGTTTGGGCGGGAATGAATCTTCATGATGTGCGAAAATTTCTGGTTAGAGAGGGATTAATGCAAAGATGCAATCCTCAAATAGAGGAAAAAAACCCGATCATTGTTGCTTTGGACGGCAAGAGCTGGGAAGAAATTTTACCAATCATTGACGAGTTGCGTCCGACCGGTTGCATCTTGAAAGTTAATGACCTAGCCTTCTATGAGGGTATGAAAATCGTTTCGGAACTCGAAGTCTACGGAAGAGTTATGTTGGACTTGAAGTGTCACGATATTCCAAACACAGTTGTGAATACTTTAGAGCAATTGGTCAAAAACAAGATTTTTCCTTGGGCGGTTACCATCCATGCCTCGGGTGGAATAGCAATGATGAAGAAGGCAGTAGAAATACTGGAAGGTTGTCCAACTAAAGTTTTGGCGGTAACGGTTTTGACCTCTCTCGATGATGGAGATTGCGGAATTATTTACAATCAAGGATCGGCTGATCAGGTTAAGCGATTGGCTGAAATAGCTTCTCTTGCCGGAGTGGATGGATTTGTTTGTTCACCCAAAGAAGTTTCCATGCTTCGGACTAGCTACCCGCGTAAAATGTTTGTTACCCCCGGTGTTCGATCGGCCGGGACTTCATCTGACGATCAACAAAGAATTGATACGCCGAAAAATGCTATCAAAAATGGTAGTAGCCATCTTGTTATGGGTCGTCAGATCTTGGGAGCACCAAATCCGGCAAATGAAGTAAAAAGAATTCTTGAAGAAGAGCTGAATATTCGCTAGAAATCAAATATCTTATAACAAACCTATAAAGAGCTGTTTTTTTACAGCTCTTTTTTCTTTCCCCCTTTCAATTTTCTATCTATCTCGCATACGCTTTTTTCCAAGTGACGAATTCCAAACGATCAAGTTTGTTTTTTAGTTGATCTTTAATCAAACTGACGTTTATTTTTATGTCTGAAATATCCTCACTGTTTTGGACGGTTATTTTTCTTACCTCCCCTATTTTCTCTGTGTTGTGAGAAAGCATTTCTGCAATAAGTTTGACGTCATCTGCCATCTCTTCAAACAAAACTCCTGCATAACGTTCAGATTTATCAAACCCGTTTTGGATCTTTGCTTCCAATCTTTCGCTTTGAGTTTCCAGTTTAGCATCAAAACTTTTTTCTAGCGTTTCCAGTTTAGCATCAAAACTTTCTCCCAGTGTTTCCAGCTTAGCATCGAAGTTCCTTCCTTGAATTGATAGCATTACCCCAACTTCCTCTTTTAGGTTTTTCTCCTGAGCTCCAAACATTTCCTTAAGATCTCCGAGTTTAATATCGAAGCTCTTCTCCTGAGCTCCAAACATTTCTTGAAGATCTTTTTTGGTAACTTCCATCGTTTTTGATTAAGAATTATTCTTAATGTTAAAACTAAATCAAATCTAAAAAAATGCAAATCGAATTATAAAATTTAAAATAGATTTTGCATTTCATAATTAGCTTAGGGCGGTTTCCATAAGGCAGTTGTAAGTTTCTTCTGCCGTTTTGTCCCAGGAGAATCTCTGGCACCAAATCAAGCCCTTTCGAATCAGCTCTGCCTTTTTCTCGGGAGAGTGATTCAGGTCTTTAATAAGAGTGGCTAACTCGTCCACTCGACGAGCGTCAAAATAAAGGCCGGCATCTCCCGCCACTTCCACTAAGCTGGAGTTTTTGGCCACGATAACGGGCGTTCCGCAGGCCATGGCCTCGAGGACAGGAATGCCAAAACCTTCGTAAAGTGAAGGAAAGATGAAAGTGTCTGCCCCCCAAAGGAGATACGGTAAGTCAGGGGTTTCGAATTTTCCCGTTAAAATAATATCTCGACTCCAAACGGAGGTTTTAATCTGTTTTTTTAAATCGTCGAAAAGCCACGCTTCTTCGCCGGCCAATACCAATTTCCAATCCTTGAAGGAATGCAAGGTTTTTATTCTCTCGAAAGCACTAATTAAAACTCCCAAATTTTTTCTCGGTTGAATAGCTCCGACGTAAATCAAATACTTTGAATTTTTGGGAATTTTAAATTTTTCCAGCACTGCCGGGATTTTTTCCTTTTCAGCGGGGCTGGGCAGATGAAAAGTCTTTTTATCATAGCCGTGATAAATAATTTTTATTTTATAGGGAGAAACGCCGTAAGTCTCAATGATATCATTGGCGGTCGATCGAGAGACAGCAATTATTTTATCGGCATTCTTAACGGCGTAAGCAGTTAACTTATTCAATAGAAGGAGATCTTTTTTGGGAAAAAACTGCGGAAATAATTTAAAAGCTAAATCGTGAATGGTAACGACAGTTTTGGTGCCTTTCGGTTTGGCCATGGGCAGATTATGAAGAGGCATCCAAAGAACATCCGGTTTGGTTTTTTTTAGAAGAAAAGGTAATTTTAATTGGGTCCAGAGGAATGGTAGACGAGATTTTTTTAGTTGATAGTTGGGAAAAACTTTAAATTTAAGTCCGGGATTGATTTCGCCCCTTAAATAAACATGAAAAAAAGTTTTAGGTGCCAAACGACCAAATCTTTCCAATAGATTCCAAATATAAATCCGAGTGCCGTCTATACGACTATAACAAAGATCGGCCGCATCGACTCCAATAGTGGGGGAATGCTCGCTTTTTTTCATTTTTATTCAATTGTTTTTGTTTGAGTTAGCATGGTGTAAACTGCTAATTTATCATCCTCTTTAATTTTATTAAAAGCCCCAATCGGTTCAAAATTCATACCGCATTCGTCTCCTTCGGTGGCTTCGGAAACACTTTCTTTGCCTCGCTTAACTTCGGATATTTTTCCTTGACCAACAATTTCTCCCTCTCTAATTATATCGACAAAATCTCCTTTGACTAATTTTCCTTCGGTAATCCTGCCACCGACGATCATATCTTTTTTACCCGTCTTGAAAACTGCTAAAATTTTTATACTGCCTCGCTCCGACCGGACTTCCTCCATGGTTACGTTTTTTTCCATTTCTTTTTTGATATCATCAACCAGGTGGTAAATTACATCAAACATTCTTGGTTTGATCTTGTTTTTTTCTTCCGCCTCCTTGGCTCCGCTATTTTCCGCAACTCGAAAACCGTAGAGCAGGGCATCGCTAATGCCGGCCATAATAATATCCGATTCAATGATTTGACCTACTCCCGCCTTCACTACTTTAATTACCACGTCTGAAGTGACTAAAGTGTTAAGAATTTGCTCAATGGCTTCCAGCGAGCCTTCAGTATCGGCTTTAATGACAATATTGAGTTTTTTATATCTTTCCTTCTTGAGGGATTTTTCAATTCTTTTTAGGGGTGAGCGATTCAAATTTCCGCTATTTTTCTGGTTGGCCGTCAATACTTCCTTTTTACAGTTTTTCTGTTTAGCTTTGGTTTGGAAAATACTACCCGATTCAGGCAATTGATTTAAGCCCAGAACGGTTATAGGGGTTGAAGGCGGAGCATTTTTAATGGATTTTCCTTTATAATCTTCAATTAATTTTATGCGACCACTACTGCGGCCGGCCACTAAAAAGTCACCAACATTCAGGGTTCCACTTTTTACAATTAAAGTGGCCACCGGACCACGATTTTTATCCAAATGCGATTCTAAAACCAAGCCAATAGCCGGACTGGTGGGGTTGACTTTAAGATCTTCCATTTCTGCTACTAGAAGAACCGTCTCCAATAGTTCATCAATATTGCGATTTTCTTTGGCGGAAATTAAAACCAAGGGGATTGTTCCACCCCAGCCTTCAACTAAAACACCAAGTTCTGCCAATTGTCCCTTAACTCTCTCCGGATCAGCCCCTGCTTTATCGATTTTGTTGAAACAAATCAGAAAGGGCATTTGGGATTTTAAAACTTTTTCCACCACTTCTTTGGTTTGAGGTTTAACTCCATCGCAAACATCGATAATGATAATGGCGACATCGGCAATACCCGCTCCTCTTGAGCGCATTTTATCGAAAGCCGCGTGACCGGGAGTATCAATGAAAGTTATTTTCTTGTTCTTTACTTTTACTTGGTAAGCGGTAATATGTTGGGTAATGCCGCCCGACTCCTGATCAACTACTTTAGTCTTGCGGATAGTATCAAGCAAAGTAGTTTTCCCGTGATCGACATGACCCAAGATGGTCACTACTGGAGATTTAACTTCTAGAGCTTTCTTATCTGTCTCATCTTTGGCTATCAGTTCAGCTAAATCAGAGTGGCTCTGAGGTTCAACAATTTCCTCTTTTTCCTCAGCGGAGACTTCAAAACCTAAATCTTCCGCTATAATAGTAGCGGTTTCCAGGTCCAAAGATTCGTTAATCGTGGCTAAAAAACCGTTTTCCATTAAAACGGCTATTACTTCGGAAACGCTTTTTCCCATTAACTGGGAAAACTCTTTTACGGTCACACTTTCCGGTAAACAAATTTTTTGCTTTTCTGGTTCCTTGTTTTCTTCCATAAAATAAAAATCGAATTAAAAAACTATCTGTTTTGCTCTTTCTAGAGCTTTTCCTTCCTCGTCTAATAGTTGGGTTTCCTGCTCACACTCTCCTTCCTTAATGTTTTTAATAAAAATTCGAGAATCGTTGGCCGTTCTCAAATAGGAAACAACAATACCCGTATCTTTATAGTTAAGGAGGCATAAGGTAAAACTTTGATTGCCGCTTTTTTCTCCCAAGGCGTTAAACTTACAAATACCCACTTTACATACTCCTTTTTTAGCTACTCGGTTTAACTGACTGCTGATCTCGTAAAGATCTTTCACGTCTCTATCCAGTTTAGTGACCACCGGTAAGAGATTTTCCCAATCAAGCTTTTGTCCCTCCGCTAATAATTCCTTATCTTTACGTTCGCTTTTTCTGACTTTTAGCCATAGAAAGACGTTAGAGATAACAAGCAAAAGACCAAATAGAGCTGAAAAAACAACCACAAAAATTTCCATAGATTTTCTCCTACGCTTAAATTTAAATAGTCTCTCAATCTAGCGTTGGCTTATTATCGCTAATATTTTTCTTATTTGCAAATCCCAAGAGAAATTTTCATCCAAACGCTTTCGATTTTCTTGGCCAATTCTTCTAACCAAGTCTCGGTTTTTAGCTAAATAATTTATTTTTTCTGGGAAATCCGTAATGTCTTTTAAAAGAACGTCCTCGTTATTGAGAAAATGCCGATTATTGGGGTTATTCAAGGCCAAGACGGGTAATCCGGCGGCCATATAATTAATTATTTTACCACTGCTTTCGGTGCTTTTCGGGGGCTTGGGATCTATTCCCAAATCAGCTAAGCAAAGGATGTTTTTTAGTTGGTTACTTCTAATTTCTTTAAGAAAAATTGAATTACTCTTTTGATTTTTTAGATAGTCTTGCTGTTCTCCTCCAAAAATAAAACCAATATCTTTTTGATTTTCAAATGAAGGTAAGACTTTTTTAATAAAATCAGGAAAACCTTTAGCTTCATTAAAGCTTCCGGTGTAAATAACAATAAATCTTTCGTCTTTTAACCACTCTTTAATTAAAGAATAATCTTCGGGGTAAAAAAAAGTTCTTACTTTTTTTAAGAATATTTTCTTTTGATCCGGATCATTATTGTCTGTTTTGCTTAAGCTGAAGGATGGGCCGTCTGCCAGATAAGAAACTTTGTTTTTAAGAGAATTATTTTTTTGAAGCGCATTGAAATAGTTTAAAGAACTGACAAAAATATGGTCTGGTAATCGTAGCATTGTTTGCTCTATGGATCTAAAAATATTGACAAGCGTTCGATTTTTCATCATGCCGTAACTTTCCATTTCTGCCGCCCGGTCTCCCTGAGAGTCAAAGATCAAAAGAGGCTTATAGCTCCAAAATGACGATATTTTTACTATAGCTAGGGCCAAATAACCAACAATTAATCCTTCTAGAAGATGACAGTAAATGACGGGTGGTTTGTATTTTATTATTAGTCTTAGGGTGGTAAAAAAAAGAAAAAATAAAGCAGGAATCTTCTTCCAGCTGGCAGTCGGGCCTTTTTTGAAGGTGATAAAATCTAGAGATGATCTTGCAACGTCGATATCTTTAACGTTCTTTCCCTGACCAAACGCAACTATAATACTGGAAAGACTGGCCTTCTTTAGGGCCTTAGCTTCCTCTCTAATGCGAAAATGACAACCACGCTCCTCAAAAAAGGGAGTGGGGGCAACCATTAAAATATCGATTTTGGGCTGAGGCATGGGTTTAATGAATAATTTTTTCCAAAGTTAATTGTTTTGATTCGTAAGCTTTGCGCACGATTGTTAAAAATTCAAAAGTATTTAAACTGGCACCGCCGACTAGAAAACCGTCCAGTAGGTCTATATTCAAAAATTCATCCACGTTTTTTCCGTCCAGGCTGCCACCGTAAAGTATTTTTACTTTTGAGACCACATCTGACTTATAAATTTCAAATAAAGTTTTCTTAATAAGAATAGCCGTACCCATAATATTATCGGGACTGTCGGGTGAGCTTTTACCCTTTTTATCCATTCCACCGATGGCCCAAATCGGCTCGTAGGCAATAGTTATCTTTGGCAGGGCAAGGATACTCACTCGATCAAAGATTTTTTTCAATTGATCTTTAAGGGTCGAAGCGGTGAGGTTTTTTTCGCGCTCTTCTTTGGTTTCCCCAATGCAGACAATCGGTTTAAGCATTCCCTGAAGTAAAGTTCGAAGCTTTAAATTAACGGTTTCGTCCGTTTCTCCGAAGAATTTTCGGCGTTCCGAATGACCAATGATAGCGTGCTTGCAACCGAGGTTTTCCGCCATCGGGTAGGAGATTTCTCCCGTAAAAGGACCTTTCCATTCCCAGCCGATATTTTGGATACCCAAATCCAAACTTCCCCTCCTATTTAACGCACCCAAGTAAACGGCCGGTGGAAAAACAATCAATTTAACCAAGCTATCGAAATCTTTTTTCTTTAACCGCTCAATCCCCGATTCTAGAGAATCGAGCATTCGCTCAGCTTCCTTGAGGGTGACGGGATTCATTTTCCAATTAGCGGCGATCATAAATTCTTTCTTTTTCATTTTTTCAATTGTTAAATATTGGTTTAATGATAAAAAAGAAAAATCAAATAGGCAATTTCCATTTTTTTTGACACTTTAAAAATTCCCATTAAAATAAAAATAAGTTATTTCATTTTTTTTAAACAAAAATTTATGCAATTAAATAAAAACTTAAAACCATGCGTATTTACTCTCTCTCTCTCTCTCTCTCTCTCTCT
>CAZRPR010000006.1:0-2007 GCA_964602125.1 uncultured Candidatus Saccharibacteria bacterium
AAGAATATTTCCTCAGGTAGTATATTTGAGTAATAATGGCTTCAGTTCATTTTATTCAAGGAGGGACTATAATGAAATTTTCAGAAATGGCAGAAAACTTTGCAGATCTCTCGGCAGGAACTGTTTTTTTATCGGACAAATTTTCCAATCCGAAGAATCAAGAAAATCGTAGGGCCTTCGAAAAAATCGGCAGCGAATTAATCCGTGAAAAAACATATCTCCAAGTAGTAGCTGATATGGTTTACTACGGCAACGCCAGACGCAAAAGTGACAACATGCTCTTTAAGTTCTCCGAGGAAGACAAAGTCTTTCCGGAAATCTTAGTTTAATCTTCCAAACTAAACCTCAAACCACCGACTCAGTGCCGGTGGTTTTTATTTATAAGAAAAAAGTCTGCATTCTATTGACAAAACGTATAAATAGCACATCATAACGAACCGATAGCAGGTCTTTAACAATTTGGAAAAATTGCCAAAATAGAGAAAGGAAAGTGTCATGAAAAGCGAGAAGACGATCAAAAAGCTTGAGGCAGAAATTACTGAGCTCAAGCGAATGGAAAATGCACTACAGAAAAGCGAAGAAGCTTATCGCTCCTTATTTGAAAACAATTCAGTTGCTATTGCCATTTTTGAAACTGACACCACGATTTCGATGGTCAATGAAAAATATTGTGAATTAAGTGGCTACAACAAACAAGAAGTTATTGGGATGAAATGGACCGAACAACTTCCGCCAGCGGAACTTGAACGATTAAAAGAATTCAATCGCAAAAGGCTTATTGAATCAAAAAATGCGCCAAGAGAGTATGAATTTCAATTTTTACGCAAGGATGGTGAAATGCGTTTTGCCACCATCTCCATCGTAATGTTGAACCAAAAAATAGTGGCCTCTTTTGTGGACATCACTGAGCGTCGCAGAACGGAAAAAGCGTTAAAAGAAAGTGAGGAAAAATTTTTGCAGGCTTTCCAAACTGCTCCTTATGCCATTACGATTACTTGTCCAGAAACAGAAAAATTTCTTGAGATTAATGAATCTTTTTTAACTATTTCGGGTTACTCTCGCGAGGACTTATCGACTCAGTCGTCAATCAGTCTTCAAATGTGGGTAAAGGAAGCAGATCGGGAAAATGTAGTCTTAACTCTCAAGGAAGGTCGCGAAGTAATAAAGAAAGAAATCTTTTTTCGAAGAAAAAACGGAAATGTTTTTCTAGGTTCTTTCTCGGCCAAGATTATTAAAATTATGGAAAAACCTTACGTTTTGTCCAGCATAAACGACGTTTCAGAGAGGGAGCTAACGAAGGCTCGTTTGCAGGAAAGTGAGGAAAAATATCGTCGTTTAGTTAATAACAGTCACGATATCATTTATACCCTGACTGCGGAAGGAATTTTGAATTTTGTTTCTCCTTCCTGGACTGAACTGCTGGGTCATCCGGTTGAAGAAGTGATGGGTCAGTCCTTTCAAAAATTTGTTCATCCGGAAGATCTTTCTAAGTGTGTAGAATTTCTAAAAAAAGTCATCGCCACTGGGCAAAAACAGTCAGACGCTGAATACCGCGTAAAACACATCAGTGGTGAGTGGCGTTGGCACACGACCAACGCTGTGCCCAAGCATAACGAAGCCGGCAAAATAATTGGCTTCTATGGAATTGCCAGAGACATTACCGAGAACAAACAGATGGGCAAAGCCCTCATCGAAAGTGAACGCTTGAAGGTGATCGGAGAACTTTCCAGCGGAGTGGCTCATGATTTTAATAATATTTTGCAAGTAATTTTTGGTAACGTGGAACTTGGTTTACTTCTTCCCGATGCACCAAAAGAAGCGCTCAAATATTTTAAGGCCATAAAAGAAGCCACAACCGATGGTGCTTCCCGCGTTCGCCAGTTGCAAAGATTCACCAGTAAAGAAAGGACTAATGACCGTCAAGCTTTAGATCTCTGCGCTCTTCTGGAAGAAATCGTTCTTCAAACGAAACCTCTCTGGAAAGACGAAGCCGAAAAAAAAGGATTA
>CAZRPR010000006.1:2107-37959 GCA_964602125.1 uncultured Candidatus Saccharibacteria bacterium
ATTATGGAGAAACAGAGCTTGTTGACGGAGAACCAGGGGAGATCAGAACTGTGTTCTACAATCTCTTGAAAAATGCTGTCGAGGCAATGCCAAAGGGTGGCAAAATAACTCTGGAAACAGGTGTTCACGAAGAAGAAGCCGTCTCCTATGTCAGAGTTACCGACACCGGGATTGGAATGGATGAAGAAACTAAAAAAAGAATCTTCGACCCTTTCTTTTCAACCAAAGGATTTGAGCCGGGACGTGGACTCGGGATGAATGCTGTTTACACCATCGTTCGGGATCACGAAGGAAAGATCGTTGTCACCGAAACAGCTGTTGGCAGAGGAACTACCATCGAGATCAAGATTCCTTTTGGAAAAAAACCGGTAAAAAATTCAGTAAATAAAAGCCCTAACGAGCAAGAAGTTTCTGCCAAAATTTTGTGGGTTGACGATGAAGAAATGGTCAGAACTTTGGGGAAAGAACTGCTTACTCGATTAGGTCATTCGGTTGAAGTCGCTGCCAGTGGGGAAGAAGCTTTGGCACTTTTAGAAAAAAACCAACACAGCTCCTATGATCTTATTATTACCGACGTTGGTATGCCAAGAATGAGTGGTTTGCAGCTGGCAGAAGCCGTTAAAGAAAGATGTTATGTGGGCTTAAAAGTTGCGGTGGTGACTGGATGGGGAGATAATCTTTCAGTCGAAGAAAAAAGAAAGTGTGGAATCGGCTATGTCCTTGGCAAACCAGTATCCATGATGGATTTGAAAAATTTGGTTAGAGAAGCGCTCCAATCAAAAATTTAAAAGTTTATCCCGGTGTTTCAATGAGACACTGGGATTTTTTTTGTTAAAACCCATTTTACTTCAAGTATTTATCTAGAAAAATAAATATTTTTTCGAGATTTTCAGTTTTTAAATTATTTTTTATAAAATATTCTGGCGACAAAGAATATAAATAATACTAAGCATATAATCGCAGTCGCGATGACACTCGGATATTGTCCGTCAAAACCGCCGACCGACAAATGTTTAAAAAGTATCCATGAATATGCCCAGATGAGCACCATGCCATAGACGATGTTTTTATCTTTACGCATTCGCAAAATTCCAATCAGTGCTCCAACTAGCAAAATAATGCTGGTCCAGATAAAGTCGGCAATCCCAAATCCATTCCAACCAATACTCACCAAAAATACCGCAATATTGGCAATCGTCGCAACTGTTATCCAGCCAAAGTAAAGACTGAAAGGAGTCCAAATAGAAATTTTTTCAATTGATGTAAATTTTTCTGCGCGGAGGATGTCGGCAATTTTAATCAGAAGAAAAAGCAACACCGCCATAATAATCACCGAGACACCTATATAGTCATAATGCCAAGCAAATATCCAAGAAATATTAGCAAGGGAAGTAGCAATAAAAAACGGATTGATTTGCTGGAGAAGCTTTTCTGTTTTTTGATCTTTTTTTACAAACTGGTACAGAACATATCCGCCAAGCATTAGATAAATCAAACCCCAAATGGAAAAGGCTGGACCAGCTGGAGCGAACAGATTGGGGTAGGCGTCCGATATTTCACCGGTGGAGCGATTATTGATCGGCAAACCGTTAGCCAAAAAATTTACCACCACCATGGCGACATAGGCAACCCCCGCCATTATTTTCATCAAAATGTTTTTCATGTTTTTTTATTACTTATTTTAAAATTTTAATCCTAAATTTAGTTTTTTGAAAATTGGAAAATACAAAAAAATCGGAGAGAATGTTGTTTAGTAGGCAAAACATTTTTATCTTACAATAAATATATGCGTGGCAACCAACCGATTATCGAAGTCAGAAAATTAAAGAAAAGTTTCAAACATTCCAAAAGGGAATTGGGGTTGAAAAATACACTCAAAAATATTTTTTACCTCGCTAAAAAAACTAAAAAGTTTGCCGTTAAAGACGTAAATTTCAAAATAAAAAAGGGAGAATTTGTTGGTTTTTTGGGACCCAATGGTGCCGGCAAAACGACTACCTTAAAAATGCTTTCCGGCATAACCAATCCCGATTCCGGTGAAGCTCGAGTCATGGGATTTATCCCATGGGAAAGAAAACCCGACTATCAAAAAAGATTTTCTATGGTTATGGGACAAAAATCTCAACTTTGGTGGGACTTGCCCGCCATGGAAAGTTTTCTTCTCAATAAAGCTATTTATGAAATATCGGATGAAGATTTCAAGTCGAGAATAGAAGAGCTAACAGAGCTACTCGAAGCCAAAGATCTACTCAACAAGCAAGTCCGCCAGATGTCCTTGGGAGAACGTATGAAATGTGAACTAATCGCCTCGATTCTACACAACCCGGAGGTTCTATTTTTAGACGAGCCGACAATCGGTCTTGACGTAGTTGCTCAAAAAAATATCCGAGACTTTCTGAGACAATATAACGAAGGAGAAAAAACTACCATTATTCTGACTTCCCATTACATGGGCGATATTATGAAACTTTGTAAAAGAATAATCATTATAGACAAAGGAAAAATAATTTATGATGGACTGATTAGCAAGTTAATAGAAAAATACGCTCCCAACAAAACTATTACTGTCTATTTAGATCAAGAAGTGAAAAGAAAAAATTTGGAAATTTTCGGTAAAATTATTCAACTGGACCAAACAAAGGCCGTCTTCGAAGCCCCAAGAAAAAAAATAAAAAAACTAGCCGCCGACATACTCTCTTCTGATTTACCCATTAAAGACATTGACATCGCCGAACCAGGAATAGAAAGCATTATTAGAAACATTTTTAAAAGCGGCTTATGAAAAAATATTTTCTGATTTTTAAAAATGCTATTCGCGAAGGTATGGTCTATCGGCTAGACACCTTAACTTTTTTCTTTTCAGAAATTCTGATTTTCTTCTCCCTTTTCTATCTTTGGAGTTCCGCCTATGGAGAAGCCGGCGTTATCGGAAATTACTCTCTGAGGGAAATGCTATTCTATTACCTGGCAGCTCATTTTATTTTACTAACGGCTAAAAACAATGAAATTGCCTGGATGATCGGGGACGAAATAAGAATGGGCAGTTTCAACACTTTTCTAGTTCAACCAATAGATTATTCCAAGTATATTCTATCCTATATTCTCGGAAAATCATTTTACAACACTTTGATTTTTACTTCCGCTTTTTGCATTATTTTTATTATTTTCGGTCGATATCTTGACCCACCAAACGAAATATCCCGATACATTTATTTTATTATATCCGTCGGCTTGGGTTTTTTTATTCATTTTTTCTTCGCCTACATCATCGGTCTCTCCACTTTTTGGTTAGGCATGATCCAGGGAATAAATTTTTCTTTTTGGTCGATTTCCTCTCTGCTTGAGGGAAGCTTGATTCCTCTCGATTTACTGCCCACTTTTTTACAAAAAATAAACGACTTTTTGCCTTTTAAATATACCGTATTCGTTCCGGTTTCTATTCTTAACGGAAAAATTGACCCCACTCCGATTCTATTTCTAGTCCCGCTTCTTTGGATTTTATTTTTGATTTTTTTAAGTAAAATAATTTTTAAAAGAGGAGTGAAAAAATATGAAGGCTTCGGTATTTAAAAAATTTTGGCGCTATTTTAAGGTTTTCTTTATTATCAAGAAACTAGGCTTTGTCGGTCGAACTTTCTACCGACTAAATTTCTCTTTACTTATTTTTGCCGTTTTTTTTCAAATGATTCTGAGCGTTATTTTTGTTAAAACTGTTTTTTCTTTTGTCCAAAATATCGCCGGCTGGTCTTATTTCGAATCGCTCTTAGTGCTCGCCTCCTACATGATTGTGGAGGGTGCGGTCTGGATGCTTTTCGGACAGATGGGTGCCATAAAAAATCTAATTCAAAGAGGCAGTTTAGACTCTCTACTGATCAAACCGATAGATACTCAGCTCTTGGTTTCCGCTTGGAGAGGAGACTTAGAAGATGTTTCCCGCATCTTTACCGGTCTGGGGGTTTTAGTCTACGCTCTATCCAATTTAGATCTTTCTCTTGAATTTATTTTAGTTAATTCGGTGTTTTATTTTTTTCTTATCATTAACGCCATCACAATTGCCTATAGTTTCGCCCTTTTCCTTCAAACAATGAGTTTCTGGCTAATCAAAGGGTACTCTTTAACAAATATTCAAGACTCGATTCTTTCCGTCAGTAAATTCCCGACTGATATCTTTTTTAATAAAATCGTTCGCTTAGTTTTTACTTTTGCCGTTCCCATTGCTTTTATTTCAACCGTGCCGGCGAAAATTTTTTCCGAAGGATTTAACTTTATTTTTCTTTTAGAGTCTTTCGCTATTGCCAGTCTGTTTTTTTGGTTATCCCGTAAATTCTGGCTCTACGCTCTTCGCAAATACATTAGCGTCGGAGGATAGCTATCCATTGATCTTGTACGACACTATACTGATTTTCTTTTTTAGGACAAAATAATAAAAAATACCCCACAAAAAAAGGAGAGACTTTTTGTCTCTCCCGTGGGAAAATTTATTCTTATTACGAACTAGACGGCCAACGTCTAGAAATAAATTCGTAGCCGAAAACTCCCAGAGTTCCGCCAATTAAAGCTCCCTTAATAACACTATCAAAAAAATATCCTAAGCTCGCACCAACGATGGCACTAAGCATACAAAGAAATTTTCTGTCTGTGCAGATAGCTTCAAAAAGGGAAATGGTATTTTCTATAAGAATAGGTATCCATTTTTTCAAAAAGTTAATACCCGCAGGCACTTTTCTGATAATACGATAAATCAATTTGGTAATGCCCCCAATCAAAACCAATGCAGATTTTGGGTACCAGTAAAAAAGAAAAAAGATGGGATTAGCTTTAAGGAGCACCTCTTTTGATTGCCTGACAATTTCTGCTGGTGTTAAACATGAATTATTTGTTGCCAATTTTTCGTCCCGACTCGTTTTTTCACGAATTTTGTACTCTGTATAAAAAACAGAGAATATACTGGCTATCGCAATTGATATTCCGATAGCACCAGCTATAAAATCAGACCCTCCTTGTTTTTTCCCAGCAAGTACTTCTGGGGGCAAGACTTCATATAGAAGCCAAAGAGGAACACCAAATGATATAATAAAATTTATCATACCGAGAAAAGCGTCCATCAATTCCCAAAAAAATCTGTTTTTTTCTTGACCGTTGTACTTTACGAGAGATGATTTGACAGCCTTGATTATCCTTTCAAAATCATAGAAAAAATAACCACTGGCTCCGCCTACCAGAAGACCAAGCCACCAAAAATAAGTGTTTAGTTGCAAAGCCACTAGCGTTCCGATGCCGCCACCAAAAGCGCAAACTAGAAAAACCCTGAAATTATGAGACATTTTTACCTCCGTAGTAAAGTTTTTAAAGAGCACTCTTTTTAGAGTTGATTCTACTTCTTTTGTAGGTAGCAAAGTAGATTATATCAGTATTTTAGCCGGGTCAAGGCAAAAAAAGTTTATAAAAATAAATAGAATAATTTAGCTTACTCCAATTTTCAAATTTTCACGTTTTTGTCAACATAATCGTGAAAAACATACAAAAAACAATACTTTTTCACGTTTTTGAAGGGGGTTAATATTCACCCATCAATATTAACCCCCTATCTGATTTGGTTTATATCTACCTATCTTTTCCTAGCTCTTCCTTCTAAATATCTATTTACCGCTTCAAGACTGGTAAGCCAATCCCTTCCTTGTTTATACGCCTCCAATTTCCCTTGGCGAATTAATAAATTGAGATATTTAGCTGAAAAGGAAGTTTTTGGGCTAATCTCAGAGAGAGGCAAATATTTTTCTTTCTTTACTCCGCTTGGAGTAATAACTTTCAGATATATATCAAGGGATCTTTCTACACTTTGAGCGATAAAACGGACTAACTTTGAAAAATCGCCCTTATCCGCTTGAGATAATACCTCGTAATATTTTTTGCGATCGTTTTTGAGTATAATAACTAGAGGATAACCTCTTTGCATTAAAATCAAATTCATAAACAATCTGGCAGTCCGGCCGTTTCCGTCAAAAAATGGATGTATATAAACCAATCTATGATGGGTGAGAGCCGCCAGTTCTACAGGATGTAACTTTTTTATATTTTTTTGTAACCAAGAAATTAATTTTTTCATTTCTTTTGACACCTCTAATGCATCTGGGGGAGTGTGGTCGGCTCCGCCGATGATAACATTACTATTTCGATATTTGCCCGCCCAGTCCCTATCAGTTTCTTGAACTATAATTTGATGTAAATTACGAATCAATAGTTCCGACATCGTGTGATGTTTATTTTTTTCAACTAAATCGGAGAGATACTCCAAAGCTTCATGATGGTTTTTAGCTTCCAAGTGATCTTTTAGCGGTTTTCCTTTAATCGTAATCCCTTCATTGATAACAAGAAAAGTTTCTTTAAGAGTTAAGCTGTTTCCCTCTATTCCGTTAGAATTATAAGTCATTTCAATTCTAAACTGCTCTTGCAGCTTTTTAACTAAAGCAGGCGGAAGGGGTCTTAACTTATCAATCTTTTTCAGTTTTTCCTCTAATCGGTTGATTAAATTTTTGTCTAAATAATTCATAAAATTTCTTAATATGGTTTAGCGATATATTAAACCTATACCATATTAAGAAATAACACAAATTTTTCTTGTTTTACTCGATATAAAAATTACATAATTTTAATTATTTTCTGGTGCTCAGCTAACTAGGAACTCTTTTTTTATTTATTCTCTGAGACCTAAACTAATATTCATTTAGAAAAAAATTTAGATTTTTCGATAACGGCTTCCTCTACCCAAACCAATCCTTTCGATTAATTTCAAGACAACCAGCCGAGACAAAGATTGTTTCAAGGTCGCTATCGGAATCGATTTCTTAAGCAAAGCATCAACTTCAGAGACACTTAAAGTCTCAAGTTGGAACAACTGATAAATTCTAAGTTGTTTTTCGGAAAGCAATTTCTCCGGCTGATCTTTTTTCATAATAGATTCGGCTCTTTTAACTTGTTCTTCTAGCGTCTTCAACAAAAAATCGAGCCAAGGGGCAATATTCTCTTTTCTTGTTTTGTGCTTGGACTGGGTTTTACGCAGGGCTAAGTAATAATCGATTTTTCTTTCTTCTATAATTTCATCCAACGAAATATAGGGAACATACGTGTAACCGAATTTAAGCAGAAGCAAAGTAGTAAGTGCTCTTGAAAGCCTGCCGTTTCCATCGCGAAAGGGGTGAATGGCTAAAAATTCAAAAATAAAATTAGCAATCAGGATGAGAGGATGAGTTTCTCCTTTTTTTGTTTCGTCCTCTAACCAATACAGGACATCGTCCATCTCTTTCTTGGTTAGATATGGTTTAGTCGGTTCGAAAATAACAATTTCCGCTCCGTTCTCTTTACGCATAATTACCTTATTATCAATTGTTTTGTATTTACCTTTGTGAGGTTTGTCTTTATCAGAAAAATTCAGTAAGATTTGATGAAAATGTAAAATTTGACTCTCGGTAATTTTGAGAGTTTGCCAGTTATCGAAGATTCTACCCAACAAATCAGCATAGCCTGCCACTTCCTGCGCATCGCGACCTTTGGGTGAAGCCGACTTCAGACCCCGCAAAAGACGTGCCACTTCATCGTCTGACATTTTCGATCCCTCGATACGCGTAGAAGCCCCGGAGCTGGTGATAAGTACGCTTCGCTTCAGTCTGCCTAGCGTTTGCGGACTCAATCTCAAGCTACCCTTCCACAAGCCCTTAAACTCGTCGATTTGAGCAATCTTCCGCAGAATTTCTTGGCTGAGAACAACTCTTTTATTAAAACGATTCTGCATAATTTATTGGTTATAATTTAACTATATCCAATTATATATGATTATATCCGATTGTCAAGTGCTTGGGTTAGTCAAGGACGTTAGCCTGCCCGCCTTTGGCGGGAACTATTTTGGAGAGGGTAGGGGAGTATATTCACTTTCCAGACTTTACCCGCCACAGCGTCGGATTTGGTAGCAAAAAATCTGAGCCATCTTGCGTAATTCTTGCGTGATTCTTGCACGATTATTTATTCTTAAACAAATTCAAATATTCCTCCAATGAATAAAGTCGATTACGAGAGAAGCCAGTAATTTCTTTCAGAAGACCGAGTTTTTCAAGTGATGCTAAGAGACTATTGGCTGTATTAAAAGTGACTCCAAATTCTTTCATAATGGTTTTTGACCCGACGATCGGTTGAGAAAACAAAAACAAAAGCACCTCGCCAGAAATTTTTGCACGTCTGCCTAGCGTCAATATTTTATTTTCATAACGCTGTCTCAAATCAATTATCTTCTGGAAAGTATTCTTTCCGCTTTTAGCAGTTTCGATAATACCGCTCAGAAAAAATTTTATCCATTGTTCTAGATTATTTGACACCCTGACCATAGTCAACGCATCATAATATGCGCCTTTATTTTTTTCAAAAAAAGCAGACAGATAAAGCGTGGGTTTGTTTAAAATCTCCCTTTCAATAAATTGTAAAGATACAATTAGTCTCCCAATTCTACCATTGCCGTCCAGAAACGGATGGATAGTTTCGAACTGATAATGGCAAATGGCAATTTTAATGAGAAGCGGAATATTAAGATTTTTGTTGTGCCAGAACTTTTCCCAATCAGCCAGAAGCCCCGGCAGTTCATCTTTGTGTGGTGGAACGAAAAAAGCATCAACAAGACCTGAGCCACCAATCCAATTTTGGCTGTTCCTGATTTCACCTGGATGCTTGTATTTTCCACGTACTCCGGAAAGCAAAGCTTTGTGAGTTTCCCGAACAAGCCTTATGGACAAAGGAAGCTTTTCCAACTGCCCGATGGCGTACTCCATGGCCTTTATATAATTTTGAACCTCCTGCCAATCATCACGTTTTTCCAAGCCGACCTCTTCTTTGGGCAATATAGCTTCATCTACGCCAGTTTTAGTCCCTTCAATACGGCTAGAAATAGTTGCTTCCTTAACAGCATGCATTTTGATAAAAAAATTAACGTCTGGAACTAGGATGGAATAGGCATTCAACTCTCCTAAATACCTCATAGCTTCTTCCAGGAGAAGGTTAATTTTTTTGTCCTGAAAATCAAATTCATGATTTATGAAATTCGGACTGAAGCTTTTGTATTCAAATTGTTGCTTATATTTTCCAGCAATAAATTTGTTCATCTTTTTGAGATATAAATTATTATATCTCAACTTTATTGATTTTTTTGAGATATGTCAAATTATAACTTGGGAGACAAAAAGGAGGGTCTGGCCTCTGTTCGTACACAATGGCTGGGGCTAGTGGATGTATTTAGGAATTTGAGATTGGGGGAAATTGAAATGGAATTAGAGAATCTTAAGGTTGGATGTTTACCAGCTTAAGTTTCTCTATTTCCTTAAAATAAGGGCTTTTTTTTAATTGGTTTTGAAATTCTTTTTTGAAATTAATTTTTTCCTTTTCACTATTTGACCAAGCTTGATCCAAAAATTCCCAAGCTAATTTTTCGTTGCTTGTATAAATTAAGTCCAGCATATAACCCCAAAGAATAGGGGAGACTCCCACTATTTCGCTATTTATCGCTCCGTCTTCATCTGATTCTATTAATGCAATCTTTTTACTAAAATCTTCTTGAGTTGGCGCAGGCTTTTTCATCAAATCAAGATTTAGTTTGAAAGAAGATGATTCTTTGTCGTAGCTTAAGATTACTTCGGGGGCAGGGGATGTGGCGTAAGCAGTTTTCCAATAATTAAAAGTTGAATCAGATCCTATTAATTCATAAATGCCGTCATCGTTCACATCTTTCGATAAAAGACCGTGGTCTCTTTCATCTAAATTTAGCGCCTTCACACCTTTTTCTTCTTTAATAAAAGCCCTGTATTTCCAACAACAATGGGCTCCACCAGTAAAGGTTTCTTCGAGTATATCGGGAATTTTATCGCCGGAGAAATCACCGACAGAAAAAGCATAGGGCTCTGACCAATCTTTAATGGGATAATTTCTTACTATTTTTTGCAATTCCACTTCCGGAACACATCTTTTGAAAACCGTATTTTGATAAGCGCAGGTAATACCAGTCCATTTGCCAGTCACTTCGACATTTCCTTCCAGGACTACGTGTTCTGGAAAGGCATCGGAGTTAATCCCGGCGTAAAAATAAGGAAAGTCTTTGTCTTCAGGGATTTTTTTAATCCCATAGCTTTGTCCGCTCATGAATACAGCCATAATCTCTCCTTCCCAAACGACATCAATCGGTTTATCAAAAGTCGTTTCTTCTTTGTCTTTTCCAACAAGCTCAGCTTTTCTGGCTTCTTCGGTGTTTTCTGTTGTTAAATTTTGAGAGATTAATTTTTCTTTTGATGCTTCCATAGCAGTTTTTCCGCTATTTTTGTTGCTGGAATAAATAACAAAAATTACGCTGAAAATGAGTGCAATGGTCAAAATTAAATTAAGCACAGTAAAATTTTTTCCATCAGGACGTTTTGAGTTTTTCATGGAAGATTAATTAATATTTCTGATTATTTATCCGTAAGTGATAGACTTATGAAGATTATCCTCGAAAATTCTTTTTGACTCATCATAACTCACATGAAAGTTCATTATATCAAAGAAAAGCGTTCCGTCGGGCAGGTAATACAGGTAATGTCTCGTTATACCAGACATATTATTTCTAAGAGGGCCCTTGTCTAGACGTTTAATTTCAGAGACTAATTTGCCTTCTACTTTAGAGTAAACAAGCATATTGCCTTTATCTAGGGCAAGTACTAGATTGACATTGAATTTCGAGGGCATATTTTTAAAATCAAACTCAAACATCTTGTAGCCTTCGTATGGTTCCGATACTGGGAAAATTGTTTCCTTTTCGGGATCAAGTAGCTTTGCGTCTTCTAAATAGAAAGCAATAAAAACTTCGCTGTTGTTAAAATAAGCGTTGTGTGGTTTGTTTTTCGACTTCAACTTAATTGTCTCTAATTTAGATGAATCCGGCTTTATTTTTTCTATTCTTCTTTTCAGACCTTCATTGAACAGACTTTGCGCTATTTCTTGCTTTACTAATCTCTTGTTGGACATATTTATCTTTATTTAAGAGTAAATTTTTACTATTCAGACTTTCTCTCTCTTCCACAGTTAAGTATTGCTCAAAACATTAGGGCAGAAAAGTTTTAAGCCAACGCTTAATCATCTGCCACCTTGTATAGCTGACCATGGGGCAATATTCTGTGTATTTCAATATTTCAAAAAAGAGAGTTCCGTCTGGTAAATAATATTTGTGAAGCTGTGATTTTCCAACTACACTTTCTGAAGTGCCAGAGCTTGAATATTTAATCTCAGAGATAAGCTTTCCCTCAACTTTGGAATATACAGTTAGATTGCCTCTCTTGAGAGCATTTGCAAAAGAATATTGATAAGACCGAGGCATTTTGTCAAGGTTGAAATCAAACATTCGACAGCCTTTAAGAGGCTTCGGAATATCAAAAAGGGCTTTTTTGCTAGGATCGAGTGGTTTTGTATCTTCAAGGTGAAAGGCGATGAAGACCTCACTATTATTGTAATAAGCGTCTTGAGGCTTATCTTTTGATTTTAGTTTAATCGTTTTTAGTTCGGGCTGGGAACTCATATTGTTTTAGATATTTATACTCTAACTTATTTATACATCTTTTTTTTGTTTGGATATCAAATTTATTCTCTTTGGAGAATGAAACTTGGAAAGAGAAGGACTCGCATAATTCTTTATTTTCTTTAAGAAATGAAAAACTAAATTGATTTTTAGCTTTATTTGAGATAGAATTTAAGAAATCAAGACTGAAATAATTTTAAAAATGTAATGAAAAACGTAATTGAAATTTTAGAGAGATATTACAAACCGTTTATTGACGAAAAGAACGAATGGAATTTTTTTCTCGGTCTTGCGGACTATGTTAAGTTTATTGCGGAAAATAAAGAATTTACACCTATACTTTTGAATATAAAGAAACAAAAAGAGAAAGATTATAAAAAGCTTGTTGATTTGGAAAAAAGGGTGGCAAAAGAGCTTGATATCTCAAAGAAGCGACTGCTTGAAATCATAAAGAAGAACAAAATATCTTATGAATCGCTTAATAATGAGTTGAGAAAGTTAAAAACTTTTGAAGAGGGTGGAACAGAAGGTGAAAAATACAAAGTTATGATACTAGACGATATTCTATTTAGTATTGCAAGAGATATGGTAAATAATGGGCATTCGAAAATTTTACAAGAATTTGTTGATAACAACAGAGAGCCACAGAATATTTTTGGAAACTTTGTTTTTTCTAAAACAATTCATTTATTTGTGAGGGAACAAGAAAGAGTTGATTTTAAGAAAAAAACAGAAGCTTGGGGAATATGGGATAAATTATACGAACTTTATCTGGTAACTTATAAAGGTGACGAGATAGAAAAAGACTTTGAAAAAAATAAAAGCAGTTCGCTTTTGATCACAAGCTTTTGGTTATTGAAAGGTGAATTACTGAACATGCAGAAAGGACAAGATACAAAATATAAAATTTTCGATATAGATGAATATCGACAATCTTCAAACAGGATACACAATTTCTTTCTTAAAGAGATATATGGCACTTCTAATGATGAAGAGGAGACAAATGTTTTATCTTTTCAAGGTGGTATTCTTAATTTTCAAGGTAAAAAAATTAGCATAAGCCAAAGAGGAAAGACAGCAAGACCTTATGACCTCTTAGAGCTTATTTTTACCGATAAAGACAAAGTATGGAACTACGATGAAATATGGGATACGCTTTTGGGAAATGAATACGATCCAAAAAAATGGAGAACAATTTATTATGCAGGAAGAAAGATAAATGAAGCTGTGGCTAAGAAAACCACAGTAGATGATTTTTTAGAAATTACTAAAAAAATAATACAAATAAAAAACCAATATCTCTGAAGTTTACAAACTGTTTAGAAACTTTTGTAAACCACTTTTTTGCTAACCTGAAGATGTAATATCCTCAGGTTATTTTTTATGTCTGAAAAAGATAAACAATTTTACGAAAATCTAGCAGGCGAGCCACTTTCAGAGCAAGAGGCTTTTGAGGCGAAGAGTAACTTTGTGGGATTTTTCGATTTGCTTTTTGAAATAGACCAAAGAATTAATGAAAAAAATTATGACCAAGATAACAGAAATTCAAATTATACCGATTAAGCCAATAAACGGCCTCGTGGGATTCGCCAGCGTGGTTCTGGACGAGAAAATCTATCTCAGCTCAATTGGGATACACAAAAGACTAAACGAAGAAGGCTACAGGCTTACTTATCCGACAAGAAAAGTCGGGAATAAAAGCTTAAACATATTTCATCCGATCAGCCGAGAAGTCAGTTTAGCTATCGAGCAGGCAATAATAACTAAAACAACAAGCTTATTTAATAAAAAAGTAATGAACTTCAATGCTAGACACAGTTATTTTAACCATTCCAATGGGTAAATTTCAAATCCAAAGACCAGAGTATTTCCAACCCCATGCAAACTATATTTTAAATAATAATTATTATTTAAAAGCTTTTAATAACCCTAGAAGACCGAAATGTTCAGAATATTTCCCCCGACTAACTTTATATCGAAGACCTTCTAGAATCTCCTCTGCTGTCGAACTAAAAATAGAATTTTCCGCTCCAAAAATTATTTTTCAAAACAATCTGGACGAATTAGATGAAGATTATTTCTCAAGGATTATCGAACTGTTGCACTTAAGAATAATGGCTATGGGAACAGATATTTCTCACGAAAATTTAGCTAACGCTTCCGTCTCTTCTTTTCATCCCTCAAAGAATATAAAGCTTTCGGGATATTGGACAGCAACCGCAGTCATAAAAGAATTAAACAAGCTGGCCATTCCAAAAATCTTTGATCTGGATAACAAAGATTACAACAACGGCGGGCATTCCTTACAATATTACACCAATTCCCATTCTTTGGTTTTCTACGACAAGATAACCGACATGGGGAAGCCCGCAAAAAGGTCAATAGACAAAGAAAAGACAGGCCTTCAAACAGAGCTTTTTAAGAAATTTGAGGAGGTTAGAAGAGAAAAATCAGGAAACCCAATCGAAATACTGCGAATGGAAGTCAGACTTTCCAAAAAGAGAAAAATGAATAACATTCTTCAAAAATTAGGCTATTCGACTGACCCCTGCTTTAGGGAAGTTTTCAATAAAGAGCTTTGTCAAAAGATACTAAAGGAATATTGGAAGGAATTGGTGCTGAAACAGAATTTATTTCTGCTCAGCAGTAATAATAATCCGCAAAAAATTCTAGAAAATACTTTAAAAAATAATCCATCAATGCAATTAAAACAGGCGATCCACGAAACGGGATTGATTGCCTTAGCCAAAGACGAAGAGGGGATGAGAGGTCTCAGGCAAGTTATTGAAAGTAAATTCAGCACGAGAACTTGGTATAGAACAGAAAAAGAAATTAAAGCAATGAGCGAGGACTTAACACCGAGCGATTGCTATGAATTTGTAGGAGATATTTCAAAAAGCATCGAGGAATTTAGAAGCTTTCATTACAATAATTTGATTAGATTTAATAATTACTTAAAAACTTGACTGTAAACAATTGTAAAGTATAATTAGATTAAGACACACGGATAATTTAAACTTATGGAAAAACAAGATAAAGACAAAGAATTTTACACAGCCAAAGAACTGGCGGAAAAATTAAGAGTGAATGTAATGACGATCTACCGTTATATTGATGCTAGTAAGCTGGAAGCTTATAAGATTGGGAAGGAGTTTAGAATTGAGAAAAAAGAGTTTGAGAAATTTCTTAATAAGGTAAAAACTAGATAATTACATGAAAAAAATTAACGAAAATAAATTCTACAAAGCACTGGAAAACATCTTTACTGGTGCTAACATTGAAGGTGAGTCTGGCTATGTCAATCTTCTTAAAATTAAGTCGAGCTATTACAAGCTAATTTTGGAACAATTCAAGAAAGATGTTGGCAAAGAAACAATAATTACCGATTCTTTCAAGGAGGAGTTTTTTGATAAACTCTATTCTTTTTTTGAAAAATATTTTTCAGAGTCTGGCAGCGTGTATTTTGTCAAAACTGCCAACTGGCAAAGAGTGTACGAGCAAGTTTACACTGACAATAAAGATGTTGTACTGTTTTGGAAAACCCATATGCTCTATTATGTTAAGAGCGATATTTTATTTCAAAGCATTGATGTGGAAATAGAAGATGAGGAAAACAAGCAGAAATACAATTTCTTTTTTGATGTTGGAAGTCTCCAAGCCAAGCAGAATAATGAGAAAAAATCTCTTGTTTTTACTTTTCGTAAAGTCAGAGAAGAAAAAACCAGCGAAGAAGTTTTAAACGAGAAACAAGGTAAAAAAACTTATATTTTTGACGTGGCTTATAGTGAAAGAGGGAACAAAACAAAAGTTGAAGATATTGCCAAAACGACCAAAATTCCTGAACCAATAGTTGAGAAAGCTCTAGCTACTTTCCGTAAACAGTCCGAAGTTGATTTCTTTATCAACAAAAATGCTGAGAAGTTTTTGAGCGAACAGTTGGATATGTATTTACACCAAATTTTGCTAACGGAAGAAAACAAATTTGAGCAAAAAAGACTTGATCAAATCAAAATAATAAAAACCTTTGCCAATAAAATTACAAAATTCATCGCTCAATTTGAAGATGAACTGGTGAGAATATGGAACAAACCAAAATTTGCCTTAAATAGCAATTATGTTATTACTATAGACAAGCTTTCCGAAGAGCTAATCAAAAAAATCGCCAAACACAAGAATTTACCCGAGCAAATCAATGAATGGCAGGAGTTGGGAATGGTTGATAAAGGCTTTGATTTTACAAAAAGAGAAGATAAACACAAACACTTACCAATCGACACTAAATACTTTAAAGACTTAGAAATAGAGATTCTTAATCTATCCGAAAATCTAGACGAAGCACTTGATGGAAGATTAATCCACTCTGAAAACTACCAAGCACTTAACACTTTACAAGAAAAATACAAAGAAAAAGTACAGTGCATCTATATCGACCCGCCATTTAATACAGGAAATGACTTTGCTTATGTCGATAAATTTCAAGATAGCACTTGGCTTAGCTTAATGAATGACAGAATAAAGACTGCTAGAAAATTCTTGAAAGATGATGGAAGTTTTTATTTACATTTAGATGATAACGCAAATGATTACGGAAAAAATATTATCAAAAAACTATTTACCGAGATAGTAGAAATCATATTTGATACAAACTCCACAAAGGACGAAGAGGCAGATTTGTTTGGTTATAAAAGTTTTGGTAAAAATTTTATTCTAAAACATCAAACCATATTCTTCTGTAGAAATGAAAATTATAAATTCAACAAATTGTGGAAACCAAACAGAAACACAACAGGGCTAGGAATAGGATGGCTCGATCTTATCGCAGAAAAAAAAATAGATGTAGAAAGACCACAGAAAATTGAAGACTTTAATTATTTTATTGAATGCTGGGAAAATAATAATTTAGTTAGAAAGCAAATCAACGTTAATGAAAAATTATTTCCCGTTGGTGATATATGGAATGACATATTTTCTTTTACTCAATCCGAAATGAGAGTGAGTGAAAGCTTTGCTTTCAGCTCTTCTCAAAAACCAGAAAATTTAATTAGAAGAGTTTTCCAATCCACAACTGACCAGAAAGATTACATCTTAGATTTTTTTGGGGGGCTCGGAACTTCTTTTGCTGTAGCTCACAAGCTTAATAGAAAATATTTAGGTATTGAACTAGGACAACATTTTAACGAATTTTATACTCAAGACAAAGAAAGAAAAATGGGTATTCTCGGAAGAATGAAGTGGGTATTGTACGGAGATCAAAAGATTACTGTCATTGATAAAGCGAGAAGACCTCATTTATCAAAAGACATAGATTGGCAGGGCGGTGGTTTCTTTAAATATTACTCCCTCGAGCAATACGAAGATACTCTTCGCAATATGAAATATAAAGATAGCTCTCCAAACAGTATTTTTGATAATCGCAAACCTTTCGAACAATATGCTTTTTACGCTGATCAAAAATTTGCCAATGTTTTGGAAGTGAAGAAAGACGAATTGGAAATAAATTTTGATAAGCTCTATCCAAACATTGATTTCGCCGAAACCATTTCAAACTTGCTTGGATTACCAATAAAAAAAATCACAAAAACAAGTGTTATTTTGCAAGAAGGGGAAGAGGAAAGTAAGAATTATAGTGAAAGAGAAATCAAGATCGATTATAAGAATATGACCAACGAAGAAAAACTGGCCTTTGTGAGACTGCTTAAACCCTTGCTTTGGTGGGGTAAATAATTTTAGCTTGACGAGAATAACTATGAAAAATACTTTAGAAAAAATAATCGAGGAAAAAAGCTATGATGACTTAGGACTATGGTGTTTGCCAAACTTGAGCAAGTTTTCCGACGCCAAAAATCTCTACGAATACCAAATAAACGCTCTTAAAAATATTACCAAAGTGTTGCATGAATATTTTGGAGAGAAAAAAGAAAACGAAGACAGGAAAAAACATTTATTCGATTTATATAAACAGTATGGGTTGGATAATAAAAGTTTTTCCGTAAATAAATTTGCAAGCAGGACGGATAGACAAAACGATAAAATAAATAGCAGATTTTCGCTCTTCCAAAATCATTTCAAAATTTTCGGTGATGGAAATGACGAATATATTTCAGGAGCGAATTTTATGAATCGTGCCTGTTTTTGGATGGCAACAGGGAGTGGTAAAAGCCTTGTCTTAATAAAGACTATTGAACTTTTGGACTATCTCCAATCGCAAGGATTACTAGACAAAAAAGAGATCTTGCTTTTGCTCCCTCGCGAAGACCTTATAAAACAATTTGGCAAAGAAGTCGATGAGTTTAATAAGGGAAGAGAAAGACGCCTTGAACTTATTAATTTGAAAAAGTATGAGGACGACAAACAAGGCTTTGCCTTTAATAACAGTATTAAAATCTATTATTACAGAAGTGATTTAATTAGAAACGAGAGAAAAGAGAGCATTCTTGATTATAAAAGTTATGAAAATAACGGTAATTGGTATGTATTCTTAGATGAAGCACATAGAGGAGGAAAAGAGGACTCACTAATGCAAGATTATGTTTCTATTTTAAGCAAAAATGGATTTTCTTTCAACTTCTCGGCGACTTTTACCGATAGCATAGATTATCTTACGACTTGCTATAATTTTAACCTTGAAAAATTTATTCTAGCAGGCTATGGAAAGAATCTATATCTTAGCCAATCGTATTTTGATTTCAACAAAGAGAAAGACGATTTTAGTGAAAGAGAAAAACAAAAACAAGTAATGAAAGCTCTGATAACTTTTTCTATCGTTAAAAAAGCTAAAAAAGAAAAAACTTATCACCATCCGCTAATGATAGCCTTGGTCAATTCGATTAACACAAACGACGCCGATTTACTCATCCTTTTTAATAAGCTAGAAGAAATCGCTATCGGAAAAACTGATGAGCAATTATTTAAAGAGGCTAAAGAAGATATTTTAATTGATCTCCAAAACCATATCTCTTATGTTTTCGGAGAAGAAAAACTTTATTTTGAAAAGGATATTTTGAGAGAGCTGAAGCCTAAAGACATTTTCGAAATGGTTTTTAATGCTTCAGATCAAGGCAAAATAGAGCTCATCGAAGGAGAAAAAGGCAAAGAAATCATTTTAAAATCAGAAAACAGCGAAAAGCCTTTTGCTCTTATTAAAATTGGAGATGCAGGTAAATTTAAAAAAGAACAGTTAGGAGATGGCTATGCTGTTGTGAAAGGTTTTTACAACAAGAAATTCTTTGAAGAGATTAACGACAGTGAAGATATAAATTTGCTCTTAGGAAGTAGGAGTTTCTATGAAGGTTGGGATAGCAATCGTCCCAATGTTATTAGCATGATAAATATAGGGAAGCAAGACGCTAAAAAGTTCGTTTTACAAGGAATTGGAAGAGGAATTAGAATCGAACCATTCAAAGGCGAGAGAAAGAGACTGCCTCAAAATCATGCAGATAAAAATATTTTACTTGAAACATTGTTCGTTTTTGCAACTGATAAAAATGCCGTTAAGGCAATTATAGAAACCGTGGAAAACGAAAAAAACACCGACGAAGTAGAAATATCACTTTTTGAAAACAAGAAAAAACCTTTTGATTTACTTATTCCTGTGTATGAAGATGAGAAAACGAGAGGAAAAATTGCCAAATTTAATATAGAAGCGGAAAGTTTGGAGCGTTTTAAAAACTATCTCGAATCTTTTGACACAAACACCTTGCTTGTTAAAACTGGCATACCTCAAAAAGACCTCGAATTTTTGCTAAAAGAAATAAAAAACAATGCTTTTTTTCAAATCAAGGAAGAGAATATCTATAGCGATATGGACTTGCTTTTGCAAACAATGACAAGCCATGTTTCTGTTAAAAATAAATTTGTGTCGGGAATTAAAGAGGTTGCCGATGAAATAATACACTTTAAACACATAAAAGTTATTAATTTTAGTGATTCTGATCTGCAAGTTTTTAAAGATGAGATTGAAAAGGTCGGCAATTATGAAGAGATTAAAGAATCGGACATAGACGAGCTTTTCGATAAAGGAAAAATCAGTAGAGAAGAATATAAAAGAAGAATTAAGGCTGTCGATAGAAATAAATCGGAATCAAGCTTCAAAGATCTTAAAATAAAAAAGATTGCCGAACATTATTATTTACCCATTATCTATTCAGAAAAGGAAAAAATAGAATATATCAAGCATGTTATTGAAGTGACCAGTGAAGTAACTTTTATTAAAAACTTAGAAAAACATCTTGAGTCAAACAAACCTGACTGTGATTGGATGTTTAGTAAGCTCGATCAGAATCTAGATTCCTTTCATCTTCCATATTTTTACAAAAAAGAAAATATTTATCGGAAATTTTTTCCAGACTTCATCTTCTGGATTAAAAAAGACAATAATTATAGAATCATTTTCATAGACCCAAAAGGTACCACTAACGCAGATTATCAAAACAAAGTGGATGAATTTGAAAAATTATTTTCAGAAAATGGCAAAGCCAAAGTCTTCAAATATAAGAATTTCAAAATAACTTTCGATTTAAAACTTGTAGCTCAAGACGTAAACAATGTAAGTGAAAAATATGAAAAATATTGGCTTGGAAATAAAGATTTTGGATTTTTAAAATATAATTTATGAAAGCAATAATCCTCGCCAGAGTATCAACCGAAGAGCAAAGGGAAGCAGGGAACTCTCTACCCGCTCAAGTTGAGCGTTTGAAGAGCTATTGCAAAAGAAAAGGCTTTGAGATTGTAAAAACTTTTAGCTTCGATGAAAGTGCCTACAAGACCAAGCGGGACGAGTTTGATAAGATTCTCGAGCATCTTAAAGGCTCAAAAGAGAAAATCGCAGTTTGCTTTGATAAAGTGGACAGATTATCAAGAAATGTTTTCGATAAAAGGGTTTCGTTGCTCTACGAAAAAGCTATTGCCGATGAAATTGAATTACATTTTGCTTCAGATGGTCAGGTTATAAGCAACAACATGTCGGCCGTTGAGAAATTTCAATTCGGAATGAGTCTTGGTCTGGCTAAATATTATTCCGATGCTATCAGCGACAACGTAAAGAGAGCTTACGAGCAGAAATTACGCAATGGCGAATGGATTGGGAAAGCTCCGCTGGGATATAAAAACATCGATCTAGAGAATGATAAGAAATCAATCGTGGTCGACGAGAGCAGGGCATTTTTAATAAAAAAACTTTTTGAATTATATGCCAGCGGTAAATATTCAATGAAAACACTAACAAAAGAAATGGCAAAGCAAGGGCTGAAAGGCACAAAAACTGGGGAGCCGATAGCCACCAGCCAAATGGAAAAAATTCTGAAAAATCCCTTTTATTATGGAACAATGCGAGTTAAGAAACAATTATATCCTCACAACTACGACCCTATAATTTCTCGCTATCTATTTAATAAAGTGCAAGAAGTCATTAACAGCTATAACCGACAAAGATTCAAAAGAACCAACAAACCTTATATTTTTCGAGGATTACTCAAGTGTTCTGATTGCGGATATACCGTTAGCCCTTACACCAAAATAAAGAAAAACGTCCTTGTTTATTATCGATGCACCAACTACGGTGGTAATTGTAAGAATGTTACCAACATCAAAGAAAAGGAGCTTGTCGATCAAATAGCGGAAGTGTTTAAGAGTATAAAGCTGGAAGACTCAGTCGTGGATAAATTGAAAGACGAACTGAGAAGAACTCACGAATCGGAAAAAAAGTTTTACGAACAAAGCTTGAGAACTATTAAAAATAAGCTCGAGAATATCGATAGAAGACTGAAAGTCATGTATGACGATAGATTGGACGGACGTATTACTACGGAAGACTATGACAAGAAAGTGAAAGAATACGATTCAGAGAAACAAGATTTAATGATTCAGTACGAAGAACATAATAAAGCCGACATAAACTTCTATATTACGGCCAGCAGAGTGCTAGACCTGTCCAACAGAGCTTGGGAAATCTTCCAAAGTTCTGAACCAGAAGAAAAAACTCAACTTCTCAAATTTGTACTTAAGAACTTAGAGCTTAGAGGCAGAAAGCTTGTCTATGAGCTAAAAAATCCCTTTCAAGGGATAGTCGAATACCAAAAAACTGGAAATTGGCTGGGGCGGTAGGACTCGAACCTACGAATGGCGGCTCCAAAGGCCGCTGCCTTACCACTTGGCTACGCCCCAAACTTACTTGTTCTTTCTATCGCTTTTTTATTAAAAAATCAAACTCGTTATTATTGAGAAGGGCAGGGGACCAATTTTTATTCTTAAAAATAGAGTGTTAAACTGAAAAAGTCATTGAGACAGCCAATTTTATTACTTTTTATATTCTTACTGATGAAAACAAAAAATAAATCCATCGGTATTTTTGATTCCGGTTTCGGCGGATTGAATATTATGCGACATATTGTTAAAGAATTACCAGATTACGATTTTGTTTATCTGGGCGATACCGCCCGAACGCCTTACGGCACTCGTTCCAAAGATGTGATCTATGAGTTTTCCGTCGAAGCTGTTAATTTTCTCTTTTCGAGACAATGCGAATTGATTGTTTTTGCCTGCAACACCGCTTCCAGCGATGCAATTAGAAAGATACAACAAGAACTTTTGCCCAAAAAATTTCCTCAAAAAAGAGTGCTTGGCGTGATTATTCCGGCAGCGGAATCGGCTGGAGAAAAGACTAAAAATCTAAGAGTGGGCGTCATGGCCACAGAGGGCACAGTCAAATCGGGTTCTTTCGAGCGAGAGTTGAAAAAAATCAACCCGAAAATAAAAGTTTTTCAAAAAGCTTGTCCACTTTTGGTCCCGATTGTTGAGGCAGGGGAACACCATTCAAAAATTACTCCGATTATACTCAAAAAATATCTAAATCCTTTAATGAAGCAAAAAATAGATACCTTAATTCTGGGTTGCACCCACTATGGCATCCTCAAAAATCAGATTAAAAAAATAGTCGGCGAGAAAATAAAGATAATTTCCGAAGCGGAAATCGTGGCGGAAAAATTAAAGGATTATCTGAAACGCCATCCGGAAATTGAGTCCAAATTAAGCAAGAAGGGAAGTCGAATTTTCTTCTCCACCGATCTAACGGAAAACTTTCAAAAATTGGGTAGTAAATTTTTTGGTCAGAATATCGAAGTCAAAAAAGCGGAACTTAATTAGCTTAACAATTTTAATCTAAACAAAATCCCAAATCGACGCAGGAATAAAGAGGTTTTACAATAAAGTTTGTTCACCTAACCTATTTGAAGAAAAAAATGCTTGGAAAAATCACAAAAAACATTCCCATTCACTCTCGCTGGAAGCTTGCCCTCAGAACTTTGCCTCTAATAATTTTTATTGTTTTAGTTAAATTCGGTATTCATCAGCTTGGATATGAATTTTTAAGCCTGAACTCACTTTTTACCGCCATCATATCGGCTAATATTTTTTTAATTGGATTTCTCCTGTCTGGAACGCTAGTTGATTATAAAGAGAGTGAAAAATTACCAGGTGATCTCTCCGCTAGTATTGAAGCGATGGCCGATGAGGGTTCTATTATTTACGAAAACAATAAGAGCACTGAAGCGAAAAATTTCCTGCTAAAACTATTAAATTTCAACGAAGCCTTGATTAGTTGGTTACATAAAAAAGAGAAAACCGACAAAATAATGGGGGCTTTGTTTGATTTTAATAAAGACTTTTTGGTTTTCGAGAAGCAGACTCAGGCCAACTTCATTGTTCGTATGAAACAAGAGCAAAATACAATCAGAAAAATAGTCAACAGAATTCATACCATAAGAGAAACCTCCTTTCTTGCCACCGGCTACGCCATATCTGAAATAATTACCTTCGTCCTTGTAGCCGGATTAATTTTTATAAAAATGGATCCATTTTATGAAAGTATTTTTTTTGTTTCCTTTGTTAGCTTTATTCTTGTTTACATGATCAGATTTATAAAAGATCTAGACAATCCGTTTGAATATGAAACAAAAAATAGCTCCATCGACGAAGTTTCTCTAAAACCGCTACTTGATTCCAAGAACCGCCTCAATTTAATTTGCATAAACGCAAATAAAGAAAAATCCCAAAAATAAAGAAGATGAAAAAAATCCATACAGCAAAAGATAAATTTCGAACAATTTATAACAAATCGGCCCTACCTAAATCCGAAGTAGCTTTATTGATTTTTTTAGTAATTGCTCTGATTACTCACTACTCAAAAATTCTTTCTTCCGGTTTCGATTCAGCTTTATTAGCTTTCTTTGCTAGCGTGGCCACCTTGCCCGTGATTTTGAGTGCCTATCGTTCGCTAAAAAACAAAAAAATAACAGTTGACCTTTTAGCTTCCATTGCTCTGATTGTCTCTATTCTTAACCAATATTGGGCTTCGGCGGTTTTTATTAATTTAATGTTAACCTCTGCTAGAATATTCGACAGTTATGTTCAAACGCGAGGTCGAAATGCCATCAAAAGCCTTCTAAAACTAAGACCGGAAAAGGTTAAAGTAAAAATCGGCAAAAAAATTATCGAAAAAACTCCTGATGAAATAAGTAAGGGAGATTTAATAGTAGTAGAGCTTGGTGACAGAATTCCCGTCGATGGAATAGTTGAAAGCGGTCAGGCTCAAATCGACCAGTCTTCTTTGACTGGAGAGTCATTGCCGGCTGACAAAAAAGTGGGGGACAAAGTTCTAAGTTCTACTCTCAACATATCGGGCTCACTGGTTATTCGAGCAGAAAAAGTTGGTAAAGACACTACTTTTGAAAAAATAATCAAACTTGTGGAAGAATCCCAAAAAGGTAAAATTACCATCGAAACAACTATTGAAAAATTTACCGGTCGCTATATTATAATCACTTTTGTCGTCGCTATATTAATTTATGTCGTCACCAAAGATCTAAGTCTTGTTCTCTCTGTTCTTCTTGTGACGTGCGCCGACGACATTGCCATAGCTATTCCGATGGCCTTCTCTGCCGGTATCGCTTCGGCCGCTAAAAGAGGAATTATTATTAAGGGCGGCGCTTTTTTAGAAGCCTTAAATAGTGCTAAAACAGTTATTGTCGACAAGACCGGCACCCTAACCAAAATGAAATTAAAAGTTAAAAAAATAGTTCCCCTAAAAAATCACGAAGAAGCGGAAATTATTTCCTTAGCTGCCAGTGCCGATTTTTTTTCTAACCACCCAATCGCCCAAACTATAATAGCATCTGCAGAAAAAAAAAGAATTCGATTCACAAAATCATCCAGATTCAAAGAATATCCGGGTAAAGGCTCTCAGGCTTTTTTGAGAAACAAAGTTATTACTTGTGGCAAAATTGATTTTCTTAAAGAAAAAAAGGTTGAGATCGAAAAAGAAGAAAAATCACTAATAGCAAAAGCGATAAAAAATTTTAATGGCAGCATCCTTTATCTTGCCCTCAACAAACAACTGATCGGATTAATTTTGATGGAGGACGAAGTCAGACCGGAAGCTAAAGAAACTGTAGAAAAATTAAAGTCTCTTGGAGTCAAAGAAATTATAATGCTGACGGGAGATAACGAACGAGTCGCAAAGAAAGTTTCTTCTGAAGTGGGAGTCACTTCCTTCCACGCTAATCTTTTTCCGGAAGAAAAAGTGGCTTACGTTAAAAAATATCTCAGTCAAAAAAGCAAGGTTGTTATGGTTGGAGATGGAGTTAATGACGCAGCTGCCCTAGCCGCTTCCGACATTGGCATCGCTATGGGGGCGGCTGGCGCCGACACGGCTGTTGAAGCCTCAGACATCGCTCTGATGAAAAATGATTTTTCAAAAGTAGCCGAAGCTTTTGAGCTAAGTAAAAAAGTTAATCGAATTTCTCGCCAAGACTTTTGGATTTGGGGCTTTGTAAACTCGGCCGGTTTATTTTTAGTCTTCAGTAAGATGATTGGGCCAGAGGGAGCCGCTTTGTTTAATTTTGTTACTGACTTCCTACCACTTTTAAATTCAGTTAGAATGTTCACCTATCGACCAAGTAGAAACAGATAAATTTTATCGACAGAAGAAAAAAAACAAGCTAGAAAAAGAAGATGGAGAGGTCGCATAGTGGTCTAGTGCGTCTGACTTGAAATCAGATGTGTCGCAAGGCACCCAGGGTTCGAATCCCTGCCTCTCCGCATCTACAATTTTGTATCGTGCAGACTCACACGCCTGCAGTATTGAAGCTATGTTTGGGCAATTTTGGTTACAAATGAAAAAGGCAATAATGGCAATAATTGTTGTCTTTTTTCTTTTCCCGGCTTATTTAAGTTTAAGCCACTAGTTTTAGTTTCTTATCTTTGTAAATTATCTTCGATCTCAAATTTCCCAGCAATTCCCTTTTTTCCGAAACCGCTCCTTCTTTAAGTAGATATTTAGCGTAATTTCGAATATTTGTTTCTTTACTAGTCTTTATCTCAAAACTTTCTCCCATAACCGATCTTTGAAAAATATTGAATCTGGTAATCTCATCTTCCAGTTTTTGCCTCATTCCCAGCTCGTTAATATCCATTTTATCGATAATTTTTAGCAGTTCCGTAATTAAATCTTCCTCCCGAATATACTTGTTTTTGCAATGTCGATCCCTAGCCCTTGAGCAGGAATAATAGATGTACTTGGCATGAGTGCCGTCTTTAAGCAGTTTGTATTTTTCTTCGGCTGATATACCCGATCCGCAATGGCCGCAGGTGAAGAGTTTAGTAAAGGAAAATTCATGGTTTTGCCTTACGATTTTGTCTCTTTTCAACCACGCTTGAGCTTTTTCGAAGAGTTCCTGGGTAATAATGGGTTCATGTTTTCCGGTATACCAGTTACCACCCTTGATTGGATATTCAAATATTCCGTAATAAAAGGGGTTATCCAATACTCGATAGACACCGGCCAGTGTCAGTGGTTTGTTACCCCTGGTGTAGAAATTGAGTTCATACCTGAGCCAGTGGTAAATCTTTCTGCCTGAATAATGTTCATGGGCTACTTTTTCAAATATTTTTCTGATGGCCGGCGCTCTTTGGGGATCTTGGATAACTTGGCATTTTTTGTCCATATGTTTTTGATTGAGGTATCCTAGCGGAGCGACAGTCGGCCATAACCCCATTTCACATCTAGCTCGGAGTCCTCTTTTTACGTTAATTCCTCGATTATCGTTTTCTAATTTAGCCTGAGAACCCAATATCATCAGAAGGAACTTCTCATTAGGAGAATTAGTGAATCTTTGCCCGTAAGTCCGGATTTCTTTTAATGCTCCGCTATCCATAAGGTCAACTATTTTCCCCAGATCTCCGGCGTTTCTTGATATACGATCCGGTGCCCAGGTGAGGATCCCGTTGAATTTCTCTTGCTGGATTTCTTCCACAATCTCGTTAAAGACTGGTCTTTTTCCGGTTTCTTTGGCTGAATGGGATTCCCGCTTGATATTAACGATATTTAGGTTTTCCCGCTCAGCTAGATTCAGCATTTCTTTGATCTGCGAATCGATTGATAGTATCTGTCTTTCCTCAGATTCAGAGCTTTTCCGTGCGTAAAGGCAGTAATTTACTACTTCTTGTTTTACCGGTTGATAGCTGGGAGCTATATTTTGGATCTGTTGAGTAGCGACATTCATGTGTTTTTTTGTTAATTATTATCTATCTTTAACACAAGGAATGACGCAACCCTTAAGTTTGTCAAGGCCAAAAGCCCGCTATTCTCAATATCCTCTTGAACATTTGCTAAAATGCTAATCTTAAAATTACCCTAAAAAACCATCCCTAAAGATTTCCCTGATTCTAATTCCTATACTATATTATAGCTACAATTTGGCCGCCTAAACTTACGTCTTCGGGCGTAGGCATGGCATCAAAACCTCGTTGATAGAAACGGTCTCCTGTAGACCGGCGCTCATCAACGAGGTCTATGTCCGAAAGGATATAGGACGATTCCGAAAGGTTTCGTCGCCGGCTCAGGGGACCTTTTTTGTTTTCTGAGTCAAGAATATTAACAAATATTTAATCAGGAAACAGATGGAGAAAAAAATTCATCGAGCCAATGTAAGGAAAGTTTCGTACCCCATCATCAAGCTTTGTCTCACGCTACTGAATATTCTGTAGCTTTTTTTATTTTTAAATCATTTAAATGGAAAAATCGGCCAATCAAAACCAGAATTCGCCGAATCAAACTAAAAAGAAATGGTACAAAAAAATAAGATACTGGATCCTCATTATATTTGTTATGTTCCTAGGGCTATGCGTGATAGGTTATATCGGATCAAGAGGCGTACCAATGCTAAGATCAATGGGTTTATCGAAAGAATTTCGTCAGTCAAACCTAAATGTTCCTGGTTACAATGTTGGTGCTAATGAGAATGTAAGGGTTTACCAAAATAGCAATTTTCTGCAAGAAGTAAAAGCAAATGATAAAGGTGAGTTTCAAGTGGCATTAAATCTTACCGAGGGAGAGAATATTGTATATATGGAAATACTCAAAGACGGTAAGACAAAAAAAAGTATTGATTATAAATTTGTTTATTATCCCGAAAAACAAGCTGGGATAAAGTCAGAAAATGAACAATCTTCTGAATCTAATCAACCGGATCAAAAACAAACCGAAGTAAGGAATCCATTCGAAAAAGACAATAAAAATGGAAATAACATCAACGCAAAAGAAAATAAAACAGAACCCGCAAAAAAAGAAGCTATTTTATCCCTTAGAGATAAATCAGGAAAAATACTTGTACAAGATATAAATATTTGGAATGGAGCTGGAACAGGTGGAAACATCATGGCCATAGGAACTGTGCCTGATGGTACTAAAGTTGAAGTCTTGGAAATTAAGACTGTTGAAGGAATTGTTTATTATCGCATCAAGTCATCGGTGGGCAAGGTCTCTATTTTACCTACCACTTTTGCCGCCAGAAAAAAAGCGATGGAGGAGCGGCCCGAGAGCGAATGGAATATTGATGCTGATCCAAGCTTTCCAGTTGAAGGATGGGTAACTGGCAGGTCTATTCTAAATGAATCTAATCAACCGGATCAAAAACAAACCGAAGTAAAGAATCCGTTCGAAACAGCTGATGAAATAAAAGATAATGTTGATACAAAAAAAGAAGAAACTTCGGTAGATAAAATCAATTCCATTGTTAAAAATATTGGAGACAAGTTAGAAGTAAGTGTATGGGATATAAAACAGAATTTTGCCAAGAATAACACACCACCCCCTTACGAAATAATAGTTAATGCTGGCCCAGGGTACATTGCTGATTGCTATTATGCCAAACAAACAGGGTATGAAATAATGAAAAAACTATACACGGATGATTTAGTGAAAGATAAAATTGCACGAGTGAAATTTACTTCTTGGGGGCAATTAAAAACAAGTGTTGGATCAGAGGATGGTTTAAAAACGCCATGGAATATGAATGGTCCAACTAATTACTGGACTGTTATGCTTAATTTGAAAGAGAGTCAATATGAAAAAGGTCCACTCAATCAAAGGACTTGGGGTGAATATATAGACAGCGGTTGTTATTAGAGCTTATTGAGATAACTTTTTGATAAATAATAATTAAACTAAATATATGAAAAAAGAAGAAGTCCCTAATCAGGTTAAGAAATGTCCTTATTGCGCGGAAAAAATAAAAACAGAAGCCATCGTTTGCAAACATTGTGGAAGAGATCTTAGCTCTTACATGAAACAAGATGGACCTGAAATTAATATAAAGAACAATCCTTCATATACTTCTTTAACAATTCTTTCTTTTATTCTACCTATTATAGGAATTATCTTGGGCATTGTATACCTTACAAAACCTGATAGGCCGGCTAAGAAGTTCGGGGAACATCTTTTGGCAATAGGGATCTTGGGTTGGATAGTATTATCAATCGTTTTTTCTATATTTTAATTTTTCACTAAAAAGAAATGCAATCTGAAATAAAACAAGGAATTAAGGCGGTAGGTTGTGGAATACCTCTCTCGATAATTGTTCTTATCATTATCCTTATTTTTATAAGGGAATTTAATTCAAATAACGATGTTGAGAACAATGTAGACAGTGGTTTCAAGAGATCGGATTTTAGTAATAGTGGAATAAATAAAGTTAATAATGATTCTACAAGTAAAAAAGCAAAAATAGATATCCTTAGCCATAGTGTTAAAAAAGTTTACGGAAACACTAGTATAGTAGGAGAAGTTCAAAATAATGGAAGTTCTTCCGTTTCTTTTGTAAAAGTTACGGCAACATTTTATGACACGAATGGTAAGGTAGTAGACACTTCTTTTACTTATGCGGGTGATACTGCCAATACTCCCTTGAGTCCCGGAAAGAAGTCCCCATTTGAGATAGGTTTGATAGGAAATACGCCCTTTAACACTTACAAACTCGATGTAGACTGGAATTAAGTGAACTTTTTTTGTAAAAAAATAAAATTCAAACATTTAATTCTTATTGAGCTGTAATCAATACCCCAGCCACAGGCTTTTTGGCTCTTTTCTGAATCTCGGTAAGATTAATTGAAAAAGCGTCAGCCAAATCATCATACTTTTCGATTCCAAAATTCACCAGCTGGTCAATCAAAATTTCTGTTCCTTTTTCGGGGAAGAACACTTTCCCTGATTGAACCAAAGCTGAAACCATTGAGAGCCGGGCTCTTTTGTCCTGGCCATGGACCATCACTCCTTCGGTTTTAAACCCTTTATTTCTGAGCATCTCAACCATTACTCCTTGGTATCCCACATCCTCCACGAAGATATGGGGTAAATATCCCGAGTTTCGTAACCTCTCTGCAATATTAATAATCTTCTCCTGGGTTTGGAGAGACGTTAGCCTTTTATTTATCGGACTAGGTTCAATGTATATTTGCATTTCATCGCCGTAACCATAAACGTGAGCGACAACGATAGCCGTGTAATTAGCTGTGTCTTTCAGAGAAATGGCCAAGTCAACACCAATAGCGGTAAAGCGGTATCCCTCTCTCGGGTTGGGAAGCTTGTCGTATTTTTTAATCCAATCTCTTTGAATAACTCGATCATTGTCAGGCAAGATTGTTAAAAGGTATTCTCGATACCAGGCTTGCTCGCTTCCAACTTTGCTTTTGGCTAATTCAATGGCTTCTTTGTCGGGAAATTTTCCCAGCCACAAACACTTGCCATTTTCATCCAGCAGAGGATATTCTCTATAAATACCGTTAAAGCTTTCATCCTTGATATCTCTTTCCAATCTCATCAGCGTTGAATCCTCATGGAGAAGGTTCCCAACAATAATTATCTTAGTATCTTTGTCTCCGGCCGGAATCACTTCCCCGGTCAGCCAATTGTGAGTTTTGTCTCTTCCTTCTTTGTTTTTAATCGAAGCCAAATCTTCAATATCGTCACAGATTATGAGATCTGGTCGATGTTCTCCGTGTCTGATTCCCCTAATACTTTGTTCGCTTGAAGCTGCCGTTATTTTTGCCCCGTACTTCGAAAGGATAATCGAGCTTGCTCCCCAGTCTCCCTTACCATGGCGGAACGGCTCAAAATCTTTCCTTAGCAGGTCATTCCCCTCCAACTCCATCTTGATGTGCTTTAGCATCAGCCTTGCTTGCTCTTGGTTCTGGCTAAGGATTAGAACGAATTTACACCTGCCGCTGAGTACTGCCCAAATCGGATAGGATAAAGTAAAAATTGTCGACTTAGCTGAATTCCTAAAAGCTACTATCACCGCTCTCCTAATCGCATCGTCTTCTGTTATGGAAATCATTTCCTTTTGAAATGGAGCCGTCTTATGTTTCACGTAATGGGAAAAATAGGTGTGGAAAAACCATAAGTGGCTTTTTGTAACCGTTTTCACTCTTACGTTTTGGTCCTTTATTAAAAGACTAGGAATGCTTTTTTTTGCTGGTGTCATTACGTTTTACAGTTAATCCCGCAAGAAGAAGGGCCCTCCGGACCGCTTCTTCTTGCTCATTAGTTAATTCTCTTGATTCATTACTTTTCTCTGTAACTTCCACTCTGGTCTTGTAGGCTTCATGCCGATGCTTGAGCCAGAACTTACTCGCTGACATATCTTTGTTTCCGATAGCCGAAATAATGCTGTATTCGGCAATGTCGTTTATTGTCTTTACTCCTTCATGAAGAGCCTGGTCGGCTTTTTCGGCAAACTGCTGGTCTTCTTTTCTCCAGCGGTAATAAGTAGCTCTGCCAACATCAATCTTTTTGCAGGCGGCCTGGACGATCGGAACTTCTCGAAGCTTTTTCAAAAGCATCTTTTTAAGAATCGCCGTTCTATCATCGGTTAAATTATTCTTCTGTTGCATGATCTTCTATTACTGGATTAATAACTCTCTTTGCTTTCCTGCCAGTGAGTTTCTCAAACCTTCTAATAATCACTCGGCAATACTCAGGATCGATTTCCACCATAAAACATTTTCTCTTGGTCTGCTCGCAGGCTAAAAGGGTTTGTCCTGACCCTCCAAATCCATCGTAAACTGCATCGCCAACTTTTGTGCTGTTAAGAATTAATCTACGAAGCAGTCCCACAGGTTTCATGGTAGGGTGCTCCTTGCTTTTACTGGGTTTAGGACAAACCAAAACACTTTTGTCTTTGGATTTTCGAAATTTATGTTTACCCACCCAGCCGTAAGCGATCAGCTCGTGCTGGGGAAGATAATCCATTCGGCCGATGACCGCATGAGTTTTCACCCAAATGAGTAACTGGGCGAATTTACAGCCAGCTTTTTTCATCCCTTCCCGCAAGGCAAAAAGCATCTTGTCGGAGTTAAAGATGTAAAAAGTGTTGCTGCTTGCTAAATATGGCTTAATCGCCTCAATCCAATCTGCAGTAAACTTTTGATATTCTTCCTCGCTTTGCACCTGGTCGTTTTGAATAATTTTTCTATCTCTTTTTTCTTTAAAGAATCCTTTTTTCCCTTCCACATAAGCTACGCCGTATGGCATATCATTCAAAACTGCGGTGATCTCATTTTCTCCGAGCAGATTTTTCACCAGTTCCGAATCTCGCGAATCGCCGCAAGCCAAAAAATGGTCTCCGAGTTGGAAAATATCTCCCGAATTAATTAAATCTTTTTCCATTGCATTAAATTTAGTTGATTAATTGAGCACTCTTGCCTGTTAAAAGCTCATATCTCTTGACTATTAAATCACAGAACACTGGATCTATCTCAACCGTAAAGCAGACTCTCTGCATCTGCTCGCAGGCGACCATTGTTGAACCTGATCCTCCGAACAGATCAATCACAATGTCTCCCTGCTTAGTGCATCTCCTGAGCGGTTTTTCGTGAAGGGTCGGCGGTTTCTGGGTGGGATGTTCGTATTCCTGCGCTGGCAGTCTTTTTACCAACCAAATGTCAAACAAATCCAGAATGTCATCAATCGTTCGGTTGCCGACGCTTATTTCTTTGTTAAGAATCTCGCCTAGATTATTAATATTCGGCGCCAAATAGGGATTCCCTCTTACGGCGTAAACACAAGGCTCATAAGCTTTATTAAAAGCCGTCTGCGGAGTGACATTAAAGTTATTTTTAATCCACAAACACACTCGCTTGTTATTAAGCCCAGCTTTGCGAAACATCCCCTGCACCAGACCGACATAATTCTGATCGCACCAATAAAAGACGTGGCAGTCTTTTTGAGCTGAATTTAGGCCGTTTGTGAGTGTTTTTGTTAAAAAAGAGGCGTATTCCTTTCGACTCAGGTTATCTTTTGTCTTCCCGCCGTACTTTCCCTTGTTGCCAATTCCTTTGTTGTAATCAAGGGAAATGTTATATATCGGGTCGCAATAAAGCATTGTAGCTTTCTCTTTCCCCACTAGTTTTGAGATGACTGCCTGGTCGGTGGAATCACCGCAAACGAGTTTGTGTCTGCCTAATTGATATAAATCTCCCAACTTGATTTTGGGAATTTTAATCTCGGAAATTTCTTTTTCCAGATCGAATCCGTCATCTTCCGTTTCTAAGGCGTCATCCCAAATTTTTCCTAAATCAGAATCATCAAATCCCACGTCCAGAAGCAGTTCGATATCAAAAGACTTGAGGATCTCAAGATCCCATTCTCCCGTATTTCTATTGAGCCTTAAATTGAGTTCTTTTTCTCTTTTGATGTCAGGAATGTTGAGATAGACGACAGGTATTTTCGTAAATCCCATTTTCTTTGCCATCGCCAATCGGAAGTGGCCGCCGATAACTATGTTTTCACGCCCCTTAGCACAATTGACCACGCATGGGTCAACTAGCCCGAACCTCTTAATACTCTCTTTTAATTTTTCTTCCGCCTGCTCATTCCATTTTCTGGGATTATAGGTGCTTGGTTTCAAAGAGCTGATTTTTACATACTCTACTTTTAGTTTCTTATCGCCTATCATTAGGCCTTTTTTACCGTCTTTAGACATTTTGGTAAGATTAAGAATTTTAATAATTCTCTTACCTCCTGCCTCTTTCCTATGCCTATTTACTTTTACTCTTTACTAATTGTCTTTTTACGCTTTTCTAATATTCTTCGTAACAGGTCTTTTTTTTGAGCTTCTTAAATTCCTTCAATACCACCGCAAGATTCTCCCAGTAGCTTTTTCCGTTGTTTTCAGCAATGATTTTTTCCAGTCTGTCCGCCAGCTTTTTTTCTAATTCTTCCGTAAAAATGTTGACGCAGATAGCATGGACCAGGATATATGGAGATATCATTTTTTGCGCCATCATCCAATAGCTGTAAGGGCCTATCATTATTCTATATCGGTGGGAGTTGCAGTTTATAACAAATGGATATCTTGGAGAGATATCCAACCTGCAGCCGACTTCTCCGAACCTTATGATTGCGTGCTCCTTAGTCCAACGATAAGGGGGCAGGTAGTATCTGGGATAAACCAAATCTCCAACAGCCATTATATCTGTTGAGAAGGACATATCTCCGATTTTCACCCTGCCCATTTCATCCAGTCTTGGATTGAAATTTTTGTTGCCAATTGCTCTTTCCATTGTTGTGTCGTGTTTAATAATTAGTTTATTATATGAGAAAGTGACTGTTTTCTGCACAAAATAAAAAACCGCCAGGTAAAATATGCTTAAATTGATAAAGCCTATACTTTACTTTGGCGGTTTTTATAATACTGTTGTCCAAATTTTCTAACATAAAATAACCCACCCGTTCATCTTCGGTCAATAATTTCGCTCTTTTCTATTTACTTGTGACCATTAACTTTGGGTTATTTGTCTCCAAAATGAAAACACCACTGAATATAAAATAGCACATTTTTTCAAAACAGCGCAAGTTTTTGTAAAGCTAATGTATTTATATTAAATATTTTTTTAACTCTTCCACTCCTCATGTGATAGGATAAGCCTGTTTAATTCTTCTTTCTCACTTTGCCATTTCGGTAAATAGCTAGTAAGTAGATTCATAAATTTTTCACTGTGTTTTTCTTCAATTAAGTGAAGTAGTTCATGCACAATCACATATTCAATACAGCTCAAAGGTTTTTTGGCCAGCTCAAGATTAAACCAAATATTTTTCTGCTTAAGCAAAAAGGCTAAAAAAAGAATAAGTTTTACTTTTACAAACTTATCTCTTACTCAAAAGAAATATGTGACACTGAGGCTCAGTGGGAGGAAGGTGAAAGTTGTGGGACTGCGAAGAAGTGGTGTTGATTCAATTGTTACGGTTGAATTAAAGTATGCAAAGTGGGGGCGAGGAAGCTATAATCTGGCTATGAGTTACAAAAATCAAACTAAAGTAGCTTACAAAGACAAGAAGGGTAAGACAAAATATAAAAAAGGCTGGGAAAGAGGGAACGTAGCTCAGGACGGGGTGCTGTTGATACAATAAGGATTACTAGATGAAGAGTTCAATAGAAAATCTTTACTAATATTAATTATTTAATTATCGATCTTTTCCTTTTTTAAAAGATTAGTGATAGGCTTCGGTTAAATATAATTTTTCTAAAAACTAAACCAATGAAAAAGATGTGCAGAAAATTGCAATTCACACTCGCACTTGTAGCTGTGACTTTAGGCCTGGCTTTTTCGGGATTGTACAATAAAGCATTCGCCGGTGCGGGAACATACGATATTGTCTACTCTATCGCTATCCAATCCGACGGTAAAATTATAATCGGAGGAGACTTCGAAACTTACAATGGTGTTGCTAGAAACGGCATTGCTCGTCTCAACACAAATGGCACATTAGACACTAGCTTTGACCCCGGTACAGGAGCTGATAATAACATTTCGAGTCTCGCTATCCAATCCGACGGTAAAATTATAATCGGAGGATGGTTTGAAAATTACAATGGTGTTGCTAGAAAATATATTGCTCGTCTCAATACAAATGGCACATTAGACACTAGCTTTGACCCCGGTACAG